>JBDRPF010000017.1:0-50957 GCA_043827325.1 Pseudomonadota bacterium | reverse complement strand
GAACCCTGAACCCTGAACCTTGAACCCTGAACCTTGAACCCTGAACCCTGAACCCTGAACCCTGAACCTTGAACCCTGAACCCTGAACCCTGAACCCTGAACCCTGAACCTTGAACCCTGAACCCTGAACCTTATACCCTGTATCCAGTTACCTATGTCTATTATCTACAAATTAGGAATGAATTATGTTTCGAAATTTCAAGACGGTTTCACGCGTTGTTTTCGGCCGCGGCTGTTTCAATCAGCTTGATGATATTCTCGGCGAAAAGAGAAAGAACACGGGTTCCTTCATGGTCTTTCTGGTGGATGACGTATTTTCGGACAGCGCTCTGATTGACAGGATCCCGATACATCAGCCGGATTTAATCATACGTGTCAACGTAGATGATGAACCCAAAACCACATACGTTGACGGCCTGACGGAACAGGTTCGAACCTATTCAAAATCAGGCCCCAAACGATTGCCCGACGGTGTTGTCGGCATCGGCGGCGGCAGCACAATGGACCTTGCCAAGGCGGTGTCCCTCATGCTGACGAATCCCGGCCCGTCCTCGGCGTATCAGGGCTGGGACCTGATCAGGAATCCGGCGGTTTATCACGTCGCCGTCCCCACCCTGTCCGGTACCGGCGCCGAGGTTTCCCGCACAACGGTACTCACCGGACCGGAAAAGAAACTGGGGATAAATTCCGACCACACCGTATTTGACCAGATCGTTCTCGACCCGGAACTGCTTGAAGGGGCTCCCGCGGACCAGCGCTTTTATACGGGGATGGACTGTTATATCCATTCCGTGGAATCCCTGAACGGCACATTCATCAACACGTTCAGCAAAGCATACGGGGAAACGGCACTGGGGCTCTGCCGGGAGGTGTTTTTGGACGGCGGTCCGGAAAGCGACGACAAGCTGATGATGGCTTCGTACTGCGGCGGGATGAGCATCGCTTACTCCCAGGTCGGCGTGTGCCATGCCCTTTCGTACGGGCTCTCTTTCGTGCTGGGTCTTCACCACGGAATCGGCAATTGCATTGCCTTCGATTATCTGGACCGGTTCTATCCGGAAGGTGTGGCCGAGTTTCGCCGGATGACGGCGAAAAACGATATACACCTTCCTCGAAACCTCACAGCCGGTTTGGAAAAAGAGAAGCTGGAAAAGATGGTGGATGTCGCGCTGGTGCTGGAACCGCTCTGGGAAAATGCCCTGGGTCCCGGCTGGAAAAAGATCATGACACGAGACCGGATCAAGGAGCTTTATTTACGAATGTAATAGAATAAGGTATGCAATTGGAGAACATTCGCCCATGAAATCCCGCGAAAAAATATATTGTTTCGCCGCTCGTTTTTTCGACCGGATCCGCGACTTTCTGCTTGCCGACGTTTACCTTGGCAGGCACCCTGCGCGTGTACCCGACAATTCAATCGTGTTTTTTCCAATTCATGGAAACCTTTTCTGCTGCGGGCTTGTCGGGATCGCCTCCTACAAGAACAGGAAAAGAACAAAAAGCAGGGTTGATACCGGGTTGTTGAACGAAACAATCCGGGAAATGCAGAAATTTACCTGCGACCGCTGTTTGAGAAACGATCTGCCTCTGGATGAAAATTATCTGGGCGGCAACGGCAACATCGGCACGCTGATGAAGGCAGTGCGCGACGTGAAATGCAATGATCCGTTTTATGAGATTTTCACGGGCAAATCGCTTCAGAAAGAACTGTCAGAAATCGCGGACCGTATCGATGCGATCGTATCCGGACAGGGAGCCGAATTGTCCGATCGCATGGGGCGTCTCAGCGCGCGCGATGTCAATACGATGTCCGGTTGTATAGAGGAACTGAAAGACGTTGCCTGGTGCATCAGGGTTGAAATCCTTGGCAACATCAAAAAAATCGGCGGCATTTTAGGCCCCGGTGCCGCATCGCCCTCTCGTCATTCCCTGCAGATTTTCAAACAGATCAATGCCGTACTCAACAGTATCGACCGCCTGGAGGTGAGGGGCCGCGACTCGGCGGGAATTTCCCTGTTGTTCGTCCTCGACAAGGAAGAATTTGAAAAGTTTAAGGAAGAACTCCGGGACCGGAATCTTGCGGACCTGTTCAATGAACGATCACGCCAGGAAGTTCTGGTCAACAAGGGCATCGGTATTCAACAAAGAGAAGACGGACCCGGTCGGTCACGCGTCTCGCTGGCGATCACCCATAAGGTCGCCGCGGAAGTCGGCAGTCTCGGCGACAACATCATATGCATTCGCCGGCAGGTCAAAAACGACGAAATCCTGCAAACACTCGTCAATTTTCCTCACCATTATCACACCGTTTTGGCTCACACCCGATGGGCTTCGGTCGGTGCGATCACGGAAGCAAACTGCCATCCGGTGGACAACAACGCATACGGTAACCCCGGTGAAAAAATCGGAATCATCCACGTCTGCCTGAACGGCGATATCGATAATTTCCAGGAACTGAAAAAAGAGTGCGAACTCAAGGGGAATTTCATTCACCGGGACATCACCACCGACACAAAAATCATCCCGATTCAGATTGAAAACTACCTGCGTCTGGGTCACGACATTGAGGAAGCATTTCGCCTGGCCCTCAACGATTTCGAGGGATCCCACGCCATATCCATGCACACGGACCTGGCCCCCGGAAAGCTTTTTCTGGCCCAGAAGGGAAGCGGCCAGACCCTGTTTATCGGGCTCGCCGAAGATCACTACATGCCCACTTCCGAGGTGTACGGCTTTGTCGAAGAGACACCGTCTTATTTGAGGATGGACGGTGAAAAGACCGTTCACGGCAAAGCCGGCATGACCCAGGGACAGATTTTTGTTCTGGATCAGGAAACCGGAGGCGGCATGGACGGCATCAAGGCCATGTACTATGACGGCACCCTGATTGAACTCGGAGAAAAAAACACCCGGCGCACCGAAATCACGTCGAGAGATATCGACCGGCAGGAATTCCCCCATTATTTCCTGAAGGAAATATCGGAGGCGCCGGCATCCGTGGAAAAAACCCTTCAGAATCGTTGGAAAATTAAAGAAAACGATCGGCGGCAATACGTCATCACGCTGGATGACAGCATTTTCCCTGAACCGTTGGCCAGGGCACTGGTTGAGAATCAAATTAAGCGCGTCTTTTTTGTGGGTCAGGGTACGGCCGGGGTTGCCGCGCTGGCATGCGCCGATATTTTGAACCACTTCATGGATGATCCGTCATTTCATGTCAGCGCCCTCAAAGCCTCTGAGTTGAGCGGATTCAAACTGGACGACTTCGACGGCCCGAACGTCATGGCCGATACCCTTGTGGTTGCAATCAGCCAGTCCGGCACCACCACGGACACCAATCGTACCGTGGACATGGTTAAACAGCGGGGCGCCCATACCCTCGCCATTGTCAACCGGCGGGATTCGGATATCACCTTCAAGGTTGACGGCGTGATGTACACCAGCACCGGCCGGGACATTGAAATGTCGGTGGCATCGACAAAGGCGTTCTATTCACAGATTGTGGCCGGAGCTATTCTGAGCCTCCACATTGCCGCGTTGAAGAAACAAAGGGATGACGCGTTTATCTCCGACGAAATCGAACGGCTCCTTAAACTGCCGTCTCACATGCGAAGCGTTCTGGCGATGCAGGAGCAGATAGAAGCTTCGGCAAAACGCCTGGCGGTGACCAAAACATACTGGGCGGCTGTCGGCAGCGGCCCGAATAAGGCTTCGGCAGACGAAATACGGATCAAGCTCAGCGAGCTCTGCTACAAAACAATATCATCCGATTTTGTGGAAGACAAAAAACACATCGACCTGTCATCGGAACCGCTGATTATTGTGTGTGCCGCCGGGACGCGGGCGTCGGTCATCGGAGACATCGTTAAAGATACGGCCATATTCCACGCGCACAAGTCAACGCCGGTGGTCATCGCTGACAAAGGGGAAAATCGCTTTGCCCCTTACGCGGCGGATGTATTTCACGTTCCGGTTGTCAGCGAACACCTTGCGCCCATCCTGAACACCCTGGTGGGCCACATCTGGGGATACCACGCGGCGCTGGCCATCAATGAAGGATCACGGTTTATATACGATTTTCGCGAAAGCATTCAGGACACCATCAACAGTTACGCCCGGCAGGGCTTGACCGTCTTTGAGCTGGTCCTTGAAACATCCTTCAGGGAAAAAATCGTCCGCTTTTACAGGGAATTCAGACGAAGAAAAGCCGAGAACAATTTTCCCATCGCCATGGGTCTCGTGGCGGTTTCTGATCTGACCCTGCTGCTGAAGTACCTGGCCGGCAAGCTTCCGGTGCCTGACTTTGAAATCGATTTCGGGAAAAAGGGGACCGCCAAGAACATGCTGGACACACTTTTTGAATGCGTCGGCGAGGCCATCAACTGCATGTCGCGACCGGTGGACGCTATCAAGCATCAAGCGAAAACCGTCACCGTCGGCACCAGCCGCATCAGCGAAAGCGTGGAAGGCATCCTCTTTGACGCGCTGACCGCCCACGGTATCGAGCTTTCGCAGATTTTAACCAAAAATATCATTGTTCTCAGGAATTTGCAGGGAATCGTTTCGCGGATCGAAGGCGCCATCTATTATCGAATCGGCAAACTGGATATTTTCGGCGACCCCACCGATGAATCGACCATCGAAGTGATAAAAAAAGAAGGGGTTTTAAAACCCATACCGTCGCGGGTTGAAACAGACACGCGGCTCAAGGGAACCAAAAAAATTATTACAAGACAGAAAAACGTCTATATCGGCAAAGGCCGGAAAGACGACCGCAGCATCATCATTATACCGATCATCCCCGCCTCTTCGGCCACGCCGAACATCATCGAAAACATGCTCCTTTTGAACATCTCATTCAAGGAAAACATTCCGCTGCACGCCAAGATCAAGGCCCTGGGCGGCAAATACGAACACATCAAGAGCATCGTTCAGGAAAACAGTGTCAATTGGGACGATTCACATCTCGAGCTTGTCGAGACCGAAGAGCTTTTCGGAAAGTCGGCGGAAAAGATCGGCGAGTTTATCGTACCCCGTGTGAAGTAACAAAGGATGCGCCATGAATAACAAACGAATACTGGTCACCGGTGCCTGCGGCACCGTCGGAAGAGAACTGGTCAAGCAGCTGCTCGAGAACTTCGAAACAGAAGAACTGGTCGCTATCGACAACAATGAAAGCGCTCTTTTTTTTCTGGAACAGAAATTCTCACGGCATCCCCAGGCCTCTTTTTTTCTGGCCGACGTTCGAGACGGCAACAAATTGCACCGCAAAATGAAAGGCATCCATGTGGTCTTCCACGCGGCCGCCTTCAAGCACGTAGTCCTCTGCGAGCGCTCCCCGTTTGAAGCGGTACAGACCAACATCATCGGTGTTCAGAACATCATCTATGCCGCCATTGAAAACAAGGTCGATCGCGTTGTTTTCACCAGTTCGGACAAGGCGGTTAACCCGACGAATGTTATGGGCACCTCCAAGCTCATGGGCGAGCGCCTCATGACGGCGGCAAACAGCAACCTTCGAACAGGCAGTACCGTTTTCACCTCCACGCGTTTTGGCAATGTGCTGGGCTCCAGAGGCTCGGTGATCCCCATATTTCGCGAACAGATTCGTATGGGCGGACCCGTCACCCTGACGCATCCGGACATGACGCGTTTTATCATGAGCATTAAAGACGCCGTCCAGCTGGTCATTGACTCGGCCCACATCGCGCGCGGCGGAGAAGTCTTCGTCACCAAAATGCCTGTCATTCGCATTCAGGATCTGGCGGAAGTCATGATCCGCGAGCTGGCGCATGTTCACGGCCACCGGCCTGAAGATATCTCCATAGAGACCATCGGGGTACAACCCGGGGAAAAGATGTATGAAGAATTGATGAACTCCGAAGAGACCAGAAGATCACTGGAACTTGAGCGATATTTCGCGATTTTGCCGGCCCTGACCTGCAACAATCGCAACGTCGGCTATGAATACCCGGGCATCCGTTCAAAAACGGTTGAACAACCCTATCATTCGGCAAATGAAACCCCTTTGTCGAAAGTCCGGCTGGCTTCATTTTTAAAGGAAAACCATCTCCTTTTTGAAGACCCCCTCGAAACGCGGCATCCCGCTGAGCGCTACTGGCCGGACGAGACATGCTAGGCCCGGGGAATAACTTATGCGAATACTGATACTTGGCGGTGACGGATATCTCGGATGGCCCACGGCCATGCATCTCACGGCCAACAACCACGAAGTTGCCGTGGTGGACAACTACCTGAGGCGAAATCTCTGTCAGGAAGAAGGCGCGGCACCTCTCTTCGAAGTCCCGGACCTCAACCGGCGGGCAACGCTCTGGGAATCGGTATCCGGTTGCCGCATCCCGGTGTTCATCGGCGATCTGTCACAGTGGGACTTTGTTTCTGAAGTCTTCCGGAAATTTACACCCGAAGCCGTTGTGCATTATGCCGAACAGCCGTCCGCTCCGTATTCCATGCTGAATCGCCGCACCGCGACATTCACACTCCAAAACAACCTGCTGGTAACGGCCAATCTTATTTTTGCGGTTCGAGACTTTTGCCCGGATGCCCATATCGTCAAGATCGGCACCATGGGCGAATACGGAACGCCGGATATCGACATCGAAGAAGGGTGGCTCGAAATCCATCACAAGGGCCGGAAGGACAAATTTCTATTTCCGCGTCAGGCCGGTTCCCTCTATCACACAACAAAAATCATGGACACGGACATGCTCTGGTTTTACGTTCGCATGTGGAACATCCGGGTAACGGACCTCATGCAGGGGCCGGTGTACGGACTTGTAACCGAAGAAAACCGGAACGACGTACGGCTCTTCCCCTTTTTCAATTACGACGAAATTTTTGGAACGGTCATCAACCGTTTTATCGTCCAGGCGGTGGCCGGATACCCGCTGACCGTTTACGGAAAAGGCGGCCAAACCCGCGGGTATCTGAATATAAAGGATACGCTTCAGTGCGTGCATTTGTCTTTGAAAAATCCCGCAGCCCCGGGAGAACTTCGCATTTTCAACCAGTTCGTTGAAACGTTTTCCGTAAACGAACTGGCCGAACGCGTCCGGCGCGTGGGAAACCGGTCGGGTCTGGACGTGCGTATCGCGTCCGTTCGAAACCCGCGAAAAGAAGCCGAGGAACACTATTACAATCCCGTGCACACCGGCCTTCTGGACATCGGCCTCAAACCTCACTATCTGACCGACGACGTTCTCGCGCAAATGATAGAAACCGTTCTGCAGTATAAAGACGGAATAAAAAAGGAAACCATCTTCCGAGGGGTGAAGTGGGAATAAAATCGTAAACGATTTTATGTAACGCGGCTGAGCCGCTCAACATCGACTTCTTACCTGAAAATATGGGCCTCGTAACAAGGGTTCCAACCATGCGAATGGCAAATAACTATAAAATATGATGAGCTCAACCGCTTTTCTATCGCACCTATTGTTCGGCTTTTGCCTGTTCGCTCTGTCCTGCCTCATCTGTTGGGTCATGATCAAGCGAGTCCGGATCATGGACATTCCCAACGAGCGCTCTTCACACGACGTGCCGGTTCCCAAGTCCGGCGGCATTGCAATCGTGGCGGCGTTTGTCGTCGGCCTTGTCGCTCTCTGGTTCTTTGCCGATAACACCCTGTTCGCGAAAAACTTTTTTCCGGCATTCGTGTTCGCTTCCCTCTTCGTCGCGGCGGTTTCTTTTTACGACGACCTGTACGACATCTCGCCGTCCGTCCGTCTCGCAAGCCAGGTTGTCGCCGCAGTTGCCGTGATGATGTTCGGGTTGACGATATGTCAGATCAATATGCCGGGGGTCGGACCCGTCCGGCTCGGGTTTTGGGGATATGGCATCACCCTTATATGGGTCGTCGGGCTGACCAACGCCTATAATTTCATGGACGGCATCAACGGGCTGGCCGGCGGCACGGCGGTTATCACCTGTTTCTTTTTCAGCATCGTCACTTTCACCCTCGGCAGCAGCTTTACATACCTGATCACCTATTCTCTCATGGCAGGCACCCTGGGGTTTGTGGTGTTTAATTTTCCCACAGGCCGCTTGTTCATGGGAAACGTGGGGAGCACGTTTTTAGGGTTTGTGCTTGCGGCACTTGCGATTGTTGCGGCGTTCCACGACCCCTCTCACACGTCTCTCTTTGTCATGCCCCTGCTGCTGTTTCATTTTATTTACGACACTTTCTTCACCTTTGTCCGGCGGCTGATCAAGGGAGAAAACGTATTTGCCGCGCATCGCTCCCACCTGTACCAGCTGTTCAACCGCCTGGGACACAGCCACACGACGGTCAGCGCGTTTTACTTTGCGATGGGCATTGCCCAGGGGTTCGGTGCGTGGAAAATCTCCGGCATCTCCGGCGGCAGTCGGGCGTGGGTGTTCGTTCCATATATAGCTTTTCAGATCATCTACTCGATTGTCATCACCCGGAAAGCCAAAAAAGCGAACCTGATCTGAGAATATAATCTGGTTGCAGGCTAAAATAACGCAGAAATGCTAATTTCAATGCCGGAGCATTTGTGGATTGGTTGATTGGTTAGATTGGTTATAGTTAAAATTCTAAATCCTAAATTTCTTGTGCGCTCTGCGCTCTTCGTCTCATCTTGGATTCAAGTGACGCCTTGATAAATTCTCTGAACAGCGGGTGGGGGGTCATGGGTCGGGATTTGAACTCCGGGTGGAACTGGCACCCGAGAAACCACGGGTGGTCTTTGATCTCGATGATCTCGACCAACTGGCCGTCCGGTGAAACCCCGCTGACAACCAGACCGTTCGCCTCGAGCTTTTCTCTGTGGGCGTTGTTGAACTCGTACCGGTGACGGTGGCGTTCTGAAATATCCTCCGTAGCGTAGGCCTCGTCGGCAAAGGTGTCTTTCTTCAAGCGACAGGGGTAGGCCCCGAGGCGCATGGTCGCCCCTTTGTGGGAATGGGCGTCTCGCTTTTGATACGTCCCGGTTTTGTCGTCATACCATTCCTGCATCAGGTATATGACCGGATACGGCGTTTCGGGATCGAACTCCGCGCTGTGGGCGCCGGTCATACCGGCAACGTTGCGGGAAAACTCGATAACGGCGACCTGCATGCCGAGGCATATACCAAAAAACGGGATTCGGTTTTCCCTGGCATATTGCGCGGCGAGGATCTTGCCTTCGATTCCCCGGGAGCCGAACCCTCCCGGCACCAGTACCCCGTCGGCACCGGCCAGAATTTCGTTTACATTCCCATCGTCGATTTTTTCCGAATCAACAAAAACGAGCTCGACCCGGCTGTTGTTGGGAATCCCGCCGTGACACAGCGCCTCGTTCAGGCTTTTGTAGGATTCCGTGAGATTTACATATTTCCCGACGATGGCGATGGTGACGGAATGTTCGGGCGACTTGACATCGCGGACCAGTTTTTCCCAAGCGTCGAGCCGGGGTGACCGGGTCCAGATATTGAGCATTTCCACAATCTTGTCGTCCAAACCTTCTTTGTGGAATATCAGGGGGACCTCGTATATACACTCCACGTCTTTGGCCGTGATCACCGCGTCTTCACTGACGTTGCAAAAAAGAGCGATTTTTGACTTGATATTTTTTGTCAGGTATCTGTCCGTGCGGCACAGGAGTATATCCGGCTGGATGCCGATGCTTCGAAGCTCCTTGACGCTGTGCTGCGTCGGCTTGGTCTTGACCTCTCCGGCCGTGGCAATGTACGGAACGAGCGTGAGGTGAATATAAATCACATTGTTCTTTCCCGCGTCGGCCTTGAACTGGCGGATGGCTTCGAGAAAGGGGAGGCTCTCTATGTCGCCGATAGTTCCGCCGATCTCCACGATGACGACGTCCACGCTGCCCGACACGAGCCGGATGCTGTTCTTGATCTCGTCCGTAATGTGGGGGATGACCTGGACGGTGCCGCCGAGATAATCGCCTCTCCGTTCCTTGGAAATGACGGAGTGATAAATTTTTCCGGTGGTAAAGTTGTTGTCCACACCGAGTTTGGCGTTGGTGAAGCGTTCATAATGTCCGAGATCCAGATCGGTTTCCGCCCCGTCATCGGTCACGAAAACCTCACCGTGCTGAAAGGGGTTCATCGTCCCGGGATCGACATTGATGTAAGGATCGAGCTTCTGGATGGTAACACTCAGACCGCGGCATTCGAGAAGCGCGCCGATCGCCGCGGAAGCCAGACCCTTGCCCAGAGACGAGAGGACCCCGCCGGTCACAAATATATACTTCGTGTTATTCGCCATTTACCTTTACCCCAATTTCACCGGAAGCTGTCTCAAAAATAGCAGATCATGTCCAAGGGCAAGGCGCCGGCCGACGAAAAAGCGCAGCATACACAGCAGTATGTGAGCATTTTGAGGAGGCCGGCAACACAGCCATTGGGCGTCAGATGCATCGTTACGGCAGCTTCTAATTATTCATACTTCTTTTTGAATTCCTCGATGGTCTTCTGCACCTCGCTCATACGTTCCGTATCGTTTTTGCCCGGCGGCACGGCCGCATCCGGCGGATAGATCGTTCTGAGGTGTCTTGCGTCAAAAAGATCCTCGGAAAACGAAGGGTTCACCACAACGCTGTTCACCAGGATTTCGCGTACCAGAAGGTCATTCCGGTAGAACTCCACGCGCATCGGATACCAAACGGTGTCACTTTTTGCCCATTCGAGATATCGGGCTTCAAGGATGTCCGGTCCGCTTTCCGAATTGCTGACCGTCAACACCCACCGGAACGGCATGAATGTCTCCTTGTCGATCCACACCTGGGGGACGGTTTCGTCAGGGTATTCGGCGCCCACGACATATGCCGGTCTGCCGTTGTATCGACCCAGGCTGGAAACCATCGCGTTCACGCCGAGTCTCAGCAGGCGTTTCACAAGAGTTTTCCGGTTTCGGTACAGCAAAAGGTCCGTGTAGCGGTCAAAGACGGTTTCAGGGTCGGCTGCGAGCTTTCCATCCATCACCGTCAGCGCGTCACCGTCTGACACCAGATGAATGCGTTGAACATTTTCCGCTGAAATATCAGAACGAAACTTTTCCGGAAAAACGTATCTCACGGTTTCATCGAATTCAACGGGGTCCTTTTGCGCCGGTGTGTTGACGAGGTTCAGCCGTTGAGAAACCAGCAGGGTTCGGGCCCTGCCGAGGTTTCCGGCCATGAGCTGCAGGACATGCGGCCCCTGAAGCACATAGGCGCCGGCCGGTGAACAGAGACCGGCAACAGACGCAAAACATGCGAAAACAATCGCCGCTTTTTTCAGAAATTGATGCATTTAAAAAATCTGGTTCGAAAACAGCCCGGCGTCCCCGAGCTCCTCTTCAATGCGAATCAGCTGATTGTATTTGGCCACCCTGTCGCTGCGGGACATGGATCCCGTCTTTATCTGACCGCCGTTTACCCCGACCACGAGATCCGCAATAAAGGTGTCTTCGGTTTCGCCGGATCTGTGGGAGATCACCGTGGTGTACCCCGCGTCTTTCGCCATTTCAATGGCATCGAGCGTTTCGGTGAGCGTCCCGATCTGATTCAGCTTGATCAGAATCGAGTTCGCAATCCCCTGCTCGATGCCCTTGATCAGAATCTTGGGATTGGTGACGAAAATATCATCCCCCACAATTTGAATCGCGCTTTCCAGACGATCGGTCATCAGCTTCCATCCGGACCAGTCCTGTTCGGCAAGCCCGTCTTCTATGGAAAGAATGGGATATTTATCGATCAATTCTTCGTAGTAGTTGACCATCTCCTCTGAGTTCAGTGTTTTGTTCTCCGATTTCAGAGAATATTTTCCCTTGCTGTAAAATTCACTTGCGGCGGAATCGAGGGCGATCCCGATATCGATTCCGGGTTTATATCCCGCCGATTCAATGGCACGGATTATAAACTGTATTGCCGCTTCGTTGGACTCGAGATTGGGCGCGAACCCGCCTTCATCGCCCACGGCGGTGCTGAGTGACTGGCCTTTCAGAATTTTTTTCAAACTGTGAAATGTCTCGGAGCCCATCTGCACGGCCCCGGCGAACGTCTTTGCGCCCACCGGTACGATCATGAACTCCTGTATGTCGAGGTTGTTTGCGGCGTGCGCCCCGCCGTTGATGATGTTCATCATGGGTACGGGAAGATACCGGGCGTTTATCCCCCCCAGGTACCGGTAAAGGGGAAGTCCGTACGCCAGTGCGGCGGCCCTTGCCACGGCCATGGACACCCCGAGAATCGCGTTCGCGCCGAGTTTCGACTTGTTGGCGGTATTGTCCAGCCCGATCATGCGCTTGTCAACGGCTGTTTGACCGGCGGCATCCATACCGCATACGACAGGCGCGATTTTATTGTTTACGTTTTCGACGGCCGTCTTAACGCCTTTTCCGCCATATCGTTTCGATCGCTTGTCGCGGAGTTCAAGTGCCTCCCGTTTCCCCGTGGAAGCGCCGGAAGGGACCGCGGCACGCCCAACAGCACCACAGGCGAGAAAAACATCCACTTCTACCGTGGGATTACCCCTGGAATCGAGTATCTCCCGTGCTTTGACATCAATTATTTCAGTCATCGTACCATCCCCCCATTTTGTTGACGACAATTAGCTCGCGGCCCTGATCGAGCGCGGCTCGATCAGGGTATAAACATCACCGGATAAATAGCAGTTTCCGATTCAGAAATGCGTATTTTTTTTGATGAGCAAGGCCGCACAAGGGGTTCCGCCGAGGCGTACATAAGGTACGCCGCAGGCGAAAGCCCGCGGAGAACACAGCTCATCGGAAAAAGGACCATTTCCAGACTGAAACTGGCTTGACTATTTGCAACTAAATGTTTTACTCTCCTTAAACCCTTATGTCAAGAAGCTCACTCGCGCGAAAAAGGCTTTTTCTTTTTTGGATATTGCCCGCCGCGAATCGGACTTGTCGTATAAATGAGTTAATGCGTAACTGAAAAAATCACAAAACAGGGAGACCTTTGAAAGGCAGAAACCTTTACACCGACGCACACCTTGTTGTCGCAGCCACAAGGGTTCTCGAACACCGCGATTCAGCTCCGCCAACCCTTGACGCGGTCTGTCGATTCATATCATTTTCCCTCGAACAGGGCGGTCATATCTGCAGAAAACTCAATGAGATGGGGGTTGTCGATATGGTTGAAGGCGCCTATGGGATCCGTCTGTACATTAAAGACCACCTGAAAATAGAGGAAATCCCCAGGGGTGCGACAGAAAGCAGGCTCGATGATGAACTCAAGAAATTTCAGTCCTCCCAGAAAAAACTTTCGCAGAAGGTGGAGTCGATAAAAGCGGAACAGGAAGAAAAGAAAAAGACGCTTTTCGCCAAACTGGAAAAAGAAATGAAAAAAGGGCTGGAGAAACAAAAGAACGGATCATAGATCCGCTCAACCATTTAGAATTTCTAATTCCTAAATTCTCAATCCTAAATTCTCAATCCTATTCAACCATCCCCACTACCGTCACCTCGATGGTCCGCTTCCGGGGACGGTTGTCGTGGTTTATTGCCACAACCTGCTGCCAGGTTCCCAGTTTCAACCGGCTGTCTCGTACGGGCAGAACAATGGAAGGCCCGAGCAGCGCGGCCTGGACATGGCTGTGACCGTTCCCGTCGTGCCAGGCTTTTTCATGCGCGTATTCCATGCCCGGCGGAGCCAGCCGGTTTATGGCGCGCTTCAGGTCCTCCACGACACCGGGCTCGAACTCTATGGTCGAGAGCGACCCGGTTGACCCCGTCATTGTGGCGAAAAGACTGCCGTTTGCAACATTCAGCCGCTTGATCAACTCTTCTAGTTCGAGTGTAATGTCACAGATGTCCGGACCGGTTTTCAATTTCACCTCAATGGATTCGAAAAACATCACAGCAGGTTTCATGGCGACCTCCGTAAAAAGTGCTCTGGTTCGCTTTGCTCACAATTTGAATAACGGAAAAAGGGCCATTTTTGGTGGAAACTAAAGGAGATTGACATCCCAATTCCACACCCCCTCCCGTTCTTTCAGCTTTACCTCTTTCGGAACCGGCTCCAAAAGATGCACAAAAAGGCTGTACCCCGCCTGTTCAAGCTCCTGCTGCTTGTCACGCAAATCCAGATTCCAGTTGGGAAACAGCCAGAAGTCCGGCCCGTGCTTACTGACCCAGGCCTGCTCGCCCATGGGGCTGGTGAACGGTTTTGCCGGTTTCACACTCTCCGACAGGGTGCGGGAAACGCACAGCGGCCAGTGCCCATAGATAACGACCCCCATCGGAAGAGGGCTCTGCTTCGGCAGCGAAACAATAGTGTCACGGCCCAGCTCCGGACTGACAATGACACCCCTGATTCCGAGCGATGCGAGCGATTCTATGGCAAGCGGGTTGGCCGTGTTGCAAAACGGGCCCGCCCAGAGGTTCAG
Organism: Pseudomonadota bacterium; assembly: GCA_043827325.1. Taxonomy (GTDB): domain Bacteria; phylum Desulfobacterota; class Desulfobacteria; order Desulfobacterales; family UBA11574; genus JBDRPF01. The sequence goes on along the minus strand of JBDRPF010000017.1, from coordinate 36,581 downwards.
CTTTTTCGGTGAATGGAAAAGGGCCGTCTGCCAGGGGGCGTTGAGCACGAAATTTCGGGCGCCCTTTTTCAGAAGACGATCGAGCCGGGCTTTGAACGCTTCCTCCTGGTCCGGCCAGACAACCGGAGGAAGCCACCACCAGAACCCGGGCCGGGGGCGTCCGGGCAGTGCTTCTTCGTGGCCGGCGGAAAGCCAGACACCTGTCTGGCCTCCGGATGTCATCCTTTCCGGAGTTCTGTACATCGTCAATTCGACGACCCCGGCTTTCCTTCGCAACCCTTTCGGCAGACCGGCTTTAAACGTGGACGGCCGGATCCCGGGGACCGTTTTCCCGGACAGTTCTTTTTCGAGCCCTGCCAACATTTCTTCGAGCGCCGTTTCGCGTCTGTCCAGCAGAAAAACCGAGACCCCTTTTATCGGCCCTTTTCCCCGAAAAGCCTTAAAGTGATATCGCCCCCTCTTGGGCACGCTTCTGCCGATTCTCTCCGTCCGGTGCCACGGCTCGTCCTCGTATCCGAGACGCAGGATATCACCCGGGAGCAGCGCCTCCCCGGGAGTAAAAAACGGTTTCTGCCCGGTCCCTTTTACCTTCCCCAGGAAAAGCCCTGATCCGGTCTGTTCGGCCAAATCAACAGGGCGCTGGGGTCTCTGGGGCAGAAAATTGTAATGCGTCCCCGGCCGCCCCAGGGCCCGGGCAAGGCGTTGCAGTGCCTCCCGCTTCATATCCGGATCGCTTCCCCGGTCTCTCAACATCCGGTAAGCTTCCACCGTGTGAAAAATGTAATGGGGACCCTTTTTTCGCCCCTCGATCTTCCAAGCCCGAACCTGTGGAATGGTGAGCAAAACCTTTACAAGGACATCCAGGCTGAGATCCCGGCATGAAAAAAACCGGTTTCGCTGTGTTTCCTGATGGTAGATCCGCCGGCAGGGCTGAACACACCGGCCCCTGAGACCGCTTTTCCCGCCCAGGTAGCTGCTCCAGTAACACCTTCCGGATACGGCGTAACAGAGGGCGCCGTGCACGAAAACTTCAAGGTCGAGATCGTCGGGGCAGGCAACGGCCATCGCCTTTATTTCATCGATGCTCAGCTCCCTGGGGAGAACGATGCGGTTGACGTCCAGATGTTTCCGGGCCGTTTTCAATGCCGCGGCAAAACTCACATTGGAGAGTGTCGACAGGTGCAATTTTCCCGAATAGCCGGCCTGTTTTGCCAACGTCACCAGCGCCAGGTCCTGAATGATGAGGGCATCCGGCTTCACCCATTGGTTCAGTTGTTCTATGAGTCTTCCGGCGCTGTCCAGTTCGTCGGCCTTTATGAGGGTGTTAAATGCCACATGGATCTTCACCCCCTTGTCCCGGGCCAGCTCCGCGAGCGGTGCCAGCTCTTCAACGGTGAAGTTTTTCGCCGCCATGCGCGCGGAAAACTGCTTCAGGCCGCAATACACGGCGTCGGCCCCGGCTGCAATGGCGGCCATAAAAGACACCCGGTCCCCGGCCGGCGCCAGGATATCGGGTTTTTGAGGATCTCCGTTTTTCATCAACTTATAGGGGACGTTCGTGCAGAACGTTTACAAGTCCAAATAAATATCATCAATATCCTGTTTTCTCCCTGACGATACCACACGTGTAACACAGGAATTCGTAACACCCAAATACCGTGCAATATCAGCTCCAGAATAACCGAGTTCCCTGACTCCGATCCATGACATTGCACGCCTGGCTTCAACCACAGCTTTTCTTCGGCTGCCCGATCGAAGTTCTCCGATGGAAACATCGAACTTTTCAGACACTTTCTCAGCGAGCACCTTAATGTCTATTCGCCGCCCGGATAGCCTCAAGTTCTTTTTAACAAGGTCATCTAAACCTGAAATAACTTGATTCACAAATTCTCCGTCACCAAGTATCCGCTGGTCAGCGACTTGTCTCTCTCCGCGAACCCGACTGGCAAGAACCTCAGACCAGCTCCCCATGCTTCGTATTAATCCTCCACCAACCAATTCCGGTCTTCTGCCTTGATCAATACCCTTCTCAACGTATCGGATATAATTCCTTCGCGCATTGCCTTGGCTTCCGAAAAAAGAGAGTACATACTCGATGTTCTGCCATGGCCGTTTAACTTTACCGGCAAGTGCAGATTGACCAGACCAGGGGTTTCGGTTTAACTCTTTTATATCTTTAACCAATCCGGCCCGCATTAGATTCAGATGTATATAACGCACCAGCTCTTTAAGATAAGAATCTTCCTGGCAAACAATAGACTTGTAGCGGTTTTGAAACAAATGTCCGTGTCTGCGGTGGCGTTTATTAAAATTGACAACATAGCCGGTGAGGAGTTTTCGCATACTCGAAGCCAGGGGAAAATTCTTTGTTTTACACAACAGATGAAAATGATTTGGCATCAGCACCCAGGCATAAATTTCCATCGCATCATCCTGAACCAAAACCGACAGACGATCGAGAAAATCATTTCGATCTGTATCGTTCAGAAAAATACTTCTTTTCTCAATCCCACGACCCATTAAATGGTGCAACACCCCGGGAGCATCCAATCTTGCTAATCTTGGCATAACCTGTAACTTTCACGTTGGCTATAAAACGTCAAGCATTTTCTGCACGAACGTCCCTTATATGTTGTCGACGAGCTCAAGTCGGGTTGCTGCGGGGTATCAAAGCGGAATTGCGCTAAAGCTAACCCGCATTCGCTCTTCGAGCTGCGGCGCGGTTCACCTCGCCACTCATCCCCGCAGCAAGCGGCAGGGTATTCTGGCGACGGCGAATAAAAGACTTCGGGGGAGACTTTGTTTTGTTCCGGCCCTTTTTAACTCCGGAAAATTTCCGTTGCGGCTTTACTGTAAGCTGCGAACGGCCTTCACTATCAGAGGCCGGGAATCCGTAGTTAAAAGTTGACAGGATGCGTTGCTCGATCTCAGAACCGATGATTCGATTGATGGCGCGCACCATATCCTTGTCTTCTCCGGTAACAAGGGTAAACGCTTCGCCGCTGCGGGTTGCCCGGCCTGTCCGCCCGATGCGGTGAATGTAGGCCTCGGGGGTGGCAGGGATATCATAGTTGATGACATGAGAAATCCGGGTAACGTCAATGCCGCGGGCGGCGATATCGGTGGCCACCAGAATCTGAAATGTCCCGTCGCGACAGCCGTCCAGTGCTGCCTGGCGGCGTGCCTGGGAAAGGTTTCCCTGCAGTGAAGCCGACCGGTATCCTGCGGCAACAAGCTTTTGCCCCAGGCTCTTTGCGCGATGCTTGGTTCGGGTAAAGACCAGGACCGACCGGGTATCGGTGTTTCCCAGCAGCTTTAACAGCAGCGCCGTTTTTAAATGCCGGGCTACCGGGTAGAGCGCGTGACTGACAGTCTCGGCAGGCGCGGTGATGCCCACCTGAACGGAGGCCGGATCTCGCAGGATGTCCCCGGCCAAGTGCCGGATTTCGGGGGGCATGGTAGCCGAGAAGAGCAGCGTCTGCCGCTTTTTGGGAAGCTGTTTTAAAATTCGCCGGATATCCGGAATAAATCCCATGTCGAACATCTGGTCGGCCTCATCGATAACCAGCACTTCCAGATGGGAGAGATCGATGCTATGACGCCCGATATGGTCAAGAAGCCTGCCGGGGCAGGCAACGACAATATCGGCACGCTTCAGTTTCTGAATCTGCGGATGAATTCCCACGCCGCCGTAAACAGAAACGCTTTTCATGCGCGTCTTACGACCCAGGAGTTCGACAGTCTGATGAATCTGTTCGGCCAATTCACGGGTGGGGGCGATGATCAGCGCGCGAACGCATCCGTATCTGCTCCCCAACAGTCGATCGAGTATCGGCAGAACGAATGCCGCCGTTTTACCGGTGCCGGTTTGGGCCAGACCCATTACATCACGGCCTTTTGATACCTGCGGGATTGCCCGGGCCTGAATCGGGGTCGGGATTTCATAACCCGCCGCTGCAACGCCTGCGGCAACAGAGGGATGAAAATTAAATGTCTCAAAGTTCAATAAATACCTTCTTTCCGTGTTCCAATAAAAAAGCCCCGGAGTTATTCCGGGGCTTACGTGATTTTGAGTTACTACCAGGAACACTGTTAATTTTAGGGGATCATACGGGCAGTTGGAATTGCTGTCAAGTTAATTGTCTAATATTTTTATCAAAAATAAATTTATCGCCTTTTAGCGTACGATAACAAACTGTTAGGAAAATAATAAGTATCATCCATCTCCTGTTTTCCCTCCGACGATACCACACGTGCCACACAAGAATTCGTAACACCCAAACATAAATTTCTATTAATGAAATTCATTCACAATTGAAGAATTCCCTGCAGCAAGACTTTTCGACGAGCTCAAGTCGATTTGCTGCAGGGAATCTCCCACCGTTAAAGAATTTCGGCTTGATTTTCGATTCGCTCGCTTTTTCGGTTCAAGCTTGACGCCTCGTCCAAAACTTTCCGAATTTTAAATGCAAAATTACGCTTATCGATTGGTTTTTCAATGTAGTCGGCAGCACCCATTTCCTTTGCTTTTTTTTCATCTATCTTTTCGCTGAAACCGGTGCAGAGAATAACAGGGATATCAGGTCTGATTTGTATCAACCTTGCTGCCAGCTTGTCGCCGGACAGATGTGGCATCGTCATGTCTGTAATGACCAAATCGAACTGATCAGGTCTTAAGCGAAACAGCTCCAACGCCTCCAGAGGATTCGTTTTGGTTTCAACCTGATACCCCAGTCGTTCCAGTATTTGACGTCCCAATTTTACGATCGCTTCTTCATCATCAATAAAAAGTATCCTTTTATCTCCAGTAGGAAGTTTTTCATCAGTTTCAGTTTCTTCGACAGCTTCTTTTTCAACTACAGGAAAAAAGAGGTTGAACATCGTTCCTTTTCCTAATTTGCTTTCCACATAAAGTTTTCCGTTATGACTTTCTACAATTCCGTGAACAACGGATAGCCCCATTCCGGTACCCCTTCCAATTTCCTTTGTCGTAAAATAGGGATCAAATATATGTTTTATATTTTCTTGAGGAATGCCTTGACCATTATCCCTTACAGTTAGATTAACATAACGATCCGGTTTCAAGTCGTGATATTGCTCCGCAGTTTCTCCATCGAATATCGCATTCTTGAGAGTGATTTCCAGAATGCCCCCAGCAGGCATGGCATGGAAAGCATTCGTGCATAGATTCATAAGCAATTGATTGATTTGTGTGGGGTCTGCAAGGATGGGATCGACATCTCTCTCTATATTTTGACGGATTTCAATGCTTGCGGGGATGGATGCCCGCAGCAACTTGAGTGATTCTCTGACAACAGGTGCAGAATGTATCGGCTTTTTCCCCATCTTTGTTTTACGAGCAAAACTAAGGAGCTGCCGTACAACATCTTTAGCGTGGAAACTGGCTGTTTTGATTTCTTCTAAATTAAGCCTTGCCGGATTCCACTCCGGCACATCATCCATGGCGATTTCTGTATTGCCGAGAATAACACTGAGGATGTTGTTGAAGTCATGGGCAATGCCACCGGCAAGGGTGCCGATGGATTCCATTTTTTGGCTCTGGTGGATTTGTTCTTCAAGCTCTTTACGGTCGGTAACATCCCTTGCAATACCTTCAACACCGATAAAATTTCCTTCTCCATCCTTTAATAATTTTGCATTGGTCGAGATCCATATCGCAGAATTGTCTTTACGTCTAAGTTGCGCCTCAAAATTATCCACATATCCATCTTTGATAAGCAGAGACAGAAATTCTTCTCTTTCATGGGGGTTAACGTAATATTTTTTCATATTTTGACCAATGGCTTCATCAGGCGTATAACCAAAACATCTTTTGACGAAAGGTGAAAGAAGGGTAATAAAGCCTTTGCCATCCGTACGGTAATAAACATCATAAAGGTTCTCAAAGAGAATGCGATATTTCTGCTCGCTCTCCCGCAGCGCTTCTTCTACCTGCTTGCGATTCGTCAGCATCTTGTTTGCGCATTCCGCCATCCGGTCGAGTTCAACAAATTTAATGGCTTCGCGGTCAATTTCTTCATCAGAGTCTGCCACCCTGTTAAAAAATGAGGCAAAAAGGCTGAAATCGCTCTGGAGTCCGCGGTTCAACCAATTGAAAAACATGAAAAATAGCGCGACAATTCCCGCAACAATCAGGATAAAATAAAGCATATTCTCTTTTATCTGACTGTTTAATTCGGTTTTCATCAAGGCAATATTCGTTTCCACATCATCAAGATACACGCCGGCGCCGACAAGCCATTGCCAGTCAGGGATTCCATAAATAAAAGAGGCTTTTGGCGATTCTACATTTGGGGCAGTTAATTTCATATATTGACTTTCTTATCGGGTTTGGCAGCTGTAGTTTTGAGGCTGTGTTTCGATATTTTCTCTTTGGGATAATTATTGTTAAATATGGCCATGTTATTTGAAAGCTACCCTAAAAGTTCACTTACGGCTTTAATCAGTTCCGGCCAATCTATCGGTTTGGTGAATGTCCGTTCCGCGCCCAGGCTTTTTGCAATATGCAGGTAGGCATCTTGAACATTCCTCCCGCCACCCGAAATTGCAATGATTTTAACATTCGGAAATTCTCTTTTAAGTTCAGTGATCATCTCAATCCCTTCTTTTTCGGGCATAACAAGATCGGTAATAACAAGATCCGGCCGGTTTTCATGATAAAGTCTTAGCCCTTCTTTTCCATCACATGCTTCGATAATTTCGTATCCTCTTCCTGCCAGCTTTTGGATGAACAATTTACGGATTTTGGAGTCATCATCAATCAAGAGGATGCGTCCGGTGGTTTGTTCCTGTTGTTGATCATCCAGCACTTTTCGGACCGTTTTCGCCAAATCCACCTTTACGATGGGCTTGTATGCAAATGCCTTGATGCCGATTGCCGTTGCTGAGTCATTTGATATTTTTTTGCTGTAGCCGGTGCAAAGAATAACTGGGATATCGGGGCGTATTTTCATCAATTCGACGGCCAGCGTATCGCCGGTCATGTTCGGCATGGTCATGTCCGTAATGACCAGATCGAAATGGTTCGGTTTTGAGCGGAACAGTTCCAGAGCCTCAACACTGCTGGTGCGAGTGGTAACCAGATATCCCAACCGTTCCAAAACCTGGCTGCCCATTTTGGCGATTGAAGCCTCATCATCTATAAACAATATTCTTTCAGAGCCTGAGGGCAATTCCTCGGTTTCGCAAGGACTGTGCGCTTTTCGCTTTCTGGTTATTGGCAGGTAAATCGTAAAGGCGGTTCCGTCGCCTAATCTGCTGTCAACCGTAACCTTGCCGCCGTAGATCTCAACGATACCATGGACCATGGCAAGTCCCATGCCGGTCCCTTCTCCTGGGCCTTTAGTGGTGAAATAGGGATCGAAAATTGATCCAAGGATGTCGGGTGGAATTCCAACGCCAGTATCCGATACCCTTATTTGGAGATAATTTCCCGGATTTAAGCCAATTCCCTGCATATCGACACTTCCATTGATCACAATATCTTTTAGACTTAACTCAAGAATGCCGCCTTCATCCTCCATGGCATGAGCGGCATTAGTGAAAAGATTCATAAATATTTGATGAAGTTGTGTGGCATTGCTCATTACCAATGAGTCGCTCTCAATGTTTTGCTTGATTTCAATTGTGGTTGGGATCGATGAACGAATCAGCTTCAATACTTCTTTCGCTATAGTATCAACCTGGGTTGGTTTGATCTCTTCTTCTGTTTGTCGGGCAAAGGCCAGTATCTGTTTGACAAGATCTTTTGCTCGTTTCCCGGCAGCATAAACTTCTTGCAAACTGTCCTCAATATTCGTATCTTTTTCAACTTCATCGAGTGCCAGTTCTGTGAAGCCTATAATCGATGACAGTATATTATTAAAATCGTGGGCGATACCACCGGCAAGATTTCCGATGGATTCCATTTTCTGGGACCTTAAAAGCTCCTCTTCCATTCTCTTGTACTCGGTGATATCCTGATTCACGCCATAGGTCTTAACCGTCCTGCCGTGGGCGTCCTTGACGATGAAAAACCGAACGGTGATATGGCCGACCGTCCCATCGGCGTAAAGCACCCGGTGTTCCAGTTGTCGGCTAAAGTGGGGATCGGTAGCTTCGATGGCTTTCCGAGTTTCTTCTTCGACAATACGCATGTCGTCAGGATGGACAAAACGCCTGGCGTATTCAGCCGACGACATTGTATACCCGCCGATTTGCTCGGCCGAAGTGTGAAAAATTTTGTAGAAATGGTCATTGAACGTGAAGAGGTCTTTGGCGACATTATATTCCCAATGGCCGAGATGGGCCATTTCCATGGCGTTGGCCAACTGCGCCTGTAGCTTCGTCCGCTCCTCTTCAGCCATCTTGCGCTCGGTTATGTCGAGAATTGACCCTTCCAGGATCCCCTGCTCCCGGTATAGCCGCAGCGATGTAAGACAGTTTCTTACGTCACCCTGCCGCTTGTTCAGCATTTTATATTCAAACGCCGACACGCTACCGTTCGCAACAAGCCTTTTTACCATCTCCTCGCGCTCTTTCGGGTCTGCCCAGAGATTCACGGATGGCTTTCCAAGCGTCTCTTCCCGCGTCATCCCGACGATATCGAGAAATTTTTGGTTAATCTCCATGACCTCCGATCCGTCGAGCCTTGACCTGAATATCCCGACTTCGGAGTTATTGAAGAGGTTCCTGTACTTTTCCTCGCTCAGCCGCAGTTGATTAACAAGATCGTGTAACTCTGAGGTTTTTGCTCTGACCTTTCTTCTCAAAGTGATATTAAAAAAAATCAGCACCAAGAAAAGCGCCCCGGAAAACAGGAAAACGAATAGAACATAGCGAAGATACACTGGCCGGACAAAGGATTCCCCCATCCATTTTTTTTCGATGCCATCGTGTTCCTTCTTATTGATTAAGGCAAATCCGTCTTCCACTATCTTCAATATATCTGACCGGCCTTTTTTGACCGCCCTATGGAATTCTCCGGTATAGAGGTTAAAGGAACAGCGGAATTCATTTTCAAAATTCATTTTGTAGAGATAGTAAAGCGCGGGTGGCTTGTCGATGGAAAAAACCTTAATCTCTCCGTCTACTGCAGCATTAATGATCGTTTCATAGCTGTTGTATTCCTGCAAGCTGGCAAGACCTTGCTTTTTTAATACTTCGATACACGCATCTCCTGCCTTCACTCCAATTGTAAAGCCTTTCAGTGATGCGATATCAGTAATACCGCCGAGGTTTTTATGAAAAAAGACAGGCACGTCTATCGTCGCATAGGGTTCTGTAAAGTCATATTGCTTAGCTCTCTCTGCGGTAAAAAAAATTGTGTCTATGACATCGGCATTACCTCGAAGAAGAAATTCCTGAGCTTTGCTCCAGTCCATTGCAATCAAGTTTACTTTTATGCCGGTCTTGTTTTCCCATAACTTCCACTCATCGACGAGAATGCCCTGAATAGCCCCATTGGAATCTCGAAAGATATAGGGGGGGTAATTATCATCTGAAACAACAGTGATGTTTTGAAGCCTTGTTTCGGCATCGTTGGCGTGTCCTGAGACCGGAATAAAGCAACAAAGCAAGCATACAAACAATAACCATGAATTTCTCCGGGTATACATATTATGAACCTTTCCTATTCTTGCATTTTCCGAAAGCGACCTTCGCCGGAATTCTATTGATGTGTATTCCTGGTATCCTGAATAAAATCGCCCTCTGAATACGCCACTTTCGGATAATTATTTGCGAAAACAGATGCCGTACTGATTCGAAGGCTTCTCGGTTCAATTCTACCCATTCACTATTCGTCATTCATTTTCCAGCGTCCAGCACTTTTCTGACCACTTTTGCAAGATCCTCTTTGGACAAAGGTTTCATGGCAAATCCTTTTATGCCGAGTGCAGCGGCTTTTTCATCGGATATTTTACTGCTGAAGCCGGTACAAAGAATAACAGGAATATCCTTCCGCACTTTCATCAACTCAACAGCCAGCTTATCCCCTGCCATTTGCGGCATGGTCATGTCCGTTATGGCCAGATCAAAATCGTTCGGCTTGACTCGAAATATTTCGAGTGCTTCAACCGGGCTGGTGACCCCTTTCACACGATACCCCAAACGTTCAAGTCGTTGTTTGCTCAACCTCAATATCGAAGGTTCATCGTCAACAATTAAAACTCTTTCCGTACCGGTCGGCAGGTTTACACTCTCTTGGATTTCAGGGTCAATCGAGCCCTCGCAGGCCGGGAATCGCAGCGTGAAAACCGTTCCTTTGTTCGGTTCGCTTTCAACGGAAATCGATCCATTATGTCTCGCAACGATACCAGGTACCATCGACAGTCCAAGGCCGGGGCCCTTTCTGATTTTTTTGGTCGTAAAATATGGCTCGTATATTCGCTCCAGCGTCTCCCTGTCCATCCCGCAGCCGGTATCACCGATCACAAGTTTAACGTGCGGACCCGGTTTTAGCGTACCGTCTTCCCCTGAACGCTTTTCATCAATCGTTTCATTGGCCATTTCAATTGTCAAAATGCCGCCCTCATTCAGCATGGCGTCCGTCGCGTTGCTGCAAATATTCATGATTATTTGATTCATCTCGGCGGTATTTCCGAAGATCGGGGTGGTTTCATCGACTATATTCTGCTTGATTTCAATGCTTTCAGGGATGGAGTATCGAATCAGTTTCAAAAATTCTTTCACAACAGACGACAGGTGTACCGGTTTCCGGTCGGACACGCCTTTTCGGCTGAAAGCCATAAACTGCCGCACCACATCCTTGGCCCGCAATGTCGCCCGGCGAATTTCTTCGAGATTGTTTCTTAGAGGGCTCCATTCCGGGATATCGTCCATGACCAGCTCGTTGTTGCCGATGATGATGGAAAGCACATTGTTGAATTCATGGGCGATGCCCCCCAGGGTGGCGGCGGAATCCATTTTCTGAGCATACCGGAGCTGATCCTCGATCCTTTTTCTGTCTTCTTCAGCTTTGCGTTGTGAGGTGATGTCCACCAGCACTACCCGCCACTGAATCACCGCGTCGGTTTTGTCCCGGTCCGCTTCGATGTCCGCCCGGACCCACAGAGGCGATGCTTTTTCTCTTTTCAGCGGCAGCTCGATGCTCTGTTTCTCTCCGGTCACTCCGGCCTTTTGCCGGGCACCATGAAAGACAATCTTCCAACCCGGGGCAATGTATTGGCTGAAACCTGTCCGCGAAATTCTCTCTCTCAATCTGCCGAGAAGCGTCGATCCGGTGAGATTGATTCTGGTGATAATTCCTTTTGGGTTCAGGGTTGCATAGCCAAACGGCGCGAACTCATACAGGGTTTCATATTCATGGCGCAATTCTGAAAGCTCCTGCTGCGACCGTTTGAGCTCTTCGTTCTGGATTTCCAGTTCCGCCTGGTGGGTTCCCAGTTCGCGGATAAGCTCAAGCATGTCGCGGGGTGTTTTAGAGGCAAATTCCGTTCGCTGCCGGATCAATTCTTCTGCCTGCTGCCGCAGCCGATCAAACTTGTTTGACGGATCCTGGTTGCCGGTCATGTTCTCCTGCCTTTCTCCCTTCATTCACAAAATGCAAAAGAATGAGGAATATTCACATGCCCGGATAAGAATGCGCCGCACTATCTATTTTCTTTCCCGGGAAGTAAGGCATACGTTTCTTCTTCAATGAGATGTCGCGGTATACGGGTGGTGAACAGACCGAGCTCGTTTCTAAATTGCCACACGATTTTTCCCTGCACTTCTAAATGTCCGCCGCTTAAAAATTTGACCGTTCCCCGGATATTTTCATCGAACTTATGCTGCTTGTAATTGAACAACCTCATTCCCTGTTCTGAAATGTCAACGATTTCTATTTCGACAATGCCGACTTTGAGCATGGGTCTCTTTTTGGGTGGATAGATCAATCTGGCATGTTTCCTTCTTTCAGGCCCGCCGTATTTGTTCCTGCCCTGCAGGCGTTCCACCTGTTCGATAAGTTCTTTAAAACTCATTTCTCTGTTTCCTTTCGCGTACTATTTTACCGGATTGTTTTGGAAACCTTCCTGCCGTCTAAAATGTTCCGTATTTTTTGTGATAAATCCGTATAACTGAATGGTTTCTGGATAAAATCGTCGCAGCCGCGCGTCATAATTTCTTCAGCCTGGCCCTCGAGGCTGTATCCGCTGGAAAGGATAACATTGACATTCTCATTGATTTTCTTAATTCTATTAAAAACCTCACCACCGCTTATATCGGGCATGATCATGTCCAGAATGACCAGGTCGGTTCTCTTTCTGTTCTCGTTGTATATCTTGACGGCATCATTCCCGTTTTCGGCTTTTAAGACGGTATATCCCAGTTTCGTCAATATCTGGGAAGTGGTTTCTAAAACCATCTTTTCGTCGTCAACCAGCAAAATGGTCTCGCATCCTTTCAGAAACGGCATGGAAGTTTCCACCGGTTCTTCGACTTCTTTGTCCGAGGCCGGCAGGTAAATGTTGAATGTCGTGCCTTTTCTCTCCTCGGATTCGACGTCGATGAAGCCCCCATGCCCCTTAACGACTCCATAAACTGAAGCCAGACCGAGCCCTGTGCCTCTGCCCATGGACTTGGTTGTAAAAAACGGTTCGAATATCCGTCTTTGAGTTTCTTTGTCGATTCCGAAACCGGTGTCCGATACCTGCAGAAAAACATACCCGCCCGGAGCCGGATTATACGGCTTATTCATGATCTGTTCATGGGTAATATTCGATGTCTTCAGGGTAAGCGTCCCGCCTTTCGGCATCGCATCAGCGGCATTTAGATACAAATTCAGCAAGACCTGCTCAATCTGGTTTCGATCCGCCAGTATCCCTGACAGGCCATCCGCAAGATCCAGTTGAGTCCGTATCTCTTTTTTGGCTTCTCCAAACGTTTCAGCAGTTTCCCTGACCAGGCTGTTCAGCCTGATCGGCTTGACTTCATATATCACCTTCCGGGTATATCCCAGAAGTTGTCGGGTGATTTCAGATCCTCTTTGAATCTGCTTTTGGACATTCTTCAGCATGTTGCAGTTCGGGCTATCGGGATCTGTCCCTAAAAGTATCAATGAAACATTGCCCTGAATGGCCATTAGCAAATTGTTGAAATTGTGGGCGATCCCCGCGGAAATGGTGCCGATGGCTTCCATCTTTTGGGCATGCAGCAGCTGGCTTTCGAGCTTCTTTGTTTTGCTGATATCACGGGCGGCGATAACGATTCCGGAAACCGAGTTCTCCTTTTCTACAAACGGGTAATAGACAACCTCCACAAAACGCCTTCCCAGAAGGGGAAAGGTATGCCAGAATTGAGATTGAACTTCTTCACCGGTCATACATCGATCAAGATCGGCCTTAACCAGTTCGTCAAAGTTCTTTTGTCCGATAATTTCCTGCAGGGATTTTCCGATGACGTCTTGAGCCTTTTTGTCATGGGCATGGAGATATTCTTCATTTACAGCTCTGCAGACGAAGCTTTGATCGATAAACAAAATATGCTCTTTAACCGAAGAAACGATTTGTTTGTATTTCTGCAACGTCTCCTCAACCCGCTTGCGTTCATCAATCTCCTGTTGAAGCTGTTCGTTGGCAACGGTGAGTTCTTCCGAACGCTCCTCAATGTTTTCCAGATGCTTTTTGATCTTTGAGTGGAGCATTGCGTTTTCCAGGGCAAAACCGATTTCCTTGATCATGATCGCAACAATCTGTTCGTCATTGGAATCAAACAGTTCCTGATTCTCCTTTTCGGCAAGATTCAATATCCCCAAAAGGTTATTTTTCACCAGAATCGGCATGGATAAAAATGACGGGGATTTGTATCGGGAATTATTGGGTCTGTTCGTCCGGGGATCGGTTTCGATGTCCTGGACCAAAAGTGACTGTTTTTCCGTCACCACCCGCTTCACTATGGAATCGACGATTTTTATGTGTGAATATTTTTTCGGACCGGGGTGCGGGCCTTTGTAAGCAATAAGGCGATACCGCTGTTTTTCGGTTTGAACACTCAATACAGACCCTACCTGTGCATTGGATATGGCCATCGCTTTTTCAAGCAGCAGGTTGAACATTTCATCGATATCCAGGCTCTTGCCCGCGGACTCGGCAAGCTCCTTAATCGTGAGCAACTCGAACGTTCTCCGTTTGAGCTCTTCGGTGGATCTTTCGAACTTTCCCATGAGATGGTTGAAAGATACGGCGATCTCGTGGAGTTCATGCGTATCCTGCGCAATGTCTATCGAAGCCTGCCCACCGTCTTCGGCTATTTTGATCGAAGTTGAAATGTTGATTATTTTATCGAAAATCTGTCTCAAAAGTATCAGGCTGGCCAGGATTAAAACCAGAACAAATGCGATGATAATGATATGTGTCACATTTATGGCGATTTTGCTCGTAAACATCATGTAGAAAACCACCAGGAAAGGAAGTACAAATATCAATGTCTCGATCAGCAAAAGCTTGTGGCGCATTCCCAATTTCTTCATGCCGGGTGTTTCACTGTTAGACTGCGTCATTATATCTCCTTTCATGCATCATTTCATGTTCGAATTTATTTTTGCCGATGAAAACGAAATTGTGCGGCCGGCTGAAACGAAACAATATGCGGGGAACCTAAAAGGGTCAATTAAAACCGATGATTATTACCGGTTAAATAATTACGAAGCACTCGCGGGCGCCTGGTCTTCGATAGGCGTTACGGGGATAAAAAGCTGCAGCTCTCCGGGAGATTCATATGCTTCGATGTCGTCCAATTCAACATACGTACCCACAATCCAGTCCCAGGCGCCGAACAGTCTCACAAGAGATACTTTTGGACTCGAATTCACATCATATCCCAGCCCGTTGTGATTAACAAAAGTTTGCCCGTCTTTGAGGCTGTTGCTGATGAATTCAACAAAAATTTCCCTGTTATTTAAATCTTTATACTTTATGACGCTCGTGCCTTCTGTCCGGGGATACAGCGGCTCGAGGACCATGATGCCATCGAGATTGTTTATCCAGAAATAATACTTGTTTTTGGGTCCCCATCTCACGTTTCTTATAAATTCAACGGCTTTTTGTTTCTTTTCCACGGTACCGATGTCTTTTTGTTTCTCCAGGGAATCCAGATAGACAAACACCAAATCCATAACCCTTTCCAATGCCTGCTGATATCTGAATCCGGATTTTCCTGAATCGCCGGTTCCATCCGGCTCCGTCTGAACGTCGGTTTCCGCGCTTTCTGCCTGTGAGTCCCCGGAAGATTGGGCGATGATCACGCCAATACCCGAAACCGTTTCATTGGACAACATTTCAACAGGGCCGGGTTCGACAAGCGCGGCAGACAATGCCGGGGCATTACCCGTTGCGGCAATCAACACCGCCACCCAGAAACTGATGATGAGACACGTCAGCCGTTTTTCTTTCAATAGATATTTTTTCATGGCACCCCCTCTCATTTTAAAAAACCAATATTCCAGTGTTCCATTATTCCATTCAATTATTAATAATCATCGTCTGCAACGGTCGACTATTCCCGGAACTGTCAAACTCCGGGAGTCTCCCCAGCAGAGCTGGGGGTTTACCGATGATTATTATGAGCGAAGCGAACTAACTTGTTTCAACCCGGCTTCCGCAAAAGCACACGGATCTCTTCCATTATAAGATCCCGGGGAATGCGGGTCATCAACAATCCAAGTTCCTTTTCATAATGCCACACAATTTTCCCGACCACTTCCTGTGATTTACCACTGATAAGCATCACGGTTCCGGCGATCTTTTCCCCGACCTTTTTCTGCGGATAATTCAAAAACCGCATTCCTTCTTCGGAGATTTCGATGACCTCCATTTCATGTTCCCTGACTTTCAGCCGGGGTCTTCTTTCGGGTGGATATACCAACCTGGCGTGTTTTCTTCTTTCCGAACCCTCATATTTTTCTTTTCCCTGGAAACGTTCCAGCAGCTTTTTAAAGTTCATGTTTTCCTACAATGTTTTAATAAAAAAGATTCTTATCCACATATGCGGCCAGAATTTCAGCTGTAGCCCGCGGCGGACGAACAAGCATGTAGTGATCGATGACGGCGTGGGCGATCTCATGCGCCAGAATACCTTCATGCACATCATCGACATTAATGTATATTGTATTCTCCTCGTAAATATACCAGGAGCGTATCGGATGGTCGGATCGGGTTTTTTTATACCGGACCGGTCCAAATTGATTTTTCGGATAAATTTTGATAACAATTTTCTTCATCTTTTTGCGCATATCCAGTATTTCCTGAACCCTTAAATAAATGGCGTCCATTTTTTTCTTTATCGAAAGCGCGGTATATTTTGAGTCTGATGAAAAAAGACTCTTAATACCTCCCCGGTCAACGGAAAAATCAATCTGTCTGTCAAACCGGATGAGATCTTCCGTTTTCTGGTATTGAACAACCGTATAACCGGTTTCAAAGTTTTTCCAGGATATCTGCCTGTCAGTTACATCCTGCGCTTTTACGGATAAGGGCCATAACCATAAGCCTATACTGACGAATACAACTATGATTTTCCTGAGTTTTGTCTTGAAATACATTAATCCCGTGCTGTTGCTATAACCTGAAATTGTCCGTGATGGATTGCTGCAGCCGGTCAAGATCGTTGATGAACTGTTCCGATATGTGTTCTTTCTCGGCTGACGCGATAATTTGGCCGAGCCCGTCCCGGACATTCAGAACTTTTGCATGCAGACTGGACGTCATGTTGTTTATACTGTCTGTCAGATCATTTAATTGATCCGTACGCCTCAGTCTTACCTTCTTTGTCAGATTTCCGGCGGCGATCTCTTCGAAGTCTTTTTCAAAACGAAACATGGGCCCTGCGATCTTGTGAGAAATAAACAGAACAACAACGATGGTCGACAAGGTAATAACGATGAGCGTGACGATGTTGGTCAAGAAGGTGGCCGGCAGAATGGCCATCGCCGTATCCCGGACAATCAATCGTGAATTCACGAATGAAAACGTCAATGTGCCTCTGGACAAGAAAAAAAGAAGCACCATGGAGATGAGAGCGCCCCCAAAGACAAGGAGACAAAATTTCAATATGAATTTGAATTGGTAGTTTTTTTTGATATAAAATTGTCTTCTTTTATGAAATATCGTTTTCTGACCCATTGTTTTCTCCGTTAATTAAATACCTGTTTTTGGGTGCGGAACTAACTAATTTCTGTTTACTCCTCGAAGAGTGTCTCCTGGTCAATTTCTACCCTGGCGTTTTTCCGTAAGTCTTCAATCCATTCTTTCAATTTTTCACTCTTCTTCTTTTCTTTGAGCTCTCTGATGATATAATCCCGGATATCTTCTTTATCCGCAGGCTCCAGCCCTGTTTTTTTGAGATCGGCGTAATACGCGTCAATCTCTTCCTGGGACACGTAAGTTGTTTTGTCAATGGACCGGCTCTTTAATTCCATCACATCTCTTATGAGTGTCGCCTTCCAGAAACGCTCAATGGCCCGAATGAATTCATCCTCTCTGTCCAGCTTTAGCCTTACCGCTTCCTGTACAAGGAGTTCTTCCCGTATCAACTGCTCGAGAAAGTCTTTTTTCGCTCCTTTTGTCAATTTGAAGTCCGGCTCGACGTTTAGATCCTGAACCAGTTTTTCCTCGAATTCTTTGACGGGCAGTACGAAATTGTTGATCTTTGCCACGGCCTTCTGCTTCTCGCTCGACTGCTGGGTGCACGACAGCAGCAGAAGGGATAAAATAATCACAAATGATAAATGATTTTTTTCCTTCATGGTACTCTGATCACCTCCGTTTATTTAAAAGCTGTCTTAAAAATGCATCTGACGTTCGACTGTTGCGGCCTCAAACATCGCCTTTAAAAGGTCGCGGTCCTCGCTGTCCTGCAACATTGATAAGCCTTTCAGGAAAACGGCTTCGGCGCGTTTATCATCCTTGAAATTTATGACGGCGATATCGATCATCTCAATATACGGCTTGACCTCTTCGGGGTGTTCCGCCGCGATCTTCTCATATTCCTTCCATGCGTCTTCGTACAGCCCTCTTTCCTTCAGGGATTTCGGCACATCATAATCAACCGGGGATTTTGCACTCGATTTTTCAGGGTAATAGAGCGCTCCTGCCGGTTCTGCAATGAGATGAGCTATGGGGCCGGCTATAATGACGGCAAAGGTCACAAAACATGCCATGGCAAAAAGAAGCTGCGAGGCAGCCCCCCAACCCCCTCTTGCCGAGACAATCAAATACCAACCGAAAATAAAAAGTGGCACAGAGAAAAGTAATCGTATGATAAATTGAATTAATATTTTACGGTAATTCTTCATTTCTGCTCATCATCCCATTTATGGAGTAGGAACCCCGGCAAAGTGAACAGAGCACCCAACTTCTGGATAACCCAATGCGTCAGGATCTGAAACCAGCCATACGTAAACCCCGCCGGATGGGCAGACCCAAGACGGATCAATATCCAGTCCGGACGTGTTATTTTGAACGTAATAATCACGTTCAGCCATGTTGATATGATGCCGGTTGGCTGCACATTGAGCTGAATGTGCGTTTTCCCGGTAAGTTAAATAACTGGGCAAAGCAATGGATGCCAAGGCGCCGATGATTGCGATTACCATCAGTAATTCGAGTAACGTAAAGCCCTGGTCATGTTTGCTTGTCAAAAGTTTCACTTAATCAACTCTGGCACGGGATTCTTTTTGCTGGCCCGAATTTCTTTGAATCCGTATAATTCAGGACTAGGACTTCTCACAATCGTCTCATCTTTTGTTTGGGTTACCTCATAGGGCTTATTGCTTGCCGGGTCTAGGATGTCGTCCGGTAGTGATTTCTTTCTCTGCAAAAAACCCGCCAGTTCCCAGAGGTTTCTTATGCACTGGTCGGTGCGACCATCGGTATCGTATGTTCCCTGCCTGATCGGTTTATTTATTTTCTTTAGAGCCGAAACCAGTTTGGGTAACTGAAAAATGATGACGGCTATACAAGTAATGAAAACGATCCATTGGCAGATAAACCAGATTTTTTTCTTTTTCCTCTTTTCGGCTTTCAGGGTTTCCAGATCTTCCCGACGCAACGCTTCCTGCGTTTTAAAATCTTCCAGAGCTTTGAACGCAGCCCGCCTGGTATCATCCATTTTCCGGAACTTGTTATTATTCATGAGCAACTGTCTTTGAATAAATTGTTTAACTCATCGACCGGTTCAGCAGCCGGTTTATCCGAGCCACCAGCCGTCTGGTTTCGATAGGTTTGGCGAGATAATCATCCGCTCCCGCCTCGATAAGGGCCACCTCTGATTCGACCTCGTCCAGTGCCGAGATGATAATAATCGGGATTAAGCGGGTTGACAGTTCGGATTTCAGTTTTTTTATCAGTGCCATGCCGTCCATGTGGGGCATCAGGTAATCCGTGACGATAAGATCCGGTTTTTCCTGAAAGGTCTTTTTAATCGCCTCGGAACCATCGGGAGCGGTAATGACGATGAAATTTTCCGTCTCCAAAACATTTGCGAGAATTTTTAACACGATTTCGTCATCGTCTGCAACCAGGATTTTTTTGGGCTTGACAATGCTGATGGACGGAACGACCTCGTGACGCGTGATCGGTTTTGTTTCGACGTCCCCGGGTGCAGCCGATATTTTTGCAATGGGATCCGGCATCATTTCCTGGTGATCAGGCGGGACAACGCGAAATATTTCTTCAATGGTCGTCAAGCCCCGGACGGCCTTGGCAATCCCGTCCATGATGAGGGATTGGAAGCCCTCTCTTTCAGCCGTCTGTCTCAACAAAAGAGCGGACACTTTGGGTGCGATGATCGCCTGAATGGCCGGTGTTATCATCAACATTTCGAATATCCCTTCACGGCCGAGATAACCGGTGTACCGGCAGACTTCACAACCGGTTCCCTTATAAAAAGTAATCATCTTATCCGCTGTCATTGCCATCGGGAGCTGCTTTAAAAGCCGGGGAGACGGGGGATCCGGGACTTTGCAATCCAGGCATATCTTTCTTACGAGCCTTTGCCCGATGATGGATGTCAGCGTATCGGTTAGGACGAATGAATCAACTCCCAGGTCCATCATTCGGGTCACAGCCGAAGGTGCATCGTTGGTGTGAAGGCTGGACAGGACCATATGACCGGTCTGTGCGGCCTGGCAGGCAATTTCGGCTGTCTCGCCGTCCCTGATTTCGCCGACCATGACGATATCCGGATCCTGCCTCAGAATGGATCGAAGACCTTCCGCAAATGTGATGCCGGCTTTGGGATTTATCTGCACCTGGTTTATCCGGTCAATGTCGAATTCGATCGGGTCCTCCACGGTGATGATGTTTACCTCCGGCGAGTTCATCCTGTTGAGAAAGGCATACAGTGTGGAGGATTTGCCGCTGCCGGTCGGACCGGTGACGAGGATCATACCCTGGGGTCGCCTCAGGACATTCTCCAGGTCCCTCATGGATTCCGGCGCCAAACCCAGATCTTCGAGAGAACGGTTTCCGGATGTCGGGTTCAGGATGCGAATGGTTAATTTTTCGCCATACGACGTGGGTATGGCTGACACCCGAAGATCATAATTCATTTCTGCAAATCTTACCTGAGATCGACCGTCCTGCGGTCTTCTGCGGACAGAGATGTCCATGTTGGCCAGCACCTTTATTCTCGACACCAGGGATGCGTGTACGTGTTTATCCGTCTGCATGATTTCCCGCATGATGCCGTCAATGCGATACCGGATAATGACGGATGCTTTCTGCGGTTCGATATGGATATCACTGGCATTGAGCTTTATGGCATCCGCAAAAATGGTATTCGCAAACCGTATGACCGGCGGAAGTTCTGCAATGCTCAAGAGCTTCTGGATGTCTTTCTCTTCTTCATCCATTGGGCGGACGAGTTCTATGGCCGATCCGATTATTTCTTGGCCCCCGAATTCTCTTTGCAGGCCCTTTTTAGGATAATGTCTTTCAATGGCATCCAGGATTTCACTCTGGGGCGCAATGGCGATCTTTATAGATTTCCGCGTTACAAAACGAAGATCATCCAGTGCGTAGAACTCCAGCGGATTGGCCATGACGATCAACAGCTCGCCTTTGACTTCCTCAAGGGGAATAAGCAGATAGTTTTCAGCCAGTTCCGCCGGCACAAGAGCGATGACCGCTTTCGGCACTCTTTTGTCCGGACCCAGGTTTACAAACGGAATCCCGAGCTGGGTCGACAGGGCTCTGGCGATCTCGATATCATCTACCGCGCCCATTTCCATGAGAACCTGGCCGATTTTCTTGTTTTTTCCTTTTTGCTCTTCCAGTGCCTGTTGAAGCGTTTTTTCGTCAATGAGGCCCGCATCGATCAGAAGGTCTCCAAGTCTTTTGCGCACTTTTTTCTCCGGGGTGCTGCCTGTGATTGTCTGTGCGTTCATCTGTGTGATATCCTCATGGTTAGGTAATTTTTTGGCTTTGTTTGTCTCATTCGAACATTCGAATTTCGAAATTCGTATTTATCCCCGTCGGGATGCTTCGCGCGTGCTTTGCATCTCCGGCGGACGCGTACAAAATTCAGCCATTACGGTACATCCTGGTGGCGTCCGGGTTTCCCCAAAAATATTTCCGCTATCTTCAGTGTCACATGTTCTCCGTTTTGCCAGGGCCAGAACATCGCGATCACATCACTTCCGTCAAAAGATTTTTGAAACAGTGTCTGGCTTTTTTGAATGCCGCCAAACGTTTCGGTAATCTTTTCCTGCTTTTGCGACGGCTCCATCCCGGGTGGTTTTGTGGGACGCCCAAGCAAGCCCGCTAATTTTTCCTCCCATCGATACATCTCATCATTGAAAATCACTAATTCGACATACCCCTCTTCAACACGCCGCTTTTCGTCGACTCTCAAATTTCCGCAGATTTCGGTAATTTCTCGTATTTTCACGTTTCCCCCTCAGAAATGATTTGCAACAAAAATCTGGGACACGACATTATGTCGTCAACAGACACACACACAATTTCTTCCATTGTTTTTGGCCCTGTAAAGGGCATCATCGGCTCGCTTGATAACCGAATCCACATCTTCGTCGGATTCGGGTGCAAAGGACGCCGCACCGAAACTGGCGGTGATCTGGACGGATCGGGCGTTTCCCGGAAGCGTAACTTCCATTTCCGCCACCCCTTTTCGCAGCCTTTCCGCAATCGCGCCTGAATCGACATTGCCTGCTCCCGGAAAACACAGGATAAACTCTTCCCCGCCATATCTCGCTATTAGATCGTAGGGCCGCGAAATTTCTTGCAATTGCTCGGCAAACCGCTGGAGGACCCGGTCTCCTGCCTGATGACCGTAGGTATCGTTAATTTTTTTGAAATAATCGATATCCGCAAGAATGAGGGACAACGGCGCGTTTTCCCGGCGCGCCCGCTGCGTCTCTTGCGCCATCCTGTCCATAAATGCGCGCCGGTTGAGCAGGCCGGTCAAAGGGTCGGTCTTTGCCAGTTGCAGAATTCGCTGCTCCAGCGAGATAATTCTTTCACCGATCCTCACCCGGTATTTCAACTCGTCCCGGTCAAAGGGCTTGGTGATGAAGTCGTCCGCGCCCGATTGCAGACCTTCGACGATATCTTCTTTCGTCCCCTTCGAGGTGAGCAGAATAAAGTACGTATAATCGGCGCGGTTCATGCCGCGAATCTTCTTGCACAGTTCCACCCCGTTCATATCGGGCATCATCCAGTCTGAAATCACGATGCTCGGTGCTTCCGGATTCTGGAGCACTTCCCATGCGGATCTGCCGTCGCCGGCAACCTGGATGTCATATCCCCATTCAATCAGGAAAGCTTCCAGCAGACGTTTTGAGATCGGGTCGTCTTCAACAATCAAAATTTTCATGCGTCATCTCCTGCAGGGTGCGCTTCAGTGCCTTTCCAAGGGCGTCGAGATCCTTTTCAAGCTTCGCCAGTACATCACCGGCTTCGCCCATTTTCCCTTCCTTTCCCAGATTTTCAAGAACATAGGCCGCCTCATACGAACGCTTAGCGCCGAAATTTGCCACCGAGCCTTTCAACGCGTGCGCGGAGTGCTCCAGTGCCTCGGCATCCCCTCTTGCGATTCCCTCCCGTATCTGCGCCACGTACGCGGGGAGGTTTTTCAAAAACAGATCGGCAATCTCCTGAAATAGTTCTCTCTTTCCCGCAACAATTTCCAGGGCTCTGGAAAGATCGAAAACATCTCCGGGACTCGTTCCGGCCTCAGTTGAAGTATTTAATGTTTTTTTTTCATTTTGGCCCTTTAACGCGGGCGAAAATTTTTCAATGACCTTGAAAAGCGCTTCGACATTTATGGGCTTGGAAATATAATCATCCATCCCGGCGGCAAGACATTTTTCCCGGTCTCCCTTCAGGGCATGGGCGGTCAGGGCGATAATTGGAATGCGGATTTCTAATTCGATTCCATTCGACTCGGCTGAGCTCGTCGCAGGCCGCATTCCCGATTCCAGACTCCGAATTCGTCTTGTGGCCTCTAAACCATCCATCTCCGGCATCTGAACATCCATCAATATCAGATCAAAATTTTCCTTTTCAAACACTTCCACGGCCTCTCTTCCATTGGACGCGACAACGACGCGATGCCCTTTCGACGCCAACAGTCCCACGGCCAGTTTTTGATTGACCAGGTTGTCTTCAGCCAAAAGGATGTCAAATCTGATGCGGGCTTCCTCTACGGTATGGCGGGTAATCACCGGCGGTTTTTCTTCAGCGGGTGTGCCCAGTGCCATCACGATTGCATCCAGAAGCTCCGACTGTTTGACCGGTTTCAGCAAATATACGGATATCCCCGCATCTTTGCAGAGATCTCTATCTCCCTTCTTTCCCGCGGATGTGAGTATAATGACCTGTGAATTTCCGCCATAGGGACTTTCTTTTATTTTTCTGGCGACTTCAAACCCGTCCATCACCGGCATTTGAAAGTCCAGCAGGATGATCCGATACGGATTTCCCGACTCGAAGGCCTCCCTGATCTTTAAAAGCGCGAGTTCTCCGTCCGAAACCTCCGCGGGCGCCATCCCCCACGAGGTCGTCATTTCACGAAATATCAACCGGTTGGTGGCATTATCGTCTACGATAAGCACGGGGAAACCGGTCAGGTCCAGTTGTCTCAGATGCCTTATGGCGCTGCCTTTTGCAGGACTCAATCCGAAACGGGCGGAAAAGCGAAAGGTGCTTCCCGGACCTTCCTTTTTGGATTTCAGATTTTGGATTTTGGCTTCTTGATCTTTCAATCCGCAGTCCGAAATCCGCGATCCGAAAAAAGAGGGGCTTTCCACCCGGATATGCCCGCCCATCATTTCCACGAGCTGTCTGGAGATTGTCAGACCCAGCCCGGTACCTCCGTATTTTCGCGTGGTGGAACCGTCTTCCTGAGTAAAACTTTCAAAAACCTTCTCCTTCTTATCGAGAGAAATTCCGATACCGGTGTCGATAACCATGAAATGCAGGTCCACGGATTCATCTTCCCGCTTTTCGGTTTCCACACGAACGGTCACCTCTCCTTCATGTGTGAATTTGATTGCATTTCCCACCAGATTGACGATGACCTGACGCAGCCTGGCAGGGTCGCCTTTTAAAGCGGTGGGCACATCCGGCTTGATGTGGCAGGTCAGTTCCAGCCCTTTTTCGTGTGCCCGCAACGCCATCGCACTGACGGCATTTTCCAGGGTGTTCCGCAGATCAAAGTCGATCTCCTCCAACTCCATTTTCCGGGCTTCGATCTTCGAAAAATCCAGAATGTCGTTTAAAAGGTTGAGAAGGGAGTCGGCGGACATCTTCACCAGATCCAAATATTCCCGCTGTTCTCCGGTGAGGGCTGTTTTCAGGGTCAGCTCGGTCATCCCGATGATACCGTTCATAGGGGTTCGGATTTCGTGACTCATGTTGGCAAGAAATTCGCTTTTGGCCGCATTCGCTTCTTCGGCTTTGACTTTGGCCTTGACCAATTCCGCTTCAACCTTTTTGAGATCGGTAATATCAAAAAAAATTCCGCTGACATGTTCAATCTCGCCCTTTGGGCCGATCTTTATCTGTCCCCTGTCTTGTATCCAGCGGATCTCTCCGGGCCTGTTTCTGATTCTGTACTCCCTTATGTACGATTTCTCTGTTTTCAGGGCCTGTATAAAGCTTTTCCGTACGTCCCCGATATCCTCTTCGAGTATCAGGTCCGACCATTTGATATTTCGGGAATCAAATTCATCCTTGGTGTAACCGGTAACCGACTCGATCATGTTGTCAAAAAAATCAACAGACCAGTCCTCATATCCCTTGTAAATAGAACCCGGCAAACTCTTTACCAGGAGCCGGTAATTTTCCTCACTCTCACGGAGTTTTTCTGCCGATATTTTTCGTTGGCGCAGATCCTGATTCGCCCTTTGATAAAGCAAAATTACGAATAATCCCATAAAGAGGCATGAGAACAGAATAACAATTCCGGCCGTGTTGAACAGCGAAGAAGAAACTTCTCCCGTGATGGATTTGAAGTCGTGCAAGAAAACGATTTCCCAGCCGGGCATACTTTCAATTGCTGCCCGGTAAATCATATATTGCCTCCCGGACCGGTCAAAAGCGAAATGGTCGCCCCTTTTTTCCATACCGGTCCATTCCCATGCCCCTTGATCGAATTGTCTTGTCTCGTTAATTTTCGATATTTTTTCAGAGGAGATTTTCCATAAAACGTGATTGAGAAAATCAGTGTTGCTTGAAGCAAACACCGCCCCCTGGGCATCGGTCAGCAACATGATGCCATCCATACTCTGACTCAACTCTTTTTCGATGGGATCGATGGACATCTTGATGACGACCACGCCGGAGGGTGTCGTTTCTCCTGTGTTGTACACCGGTTGACTGAAATTCATTTCGCGATCTTCAGGAGTCAAACCTGTTGTCATGAATACCGCGGTTTTGCCCTGTATGGATTGACTGAAATCCGGATGAAAAGCGTGATTCTCTCCGACCGAACTGGATGAGCGATAGCGATTGGTAGATGCCACAATATTCGCATCGCGGTCCATGAGGTAGCAGATATTCGACTTCAGGATCTCTTGAACCTGGTCCAGGACGGAGTTTGCAGTGAGCAGTGTCAGCAAATCGTTGTTCACCACCGCCTGTCGTATTTCATGCAGTGCGGCCAATACCCCGATCGTTCTTTTATACCCCGCCACATCTGATTCGATATGACTCCCAAGCAATCTAACCCGCTCTTCAACCTTCTCGTGGGCATTTTTTATCGTAATATTTCGAATAGAACTGTAGTAGAAATATCCTGCTGCGGATACGCACAAAAAGGATATGACGGCAAAAATTTTGAGAACTCTGTGCATTTTCATGGATATTCTTTCCTTCGGCTCGTACAAAGTGTTAGGATTTTGACGGGTATCATCTATTATCCATCATAAAGACTTTTGAAACCCTGATTTTGATCATGCCGCGAGGACAGACAAAGCAGCTGATTTATTCATCATTGCAGGTCTCAAAAATTTCCGCAAAGGTATCCGCCGCCTTTTGAAAAGCGGTCAGCACATCGGGGTCGAAATGTTCCGGCATGGTTCGACCGTCACCCTTTGTGAGGATTGACACGGTTTTTTCCTGATCAAAAGGCGGTTTGTACGGTCTCTTGCTGCGCAGCGCATCATACTGATCGGTAATGTTCATGATGCGAGCGGCCAGCGGTATCTCCTCGCCCCTCAGCCCGTTTGGATAACCCTTGCCGTCCCACCGTTCATGATGAAAATGGGCAATATCGACCGCCATCTGGAGAAAAGGGGAATCAGACCCCTCGAGAATTTTGGCGCCGATTGTGGTGTGGGTCTTCATGACTTCCCACTCTTCATTGTCAAGGGAACCCGGTTTGAGCATAATCGAATCGGGTATGGCGACTTTTCCGATGTCGTGCATGGGGGAAGCGTAAAGTATGCTTTCGGTGAATTCATTTCCAAGACCCATTCGCTCAGCAATGTCTTTGGTGTAATAACCGATCCGTTTGATGTGATCCCCGGTTTCCGCATCCTTGTATTCCGAGGCAAGTGTTAACCGATGAATGGTATCGATATACCCCTCCCTCAGTTGCCGGGTACGCCGGGCGACCAACTCCTCCAAATTCTCCTGGTGCACATAGAGGTTCATGTGGGTGCGAACCCTGGCCTGGACGATGGGCGGACTGACAGGCTTGGTGATATAATCCAATGCTCCGATTTTAAAACCCTTTTCCTCGTCCGCCACCTCTCCTTTTGTCGTTATGAAAATAACGGGAATCTTTTTCGTGGCATCGCTGGCTTTCAGGCGTCTGCATACCTCGTAGCCGTCCATGAGCGGCATCATGATGTCCAGCAGTATCAGATCCGGCGGGGTTTCGGCCCCGGCGATCTTCAGCGCTTTTTCACCACTGAGGGCGGCTTTAATGATGTAGTCTTTACCGAGAATTTCACCCAGGATATCGATGTTCTCGGGGGTGTCGTCAACTACGAGAATCGTCCGTTTTTCAAAGTTTTGAGCCATCTTGCTCTCCTTATCGATAGAATCTCTCCGGGTCCTCCGGCAGGGGGTCGGAGGGTTTATGGAAAACCTAATCCCTGATCCCCAGTTTTTCTCTCAGCTCGCAAAGCATTTCCAGCGCTTTCTCGAAGTTATATTTTTCCAAAAACCGCCGCATCGCTCCCAGCTCGTCTTTCAGCGTCGATGTCTTCATGGCCTCCGCGACTTGCTCCAATTTCTTCTTCGCATTGGTGTTGTTCTCCTCGAGAAGTGTTTTAAGTTTTTCCAAAAGGGGAGCAACCGTGGAGATATCCCCCGCCTTTACGGATTCGAGATCCGTTGTCCGGCCATCGGGCTCCGCTTTCTCAAGGGAAGCGATACCGGAAAGCACCCGTTTCAGCGTGACGGACACGTGTTCGAGAAGTTCGTTTAACTCCTCTCTTTCAGCCGTTAAGGCGGCTTCCAAACCTGCTGCTGCTGTCTGAAGTTCCCGGGCACCCAGATTTCCGGCCAGGCCTCTAAGGGTATGGGCGAGCCGGACGGCCTTTTCTCTATCTTTTGATTCGAGAGCGGTTATGATCTCTTCAACCGTATTCCAATGCCTGGCGGAAAACTTGACCAGCAGTTGTCTAAAAAGCCCCCGGTTACCCCCGAGCCTGGTCAGACCGTCCCTAACATCTATTCCCGGCAGGGTTTCGGGAAAACCGGCATTGTCCGCATCTTCAAAAACCGCCTCGCGCGGAGAACGGGTCTCGCGTTCGCCGGGTTCGATCCATCTGACTAGTGTGGCAAACAGATCATTATGATCGATGGGTTTCGTAATGTAGTCGTTCATGCCGGCCGCCAGGCATTTTTCCCTGTCGCCGGTCATGGCATGTGCGGTCATGGCAACAATAGGGATTGGTGATTGATGATTGGCGATTGATGATGGATTGTCAGACTCCCATTTTCGGATTTCCCTGGTGGCGGTGTAGCCGTCCATCTCCGGCATCTGGATGTCCATAAGCACCAGGTCGTAAGGAAGTTCGCCCGTTTCCGCATTTCGCATTCCGTATTCCGCAATCATGTCCACCGCCTCTTTTCCGGTATTTGCGATGGCCACAATCAATCCTTCGTTCTCAAGGATCTCCCTGGCCACCTGCTGGTTTATCTCATTGTCTTCGGCAAGAAGAATTTTCGCACCACGTATCTTAGCGACATTTTCATCAAAGAGTCTTGAGTCATCGAGCAAAAGGGGTACGTCATCTTCTTTTCCACAAAAACACTCCATTATTTTATTATACAAGGTTGACGCCGTTAACGGTTTTGACAGAAAACCGTCGGCGCCCGCCCTTTTGGCATCTTCGTCGGCACTTTCAATGCCGAATCCTGAAATGAGTATCGCCGTCGGTATCTGTGAAATTTTGCTGTTTGTCTTGATGCGCCGTATGGTCTCGATCCCGTCTGTTACCGGCATTTTCCAGTCCGCGATAACCAGTTTATACGGAGAGCCTTTTTTATCGGCCTGTTCGACTTTCAGGACGGCCTCCTCGCCGCTGTTCGCTGTTGAAACCAAAAAGGTCATCTTGTCCAGCATTCTTTCCAGCATTTTCTGTGCGGAAACATTATCATCAACAATCAAAACCTTCATTCCACAAATGTCCGGTGGAATCGAATAACGCGGCTTGACCGGCGAGCTGCTGATCGGAAAGGTTGCCGTGAAGAAAAACTCACTCCCTTTCCCCACTTCGCTTTTCGCCCATACTTTACCTTCCATGAGTTCCACCAGGCGCCTGGATATGGCAAGGCCCAAACCCGTTCCGCCGAATTTTCGGGTCATGGATGAATCCACCTGACTGAAGGCTTTAAAGAGCTTTTCGATCTGCGCCTGTTTTATTCCTATGCCCGTGTCTTTGATCGAGAACTGAAGCGTTGCCTGCTTTTCATTTTTATCAACAATGGATACCGATAAAACGATCTCTCCCCTGTCCGTAAACTTCACCGCATTGTTGGACAGATTGCCTAAAACCTGGCCCAGCCTTAACGGATCTCCCTTCAGCATTGGAGGAATATCCGTATCCGTAATGAAATTAAATTCTATTCCCTTCCTTTGGGCCTCATGCCCGACGATCGTCGCCACATTATTGAGTACGTCTTCAATGTTAAAGTCGATCTGTTCCATATCGAGCTTTCCGGCTTCGATTTTGGAAAAATCCAGGATGTCATTGATAATCTGAAGGAGCGCATTTCCTGAAGACCGTATTTTTTTTAAATAGTCCTCCTGGTTCGGCGACATTTTTGTCCGGAGAGTCAGGCGGGACAAACCCAGAATGGCGTTCAACGGCGTGCGTATTTCATGGCTCATGTTGGCCAGAAAAATGGACTTCGATTCATTGGCCAGATTCGCCTCATAAACGGCTGATTCAAGTGCCCTTGTCCGTTTCTCAACTTTTTCTTCCAGCACAAGGTTCATGGATTTGAGTGTTTCGTAAAGCATTTCGCGTTCCTGTTCATGGTGCATGCGCTCGGTGACATCACGGTCAACGCCGATGAATCCGGTGAGGTTGCCGTGGGGATCGATAACCGGCTGGGCCGTACTTTCTAAAAATTTTATGGAACCGTCCTTGTGCAGCCAGCGCACGACGGATCGTTTCCAGCCTGTCTTCGTTTTCACCGACTGTTTGAACCATTTTCGAATCTTTTTCGCGTCTTCGGGATGCATGAATTTCTCGGACAAATTGCCCTCAATCTCGTTAATCTCATAACCCAAAATCTTTTTTACCGCATCGTTGGAAAAAGTTTGACGGCCTTCCGGATCGCATGCCCAGACCCAGTCCGATGTGGATTGCACCAGATGGCGATATTTCTCCTCACTTTCTGCCAGCGCTTTCTGTGCCGACATGCGCTCAGTGATTCGCCCCAATCGATGGCCGATGAGCGTTATTAAAGCCCTCTCTTCCTTTAGAAAAGGACCTTCGTCTCTTTCAGGCATTTCTTCAAGATAGCAGACCTCCAGAACCCCTGTTTTCATCCTGTCTACGTAAATGTCGGCCGTCAGCTTCCACATGGTTTCAGCGAAGTTTTCTGTTCTCACTTCCCGGCTTCCGCAGCTGATTCGTGCGCAGGTGATATCCGGATACTGCCATGACAGAGGCATTATATTGACAGCTTTCTGATATATATCATTTAACTCAATGGCTTCTATTTCATCCAGTTTAGAAATATTATAAAGACAATCCAGTTCTTTGACCCGCTTTTTGAGATCCTGTGTGAGTCGGTGAAGTGCGTTCTCTGCCTGTTTTCGTTCTGTAATGTCACGAATCAAGCCGGTCGCATGCCACTCACCCTTTATTCTTGTCGCTGACAAAGACAGCCCTATGGGAAATTCCGACCCGTCTTTTTTAACAGCCTCCATTTCGGTTGTTTTATTGACGATAACCCCCTGACCGGTCATTTTAAAACCGGCAAAACCTTTCCGAAAGGCTTCGTGAAAGCGCTGAGGAGTGATGAGAGCGTGTAAATTCCGGCCCAAAACCTCTTTGCCCGAATAGCCGAACATTTTTTCCGCCGCCTCGTTCCAATAGGAAGCATTGCCTTCCCCGTCCATCATGATAATGGCATCTTGAGCGGTAGTACTAATGCTCCGGAACTTCTCCTCACTGTCCAGGAGCGCTTCCTCCGACTTTATCCGTTTCGTGATATCAAAAATCACGCCGTCTATGTATTCAACATTACCGGTTTCGTCACAGACGATCTGCCCTCTTTCCTGTATCCAGCGCAGTTCACCGGCCATGGTTTTAATCCGATATTCCCTGATATACGATCTATCTGTTTTTAGCGCCTGAATGAATTTATTCTTAACATTATCAATATCTTCCTTAACGATAATATCAATCCATTTCATCCTTCCAGAGTTAAATTCATCCACAGAGTAACCGGTCATCGTCTCAACTTTGCTGTCAATAGCCTCAACAGACCAGTCCGCATACCCCCTGAAAACAACTCCGGGCAGGTTGCTTAGCAGTGTCCTGTATTTTTCCTCGCTGCGTTTGAGCGCTTCTTGCGTCTGATAAAAGTTTGTCATGTCCCGCATCGCTTCTATCACGTTTGTGACGTTCCCGTTTTCATCTTTCAGGGGTGAGTAGAGGATGTCCACAAAGACGCTGGAACCATCATCGGCCATATGCTCATGCAGACAACTGCGCGGCTCGCCGGTCTCGAACACCTCGCCAAGCAGGCACGCCTCGCCGTGTTCAGAACAGGGTTCGCTCAAGCCGTGTGAGATCTCGTAGCAGCGGCGGCCGATCACATCTTTTCGACTCTTGCGGGCACTGGACACGAACGTGTTGTTGACGTCCGTTATCCGGTAGTCCCGGTCGATAACCAGGATGTCCTCATGCATGCCGTGGAGCAATGACCGGAAGTAGCGCTCGCTCTCCTGCAACTTCTTCTGAGCCTTTTCTTTTTCCCGTTTCAGTGATGCCATTTCCAGTACGCCGGCCACCGAAGAACCGAGACGGATCAGGTTTTCCTTGAGCACGTAATCGGCCGCGCCGGTTTTCATGCACGCTACAGCCGTTTCTTCATTCATTGAGCCCGTCACGATGATGAGCGGGATGGCCGGATAAAGTTCTTTGACCAGTTCAAGCGCCTCCAGGCCGGTGAACCGGGGCATGGAAAAGTCCGAAAGCACGATGTCTGGTGAGAAGTCTTTCAGCGCCTTCAAAAAAGTGGCTCTTTCATCGACATACTTTGACTCGAAGTCGATTCCGGATTTGCGCAGTTCATATTGCATCAATTCTGCATCTGCAGGAATGTCATCCAAAATCAGGATGCGAAACGCTTCCGATTTTGGATTTTGGATTTTGGAGCTCATTTTTTTCTCCGATATTTTTTCATTATTAAAACATTTTTGCTGTTTTGAAACTGTTCATGATGCGTGAAACGTGATGCGTGATGCGTGAAACGTGATGCGTGATCATGGTAACGGAATCTCTATTAAAAGTTGATTGGGAATTCCATACGGTTTTATTTCTTCCTTCACTCCTGAAGCACGCTGCTGAGGAACCATGGTTAACAGAAGGCGAATTATTTGGGTAACCAGGCCAAGTCTGTGTTGCATTACAGTTTCACCGAGCACATGTCTGCCCTTGTAATACCAACCCCGGCTTTCTCTGGCAGAACCAAGACTGTACTCGTAAAACCGGGCTCGATCTTTACCCGTACCGCGTGAATAGCCCTCGGCCAAATTGGCACTGATCGATCCCAACGACCGGTAGAGCTGATCTGACAAACCGCGCGTACGCCGGTCGTTCATAAGTTTCGTTACATCATGCCAACCCAAATCAGCAGCGAATAAAGCTATCCGATACGCTTCAATTTTCCAAAGCGAGTCTTTCTTTATTTCTTCCGGAACCAATTTTTCCCACTCCTCATAATTCATCATTCTCTCACTCTTCACGTTTCACTCTTCACTCATCACGTTTCACTCTTCGGCAACGAAAAGTAAAACACCGCCCCCTTATCCACCTCGCCCTCGGCCCATAACCGCCCCCCATGCCGGTGAACGATGCGCTGAACAAGAGCGAGCCCTACGCCCGTTCCCTCAAATTCATCACTTTTATGGAGCCGCTGAAAGACATCGAATATTTTGTCCTTATATTTCATGTCAAAACCAATACCGTTGTCTTTCACGGAATAAATATTCTCATCCCCGTCCGCTTTTCCAGTGACCTCAATGACCGTCTCTGTTTCGGATCTCGCGTATTTTATGGCGTTGGATAAGAGATTTAAATAAACTTCCCGGACCATTGACCGATCACCTTTGGCGTGAGGAAGCGTGTCGATATTCAGCCGCGCCGTTGGATCCGCCACGCCGATCTGAAGCTTATCGAACACTTCCCGTGCGAGTTCGGCCATATCGATGTCCACGAGACTGAGATTTTTGCGGCCATGGCGAGAGAATGAGAGAAGGTCGTCAATCAACTGGCTCATATCCATCGCGCTGTTTTGGATGACGAGTAACTTTCGATGGCCTTCGGCATCGAGTCTATGACCATACTCTTCCACCAGTATTTGGGAGAAGCCTGTTACGGCCCTCAGCGGGGCACGCAAATCGTGGGAAACAGAGTAGCTGAAGCTTTCCAGCTCCCTGTTGACCGCTTTCAATTCCCGGGTCCTGATCTCGAGGTTCTCGTTGCTGATCCGAAGGTCCTCGAGCAGGTTCACCATGGCGCTGTTGAGTTGCTCCACTTCAGAAATGCGTTGGTTGAGTTCTGCGGTACGCTTACTGACGGACTCCTCCAGGTGTTTGCGGTGGTTTGCCAGTTCATTTTCTATCTGCCTCCGTTCCGTGATATCTTCTCCTGAACTCAGTGTGCCAAGGATATGACCCTCTGGATTTGTTAAGACTGAATTATTCCATGCAACAAGTCTTGGCTCATCATCACTATTTAATATATAGTTCTCGAAGTAGGCCGCCTGCTCGACTTCTCCTGACATTATCCGGTTAAAAATGTCTTTAACCGCTTCTCGCTCTTCTTCCCGCAGGAAACTATCGAACCAATTTTTGCCAACAATATCTGCTTCATCGCAACCCAATATGTGACACGCTTTTTTATTTACCAAAGAAACGGTTTGATCGGCGTTTATGGCAACGATCATTACGCCTGCGATATTGAGATATTGCTGGGCGCGTTTTCTTTCACTTTGCTGTGCCGTTTCAGCTCTCTTTCTGTCGGATATCTCTTTTTCCAGTTCATTACGGGAAACGGTTATATTTTTTAAGCTTGCGGACATTTGATTGAAGGCGCTTGCCAGCACGCCGATCTCATCCTTTGCTTTCGATTCTATTTTGTAGTCCAGGTTGCCGCTCCCGATCTCCCGGACCCCTTTTACGAGACGAGATATCGGGACGGTAATGAAGCGGGAGAAATACAGACTCAAGAGAATCGAGAGCACGGAAGCAACCATTCCAATGACAAATATGGTGTCGCGCAGAGCAAGGGCATTTGCTAATGCTTCGGATTCGTCCTGCTTGACGATCAGGGCCATATTACTCCGCTCCAGCCACCGGTAGGCCCCAATAACTTTTTCTCCGCGGTAGTCCAAAAATTGGCCCACACCGCTTTTTCCCTCTAATGCCCACCTTGCTCCCTGGCCGAATATCCATTTGTTAAATGCGCCGTTGGGCGCGAATACCGTATTTGTAATGAGCAGGTTGGATCGGTTGACAAGAAAGGTTTCCACGGTTTTATTCACACCGCTTCGTTCCAGCATGATTTCATTCAGGCGTTTCAGGTCGGCATGGGCGGCCACAACTCCCACCAAATCCCCGTTATTGTCGTTGATTGGTGCCGAGATGACCATTGTCGGTCGGTCCAAAGTTAAACTGAAAAACATGCCCGAGATAAAGACGTCTTTCTTTCCTTGAAGGACTTGAATGAAATACGGATCATCTACCCTGATTTTTCCCTCCCATGCGGCAATCGACGAGGCAATTATCCGGCCATCGGAAGGGTCCAGGAGGAATACGGGTGAAACATGACCCAGGGCTTCTATCTTTTTAAAACTTGCATTCAATACTTCATGAGCCTTCCGGTACCTGGCGGCATCCACGGTATGAGTGGTCAGAATGGCCGCATCCCTGATAATTTCCGGACTTGTTACCACCCAAGCTAAATCATGCTCCAAATGTTCCACCCAGTTTTCAATTTCCTGTTCTTTCAGAATAGCAATGCTCTCAAGATGAGATTTCACATGGCTAACCATGCTGTTTCGTCCCGATTGATACGCCATCAACCCGATAACACCCAGCGGACAAAGCGCAAATACGATAAAGCAGACTATCAGCCGGACGTGTAAATTTCTCTGCAAAAATCCCATATCCTGATTCCTGTTTACTTCAGCTTACCGTATATCCTGTTGAGAAACTCCATGGTATATGCTCTGTCAATGTCTATTTTGTTATCCAAAGGTGACGCTGTTATCAGTGTTTCTTGCATTGTCTCCCACACATTCTTTTCCATCCAACCTTCGCAAATCCAAAACTGTTGGGGTTAGATTTAAACATAATACCATCCGATTTTCGATTTTGGATTGAAAAAATCTTCAATCCAAATTCACGCTTCACTCTTCACGTTTCACTCCCAATTCCCCATTCAAAAATCACGTTTCACTCATCTCGTTTCACACTTCCCATCTCCTTCAGCGGATCATCCGCCACCGGCGTCAATCCTTCAGACTCTATCTGGGCGCGCAGTTTCCGGATCGTCTCCTTCAATTGCGCCATGCGCACTTCCCGACCTGACATTGCGTTAACGATGACCTGCAATTCTGTTGTGCGCACTTTCAATGCGTTTTCAGCCTGCTTGCGGTCGGTGATGTCCCTGATCACGCCGACGGTTCCGATAAATTTCCTTTCTTTCGCCGCAGGGTTGATCTCCCAGATACCGGAGCTACTGACTTCAACCGAAACCATATTTTCACCAATCGGTTGCACCAGGCCGGGCTCTGTCCTTTGGCCGCCTTTGACTACCAATCGTACCTCCATGCCGGTTGTTTTTCTTTCCCCTGACCGTCTCTCATCGAAAAGTTTCGGAGCGTCTTTGTCACCGGTTTTTTGACCGGCGTATTTCGGCAAAACGATATTGCGGCTGAAATCCCTGGCGTCTTGGGGCAGCATGATCTCATTAAAATGTTTTCCGATGAGTTCTTTCGGATGATAATCGAGTTTTTGGATGGCATCGTTTACGAAAGTAAATTTTCCTTCTTCATCAATTCTGTAGACAATATCGGGAATCGTCATCATCAGGCTTCTGAATCTCTCTTCAGATGCCGATAACTCTTTCAGCTTGAGTTCAAGCTCTTGATTGACTCCCTCTATTTCCGAGGGGCGCTGTTTAACCAGCTCCTGGAGGTGGTCCCGGTGCCGTCTTACCTCTTCTTCCGATTTTCTCAGCGCCTCGGTCCGTTCCGCCACGCGATCGTCCATATCCAGGGTTAGTTGGAGCAGCTCGGAGGTGGTCTTTTGCAGTTCTTCATGTGTTTCTTTCAGCTCCGATTCCAGGGTCTGGATGGTCTCCTTTGCTTTCTCAAGTTGTCGCTTTAGTGCATTCTCGTGCATGTGTGTGATCCCTT
>JBDRPF010000016.1:0-97036 GCA_043827325.1 Pseudomonadota bacterium | reverse complement strand
GGCAAGATTGAAAAGGTCAAGCTGAGAAAACAGTATGTCGGGACGCTAGGCCAATAAGGATGGGGACATCCCCCTATAAGACCGGGAACCGGTGTCTAATCTAATATAGTGAATAATAAATGATCAATGATGCATTTTCTAAGAATCGTGAAGGAGGTGTTTTCTTAACATGAATTTTGGTCTCGGTTATATCAGGGCCGAAATGAAAGGAAATTCAATATGCCAGGCAATACCGAAGACTTGGATCGCCGCAGTGTTGGGGATGTCTGGACACTCACCATTCGTAAGAGCTTGAAGTCGCTATTTTTTCACCTTATAAGGTTTTGATGGCATTTGTCGAACACCTGGGGTATAAAATCATTTTTTTACCGAAGCCGGGCGTGTCAACGTGGTTGACCCCTCAATTTGACCAAGGGGCCAGACCTTATCAATTATTGGGCACCATGGCATCATTTTCATGAAATACCGGGTGGGCCCCATGCCGCGAATCAGACTATACATGGCCCCCATGAAGGGGTTTACCGACTATATTTTCAGGAGTGCGTTTGCAGACCATTTCGGCGGGTTCGACCTGGCGGTGGCTCCATTCATCGTCAGTAAAAAGGATCGTCGCATCAAGCGAAAATACGTCAAGGACGTCCTGCCGGAAAACAATACCCGCATGCCGGTTGTCCCTCAGATCCTGAGCAAAACCCCAGCGGATTTTACCTTTCTATCCAACTACCTGTATGACCTGGGGTATGACACCGTCAACTGGAATCTGGGCTGCCCCTTTCCCATGGTGGCCAACAAGCAGCGAGGCTCCGGCATGCTGCCCCATACGGACCGGATTCGGGCCTTTCTCGACAGGGTCATTCCCGAAATCCGCGGCTCGCTCTCCATCAAATTGCGGCTGGGATGGAAAGAAAGCGCAGATATTTTCAGATTGCTGCCGGTGATCGACCCATACCCTCTATCGGAAATCATCATTCATCCCCGAACCGGTCTGCAGCGTTACCAAGGGCCTGTTGATCTGGACGCCTTTGAAGATTGCCTGGCCGCGACACGCCACCTGGTGGTTTACAACGGGGATATCCGAACGGTTGACGATTTCAGGCGGCTTTCCCGACGCTTCGGCCGTGTCTATGCATGGATGATCGGGCGCTGGTGTCTGGCCGACCCCTTTCTGCCGGTTTGCATCACAACCGGCACCGATGATATTCCGGATAAAATCTATCGGATGCAACGGTTTCACGAGGCCCTGTTTGAGGCCTACAGCGGTGTATTAGATGGCCCTTCCCACGTGTTGGGCAAGATGAAAGGCTTTTGGCAATATTTTTCACTGCCCTTCGAAGACTGCAAAAAGGCAATGAAAGAGATCAGAAAAACGCAGCGACCGGATCAGTACCTGGAGCAGGTGAATTTGTTTTTCGAGACGCAAGCACAGTTGCGCCGGCCGCAGGCAAAGCTTTCGGCTTGAAATGATTTTTTCAGGAGACCCGGAAAATGAAAATCTACAGTAAGAGATATATATTGGCACTTGATCAGGGAACAACCAGTTCCCGAGCCGTACTGGTAGATAAAAAAGGGACGATATTTGCCGCAGCCCAAAAAGAGTTTAAACAAATTTTTCCGCAACCCGGCTGGGTCGACCATGATCCGGTTGAAATATGGGCCAGCCAGGTTGAAGTTGCCCGGGACGTCATCAAAAATAACGGCGTCGACAGTAATGCCATTGCCGGGGTCGGCATTACCAACCAGAGGGAGACGACGGTTGTCTGGGACCGAAGTACCGGCAGGCCCTTATATAACGCGATTGTCTGGCAGGACAGACGCACGTCGGAATTTTGTGACGAATTAAAGAACCGGGGCCTGATGGAAACGATTCGGCAAAAGACAGGTCTTTTAATTGACGCGTACTTTTCCGCGACCAAAATAAAATGGATATTGGACAACATCACCGGAGCGCGGGCCCTGGCGGAAAAAGGACAGCTCGCTTTCGGGACGATCGACACATGGCTTATCTGGAATTTAACCAGGGGAAACGTTCATGTTACCGATGCTACCAACGCAAGCCGGACCATGCTCTTCAATATCCACAGCCTGACATGGGATGACGCGCTTTTAGATATTTTTAATGTTCCACAATCCGTTCTGCCTGAGGTGAAAAGCAGTAGTGAGATATATGCGGAAACAGCAAAGGGTGTCTTTAACTCCGCTTTCCCCATCTGCGGGATTGCGGGGGACCAGCAGGCCGCCCTTTTCGGGCAGATGTGCGTTAAAGAAGGAATGATTAAAAACACCTACGGTACGGGTTGCTTCATGATAATGAATACGGGAGACACGCCGGTCATATCAGAAAACAACCTTCTGACAACGCTTGCCTGGGTCATCGGCAGCAACGTCACCTATGCCCTTGAAGGCAGCATCTTCATTGGAGGGGCGGTTGTTCAGTGGCTGCGGGATGGTTTGAAAATCATAAAAGAATCAAAGGAAGTTGAGGAATTGGCCCGCGAAGCGAAAGATAACGGCGGCGTTTATCTGGTACCCGCGTTTACGGGCCTCGGCGCGCCCCACTGGGACCCGTATGCGCGCGGAGCCATCTTCGGCATTACCAGGGGCACAACCCATAGCCATATCGCAAGAGCAGCCCTTGAATCCATCGCGTATCAGACCAAGGATGTTCTGGATGCGATGACGGCGGATTCACAAATCCAGGCTAAAGAACTCAGGGTCGATGGCGGCGCCTCGATTAATCGCTTGTTAATGCAGTTTCAGGCCGATATATTGGGCATCAAGGTTATACGCCCGAACATTCTGGAAACAACGGCAATGGGTGCAGGTTTTTTGGCCGGGTTGGCAGTTGGCTTTTGGGAAAATATAGATCAGATTAATATGCTCTGGCAAAAAAACACGGAATTTCTCCCGAACCCTGATAAAGACCTCGTGCAACCATGGTTGGATAATTGGAAAGAAGCGGTAAACCGCTCGAAAAACTGGCCGGGTGGCTGAGGTCTGACCAGGCCGGCTACTTGTAACCCCTCAACCTTCACACATCCAGAATGGGGTCATGTCTGTTCTTGACTCTTTTACAAATTCCAACATGAGTCAAAAGCAGATTTGACCCCTTAAATGATGAGAAAAAAATTAATGAAAAGATTCAAGGTTCAACTCCGCGGGAAGAATTTCCTCTTAAATCTTGACGGCGAACTCAAAAAATATGGGTTTTATGCCACCAAATTTGTAAAGGCAGAGAGTCCGCAAGAGGCTGAAAAAATCGCCGTCATTTTAATGCATCAAAATCCCAAGTTTAGGAAAACCGTATTAAATGGAAGTACTGATCCCCCGAAAATAAGTTTGGAAGAAATAAAGGAAGTCGGCTTTCTAAAATTCTTTGCCAAAAAATCAACAACAGGCTTTACGTTTTATCCCGAAGATGAGGGATAGGAAATTTCCCAAACAATAAACACCCCCATAAAGTGAAATTTTTTATGGATGAACTGATGATATTTACGGATGGCAGTGTGAATACGCATTCAAATCTGGCGCTGCCCCTTATTTGGTGGCGTCCACAAACGACGCGGACATGGAAGATCGGACTCACATATTAAATATAAAGAAAGACAAAAAGTAATCCCGAAAAGAGTGAGCACAGGCTATGGCTACCAACAACCGGAACACGCCTCCGGTATCTCTGCCGCTTGTCACCACCAGGATGCCACCATGAACCCGAGAGTAAGAATAGCTTCAGCCCGGACCCCGGACGGAAGCGAGATGGTGCTTTATCAGCATGGCCGTGATTTCTCGATCAAGATCAACGGGCAGGATTTGATGAACAGCCGCCAACATGAGTCGGAACTGGAGCTGGCGCGGCTGGGTTGCGCGCATCTGGCCGGTCGCAAGGCGCCCAGCATACTCATCGGCGGCCTGGGTATGGGCTATACCTTGCGCCAGGCTCTCGATATGCTCAACCCCCACGCCCAAGTGGTGGTGGGAGAACTGATGGGTGCTGTCGTCGAATGGAATCGCAAGTTTCTCGGGGGACTCAACGGCCAGCCGCTGGGGGACGAACGGGTTGACCTCAAGACGGGCGATATCGTCGAGCTTATCTCATGTTCCAGGGGCAGATTCGATGCGATCCTGCTGGATATCGATAATGGTCCCAGCGCGATGACCGATTCAGGGAACCGCCGTCTGTACGGGCGTGAAGGAATTCTGGCCTGTCGCCGCGCGCTGCGCGAACAGGGGTGTCTGGCAATGTGGTCGGCTGAACCGAGCAAGAAATTCGAGCAGCTCTTGATGAACTGCAGCTTCCATGTGCGCCGTTTCCGGGCCCCCGCCTACAAGGGGAGCAAATCGCAGGCACGTTTTGTATGGGTTGCTTCGGAGGACAAGACCTTCTTGCCCCCCGGTGGCGGCGAACCGCGCCTGCCGCTCAAGAAGGCGTCGAAGGGACGTCGCATACGGCCCGGAAAGAGACGATAGTCGCGGGGGCTAAGTCCATCGATTCATAAATTCGATAACGAATTTATTTTACTCAGGACTTAGTGCTGAGTGAACATTTGATCGATTCAGTTCATTAAAATACGTGACCGTAATTGCGAATCGAAGCGCTAAGTAAATGGGGTCAAGTCACCTATTGACCCCCTTTTTATGGCTCTTCACCCGGTATATTTTTTTAAAACTAACGAGGCATTTGTACCGCCGAAACCGAATGAATTGGAAAGCACCACATTAATATCTGCTTTCTTGGGTTCGCCGCGGACATAATTTAAACCCTTGCACTGTTCGTCTATTTCCTCAAGGTTCAGTACGGGCGGGACGATACTGTCGCGGATGGACAACACGCTCAAGACGGCCTCCATCGCTCCCACAGCGCCCAGGCTGTGCCCGAGCTGGGATTTACTGGCCGTGATCAGCGGCTTTTCTCTGTCTGTACCAAACACCGTTTTTATGGCGGTTACTTCGTTAATGTCACCCTTGTGTGTGGACGTGGCATGCGGGTTGATCAAATCCACGTCTTTGGGCGCAATACCGGCATCTTCCAGGGCCGCTCGCATGCACCGTACCGCCCCATCCATATCCGGGTCGGTGATATGACTCGCATCTCCGGTCATGCCGCAACCGACAATTTCCGCGTAAATTTTAGCACCCCTGGCCAACGCATGTTCCCGTTCTTCCAGAATTAAAACACCTGCCCCCTCTGACATCACGAAGCCGTTCCGATTTTTATCAAAGGGACGGGAGGCCGTCTCCGGTGAGTCAAAACGGGGAGATAATGCCCGAAGTGCATGGAAACCCGCAACGACGAGCGGTGTAATGGATGCTTCCGCACCCCCGCACAGGATGGCATCTTCTTTTCCGGTTTGAATTCTCTGAAAGGCGTCTGCCGAGGCGTGGGTTCCGGAGGCGCATGCCGTAACCAGACAGGCATTGATACCCTTTGCTTTGAAGGAAATGCTGATGTTGCCTGCCGCCAGGTTCGGTATTTCTCGGGGGATTAAAAACGGCGACACTTTTTTCCCCTTTATCATCCGGGCGAATTCCGTTTCCAGTGTCTGAATGCCGCCCTGCCCTGAGCCGATGATAACCCCTACGCGGTTGGGATCAATTTCACCGCTCTCCAGGTTTACACCGGAATCCGCCACCGCTTCCAGGGCCGCAGCGTCGGCAAATTGAATAAAAGGATCCATATATTTCACCTGCTTCAGATCCTCTTTCGTATAGTCGGGTTTTCTTTGCTTGATGAGGTCTTTAATATTGAATCCCTTAACCTCTCCTGCGATACAGGGAAAATCGTCCGGAAAATTGTATTTTTCTTTAACCGCCGCCAAATCTCCCCATGCCCTGATCCAATCAATGCCGGATTTACCATCCAGCATGGCCTGCCAGGTCGAGGGCACGTCCAGACCCAACGGCGTAATCAGTCCCAGGCCGGTCACGACAACCCTTTTCAATCCTTTTATTTTACCCATCACTTTTAACTTTTTGCTGTAAAATCCTGATTATACCTGCCCGTAGCTGTGAAGCCCGGGAAGGTAGTTCACACCGAAATAGGTAAACAGCACCGCCAGAAACCCGATGATGGAAAGGTACGCGATCCGTTTTCCGTGCCATCCCCGCATCATCCGCGCATGCAGCAGCGTTGCGTAAATAAACCATGTAATCAGGGACCAGGTTTCCTTCGGGTCCCAGGTCCAGTAGCTCCCCCATGCGGAATTGGCCCAGACAGCCCCTGTGATAATCCCGATGGAAAGAAACAGAAAGCCGAACATCACCATTTGATGCGTCAAGTCATCCAGAATCTTTGCATCCGGTAAATGGGCAAGGATGCTGTTTTTACCTTCGGGGTCCGTCTGCTTCAACAGGTACATGATGCTCGTGCCGAAGGCGATGGCAAACCCGGCGTATCCCAGAAAACAGGTAAAAACATGGGCAATCAGCCAGTTGCTCTTCAAGGCCGGTATAAGGGGTTGAATGGTATCGTTCACGTTCGGGGACAAGGAAGCATAGGCCATGGACAAAAACGCGATGGGGGTCGCGAATGCCCCGATAACGGAGGTCTTGTAACTGCGTTCGATCACAAGGTAGATAACCACAACGGTCCAGGAGAAAAAGACGAGAGATTCGTACATGTTGGAAAGCGGCGCGTGACCGATACCCATCTTATACGATTCGACCCACCGCATGATGATGCCGGCGGTGTTGCCGGCGGCACCGATCAAGGCAATCCAGGCTGCCAGTTTGGCGGGCAGTGATTTTTTGAAAATCCAGGCGGCGATATAGAAGACCGCCGCTGCACCGTATAGGAAGGTTACGATGGACAATACATTAGAGCTGCTCATTCGTTATCCTCATTTGACGTCTTCCTAAAAAGCCCAATTTAGCGCTGATGGTTGCGCCGTTCGGCTTGAAAAACTGCACTTCGTGTCTGCGTTGCGCTTCATTTCGTGTTCACTGCGGCGTACATTAGTACGCCTCAGTCCCCGAAATTCGCGACGCCTTGAACTTGAACTTTTTAGTTTGTCGTCTCAATTTTGACTTTTTACGAGTTCGTTATATTTGACATGTTTAAATTAAAATTGAAAATGATTTTTCAGCCGTTTTCTATGCTATGCGCCTTGCACTCTGCGCCATGCCGCTCAAAGCCCGGCCAATAGTTCTGAAATCTTCTTTATCCGGGTTTTTATTCCCAGTTTGTTCTTGTTTGCCTGACCCGTAACGATGACGCTGACTTTTTGCCCGTGCTTCACGACCTCGATGCAATACCGTTGATGGGACATGAAAAACGTAATAAGGCAACCGATAATCATCACGATAAACCCGGTGTAAACCACCCATACGCCGGGGTCTTTTGTCACCTGAAGCCCTGTGTAGTATCGCTCTTCCGACGCGGCGACGGGGTTAACGGTTTCTTCTGTCGGGTCTGCCACGGAAATAGCCACCGCTCCTCCTCTCATCTTGTCGAAGTTCGGAAAATGCAGCGGAAGCAACACTTCAACCGGATTCCCGTCCGGAGGCGT
The DNA here is from genome assembly GCA_043827325.1 of Pseudomonadota bacterium. Classification (GTDB taxonomy): domain Bacteria; phylum Desulfobacterota; class Desulfobacteria; order Desulfobacterales; family UBA11574; genus JBDRPF01. The sequence goes on along the minus strand of JBDRPF010000016.1, from coordinate 89,534 downwards.
CAGGATTCCCGAGAGCGCTTCGCCGATGTTCTGGCCTCTGAATTCAGCGGCATTTCTAAATTCGGTAATAACGAATTTCCCGCGCCCTTCGGGGACGTCCACCGGGGTTCCGATCGCGGCTTTTTTCCGAAAGACCATACCGGTTTCTCTGTTTTGAAAGACCAGTGTGATCTCATCGAGATGATCTTTTATTGACACCCGTTGTTTTGTCTGCGGGTCGGAAGGCATCTTTCCGTAGCTGGCCTGGAACAGGTTGATTCCCTTGTACCGAAGGGGATCGTTGACGATGATATCCTTTTTAAGTACTGGTTTGCCCTGTTCCAGTATGGTCAAACTGGAGCGGTATTCTTCGGGAGCGCCGGTGTCGTAAAAACTGAGATTAAAGTCCTCGCATCGAACCTCGAAGTCAAGGTCTATGATTTTGCCGGTATTTCGCAGTCGAATGCTGCCGACGGTTTCGCCTTCCGGGATATTGACATACCCTTCGAAGCCGAAAATCGATCCGATCAGGCTGCCGATCAGGAGAAATACGACACTGAGATGCACCGTGTAAACGCCCAGTCGCGTCCATCGCCATTTTTCAGCAAAGATACAGAACCCCTTCTTTGTCGGTTCAACCCGGCTGTACCCGAACCGTTTCGAGACAAACGGCTCATAAACCCGCTTCAGATCTTCCAGGGTGCCATCGACCTCGAACGCTTCCTTGTCATCGAGGTTTCTGTACCGGGAAAGGTTGAACGCCGGGGTTTTGGCAAATACGATTTTCCAGGTGGCGGAGATCCGGTCAAGGGAACAGACAACGATATTTACCGTCAACAACAGAATCAGAAACTGAAACCACCAGGAGTGGTACATGTCAAAAATGTCGAGGAGATTAAAAAACCTGTAAAGCGGTTCGCCGTAAGCGTGAAAATAGGCTTCGGGGCTTTCATTCTGCGGGATGATCGTCCCGATGATCGACGTGGCGGCAATCGACAACAGCAAGACGACGGTAAGTTTTACAGATACAAAGAAATTCCATATGGTATTCGAAAATTTCAGGATACACCTTCCAGTGATAAAATCGTTTCACGATTTTATACAACGCGGCTGCGCCGCTCAATTTGGCCAAAGGTTTATCCGCCGATAGCGTGGCGGGTTAAAATTCCTATCCCTGTTTGAATTCATCCCGCGCTGAAAGCAGCGCGGAATTCAAATTTAAACACGTAAAACATTTTTTGCCATAAAATGTACAAATTTTACAATTTAAAGCGTTATTCCGGCGAAAGCCGGGCACGTAGTGCAGTTTTTCAAGCCGAACGGCGCAACCATTAGCGCTATCCAGTAATTTCGGTATGTTCTGGATGCCGGATCAGGTCCGGCATGACGAATGCGGACTTTTTATGAATTCATCAAATTTGAATCAGATAACAATTTAATGCATTACAATAAGCATTACATTGACATAAATCAAAAAAAACCCCGTTTCTTGTAAATCAGAAGCGGGGTTTTTTCAAGAGGGCTAATTCAAATAATTAATTGTACTTATTATTTTATTATTTCGGAAAAACCTCCGGCGGCTTGGTTTTATTGCCCGTGGCGTTGGGGAAATCTTCGGCCATATACGCCTTTTGGTTGTGCTTGATCAGATCCCGGGCTTCTTCCATATAATTATTGTACCGTTTTTTACATTCATAAAATCCGTGCCACCAGGCATAATCCGGCGCCATCATGGCAGTTCCCATTCGGGCCCTGCGGCCTTCATGGTGCCACAATTCATAATACTCCACTTCGAGCCGTTCGTCAAAAAATCTGCTCTTGTCCAGCAGTCCTTTGCCATAGAGTTCGTCCAGCATCTGCTTGGCCGGTTTGAAGTAGACATCGTTGTATTCCCCGACGACCTTGTCCAGTTTTACATAGTGCGAATCCACCCACGCGTTTCCGTGGCACTGGCGGCAAACCGTTTTCATCTTGTCCCGTTCCGTCTGCCAGTTGGTCTTGGCCGGAAACGGTTTGAAATCTTGCGGGCGTATGGTCAGCGGAGCCTGGAGTTCCCACGAAAGCCTCTCCGTAACGTCATGGGACGTCAAGACGTCACCGGCGCCTGACATGTGGCAGGAAGCACAGGTGGGGCCCCGGAAATCAACGCCCGGCGTCCAGGTTCCCGGCGCCGCGTTCCAGTTGTAGTCATCCCCGTGGGCGGTGTATATGTCCCCGTGCTTGGATTCCATGTAGATCTCGATCTGGGGATGGTCCGGTCCCAAATGGCACTGCCCACACGCTTCGGGTTTTCGGGCTTCCATAACGGAAAACCGGTGCCGGGTATGACAACTGGTGCAACTGCCCTTGCTGCCGTCAAGATTGATGCGCCCGACACCCACGTTGGGCCATGTTTCGGAATCCAGAGCACCGTCTTTGATTTTCAGAATGGTTCCGTGGCAGGCGTAGCAGCCTGCCGCCCGTTCAAAATCGCTGTTCATGCCATTGTTCAGCCAGGGATCGATCTTCCAGATAATCTCCTGGGTATTGGCGTGCTTGCTCATGCTGTATTGCTTGGCCTCATCCGGATGGCAGCGGGAGCAGTCTTTCGGCGTAACCGCGGCAGTGATGGGCACCTTGTATTCCTTGGTTCCGTATTTCTGATCCGAACGCTCATATTGTTTGTAGTGTGTCTGGCTCACATCCGGATCGAACGACTCCGCCTTGTGACAGTCCAGGCAGGTAATGTTTGCGCTGGCATGCCTGCTCTTGGCCCAGTCGGCAAACAGCCCCGGATTTTCAGCCTTGTGGCACTGGATACAGGCAACGGCCTCTTTGGGCATGCTGCGCTCAATCCGAAACGCCTTTTCCGTCGGCTGATTCGGCGCGGACTGGGCATGGGCAGTCATCGGGCCGACTGCCAGAAAGCCGACCAGCGCGACCGTCACAGCGGTGATAAATAAAAACCTTTTCATGTTTAGCCCCCTTTCAACTTACAATTGTCTGCTCTTAGACGCACGTGTGTAAATTTTTGCTTTTTATGACAACAACCGTCGTTCAGCCTTTTAAGTGGAAAGTGTCTAAAGTGAACTAAAGTGAGTTAAAGTTAAGGTTTTCGGGCTATTTACATCAAAATCACAGCGCGATAGCGCTTCCTCAACTTAAGGCACTTTAGAGCACTTGAAATTTTAGTCACTCTTCTATAACCCCAACCCCCTGTAAGTGTCTTCGTACTGTTTGTAATGGTAGTACGGACGGGCCGTGTGAACCAGGTTTTTATGACAGTCGACACATCGCTTTTCATACCCCGCCCGGGCGTACAGCACCGACCGGTGGGCGAGCATGGCACCCCGCTTGTCAGGGATGTACAGAATATTTTGATGGCATTTCTGACACTGTTCGTTTTTAAAGGACGCGTAGGCGATCCGGCGCTGTTCTTCGTGATTGTATTCAGAGAAGTCCTGAGTAAAATGAACAATGATATCCTTGATGCCGTGTGCGGTTTTGGCATAAAAGAAATTAAAGGTGTCATGGGGCGCGGGAAGATGGCAATCCATGCAATCTGCCACAAATCCCTGGGCATTGTTGACGTGGGAAGAGGTTTTCCAGGTGTTGTAGGCGAATTGAATTTCGTGACAGGAGGCGCAAAACTGGGGCGTAGAGGTGCGGATCATGGTGTAGTAGCTGATACTGAAAATCGGGAAGCTGATTACGATACCCACAACAATGAAAACGGCCGGCATTATGGCCTTTTTCCAGGCGGGTTTTTTACGCTCGGAAACACCGCTTGCCTCATTTTCGTTCATGCTCCCTCCAGAAATGGGTGCGAACAAGGGTTAGGAGAATGCGTAAGTTTTGAAAACTCTGTTAAAACAGGGCAATTGAAACAGAACTCGCATTCTTAATCTATTAAAGAAGGATACAGTGTAGCAGTCAAGCAACAAAAGGGTAAAAGATGTAGCAAAAAGCATCATCCGCTACCACGTTTACGTTAGGCGCTTGATGTCTGAAGATTGCCGGTGAAAAAACTCGCTGAATTCCCCCCCCGGCTTTAAATTTATACCCCATTCTTGCCACCGTGACGATATATTCCGGATCTTTATCATCATCGACGACCCGAACAGCTTTTCGGTCTCTCCGGGGCATGTTTGTCGTATACCAAAACTGACACTACACGGCTCTTGTTGCAAGTCTTTTGTACGGGCTTTGCAAAATCGTTACATTTTTAACACCAAATTTTATTTCACAATTCCCCAAAAAGTGTCATAAATCGATTATGAAGCCACCCCTTTTCACAATGATTCTAATGGCTCTGGTATTGGCAGCGTTCCCCGTGTCTGAAGCGGGGGCGGAAGCCGTTGTTCTTCACCATGGGTTAGCGGTGCGTCTTATCCCGTCTGAGAACAAGCTCACCGGTATCGACGAAATGGAGGTTCGACCGGAAGGGAGCGCGCTGCTCGACTTTGTTCTTTCCAAAAGGGCGAAAGTGAAGGCCGTTGAGGTAAACGACAGTCCCAAAGCGTACGTTTTTGAGAACGGCAACCTTCGCGTATTGTTGGAAGCAGATGAACGAATCAGTGTAATCAAAGTCAACATAAAATATCAAGGGACATTCAATGACCCGGTGCCGGTTATGCCGGTAAACACGGACAATCCGGGATACGGCGTCACCGGCATCATCTCGGAAAAGGGAAGCTTTCTGTTGAGCGGCGCCGGATGGTATCCGGAAATTCCCGGCAGCCGGCCCACCTTCAGACTGAAGGTGGATGCTCCGGCGGGGGTCATCGCCGTCTCGGCGGGCGAGCTGTCGGGGCATGAAACCAGGGGTGAAAGGACCCTGTCCGCGTGGACGGTGAAGCATCCGGTGGACGGCCTCAGCCTTTCGGCCGCCCGTTATCAGGTCCGGGAAAAACCTGCGGGAAGGGTGAAGGCCATGACCTACATGCTTGCGGAAAACGCGCACCTGTCGCAGGGCTATCTCGACGCTGTGGTTCGGTACATCGCCGACTATGAGACGCTCTTCGGCCCGTATCCTTTTGACAAGTTTGCCGTTGCGGAAAATTTTTTCCCCACCGGATACGGGTTTCCCTCGTACACGCTTCTCGGCGGCCGGGTCATCCGTCTGCCGTTCATTATCCACACCAGCCTGGGGCATGAAATCGCCCACTGCTGGTGGGGTAACGGCGTGTATGCGGATTACGCGAAAGGGAACTGGTGTGAGGGCCTGACGACATACGTATCGGATTATCGTTTTAAAGAAAAGGTTTCTAATTCAGCCGCCCGGGAGTACCGTCTTCAGCTCCTTCGAAACTACGCCACACTGATAAAACCGAATGACGATTTTCCGTTAAGCCGGTTTCACAGCCGGTATGACCCGGCAACCAAAACCATCGGATACGACAAAGGAGCAATGGTGTTTCACATGCTCCGTGTGCGGCTTGGAGAAGCGGCTTTCTGGGGAGCCCTTCGTGACATTTACAGGGACAAGCTGTTTCAAAGGGTGTCCTGGGAGGACCTGCGGGCGGCCTTTGAACGCCGTGGAAGCTGCTCGTTTGAAAAATTTTTTGCCCAGTGGGTGTACCGGAAAGGGGCGGCCCGGCTGTCTCTGGAAGGGGTGAGCGCCATCCGGTCGGGCAATTCCTGGAAGGTGACGGGTCGGGTGGTTCAGCAAGGCTCCCTGTACGATTTAAGATTGAAACTCAAATTGGAAACCGATGATCATAAGGTGACGAGCGAACTGGCCCTCTCCGAAAAACACACCGCCTTTGAAATTGTCGCAGACAAACCGCCGAAACGCCTCTCCGTGGACCCGGATGCCGATATTTTCAGGGCCCTTTCCCCCCCGGAGATACCGCCACAGGTCAACTCCCTCAAAGGGTCTTCGTCCGTTCTGGTCGTTCTTGCCGGACAAACGTCATCTGCCACGCGTAATGCCGCCGGGCTTCTCGTGCAATCCCTGGGGTTGAAACAGGTCCGGTTTGTTTTGGAAGACGATGTCCGACAGGACGATGTAAACGGAAACGACCTTCTGCTGGCCGGGTTTCCGGTCCGGAAGGACCTTTTCAGCCACCTGCCCGAGCAGTTGTCCATCAGCGAATCAGCGTTTACGCTGAACGGGAATCGATATGACCGCCCATCGGATGTTTTTTTCGGTGTCCTGAACCATCCGTCAAGAGAGAATGGGGTCATGGGTGTCTTTCTGCCGCTTTCCGACCCGTTTGCGGAGACGGTCGCGAGGAAAATCACCCATTACGGGCAGTACAGTTACCTGGTTTTTCGCGGGGAGACAAACCAGGACAAGGGCACCTGGCCGATCGCGTCTTCTCCGCTTGTGTATGAATGGTGAGGGATAAATTGAATCGCGAAAGCGCGAAAGTACGAAAACACGAAATTGTTTTATGGAGGCAAGATGTGCAGGATACTCGGGATTTTTTTCCTTTCTCGAAGAAATGGTTTTTTCTGTTTATTCTCGTGATGTTCGCGGCAGGGTGTTCTGCGGCCGGTGACGACATCCCCGATCTCCGTCTGTATGATCTTGCCGGAGGAAAAGAAGTTACGCTGTCTGAAACGCTGCCCGATCTTTCAAAAAAACGGATCGTCCTTGTGGGAGAATTTCACAGCAGGATGGTCCATCATGAAAACCAGCTTCGGATTATTCGGGCCGTATTTGAATCCGGGGTTCCGGTGGCCATCGGTTTCGAGATGTTTCGAAGCGACAGCCAGCCGGCACTGGACAGGTGGGTTTCCGGCGAAATGGACATCGGTGAATTCAGGAAAGTTTACGACGACAACTGGAATTTCCCCTGGGATCTTTACAGTCCCATTTTTGAATACGCACGGAAAAACCAGGTTCCCATGATCGGGCTCAATGTGTCGAGGGATATTACCCGGCAGGTGGCACGGATGGGATTTAAATCTCTGTCCGGGGAACAAAAAGGGAAACTTCAGGACGTGTCCTGCCGGGTGGACAAGGAATACATGGATTTCATACGGAAGGCCTTTGGCGCCCATGCCCACGGCGGTCTCAATTTTACCAACTTCTGTGAGGCCCAGCTGGTCTGGGACAATGTCATGGCGATCAGTGCCCTCGAATTTTTAAAGGAAAGACCGGGTTGGACGATGGTTATGATTACAGGCTCCGGTCATGCCCGGAAGAAAGGCGTTCCGGAACAGATCCGAAAACGCTCGAATCTGTCCCTGACGGTCCTTTTGCCGGAGGTTCCGGGCGCTATTGATTTGAAAACGACGACCGAAGTGGACGCCGATTTTATCATGATGCACCGCTAACCCGGATATTGCATGAACACTACGGGTTTTTGATCGCTTCGGGGACTTTGTTCGCCGGACAGTCAAAGTATATACAGCGTTCGCATTCGTTGCGATAGATGGCGGAACAAAATCCGATGAGTGACAGCAGGTAGATGATCAGAAGACCGGGCTCCATCAGCAGCCAGTATACGGGAAAAATCAGCAGCACCGCCGTTGCGGTGAAAGTGACCGCCTTGTCGACAACATCGAGGGCCCCGGGTCTTATATTGAAAAACTTGGGGAGGCCCCAGAAAAAAATGCACTTGAGCGTTTTTCCTTCGCGTGTGTAGTGGGGACAGCGGGTACAGTAGTATCTCAGGATAAGTGCGGTCATACCCGCCGCAATTCCGACAAAGGCGATTGTCCACCAGACCGAAATTTTGAGGATCGCAACCATTGCCGTGACGAAAGGAACCGACAGAAGGCAGGTGTAGAACAGGAAATCCGAAAAACGATACCGGGTTTTTAACTCATGTGGGGAATGAATCATGGCGCGCTCCTCTGGGTTCAATCGGGTTCAACGCAAGAAATATCAGGGCAAATAATATCGTGTTACGATCTTATCTAATCAAAAGAGTGACAGCCGGAACCAGGATTTATACCGTAACAATACACACGCAGCTTTTACCAGATTTCCGCGCAGATTAGAACCAATATTATAGCTTTTTTCAAAATAGAAGTGTTAGATAAAATCGTAACACGATTTTATTTTTCCTGGAGAATAAAAAGCATGGAATGGACGACGGAAGCCGAAGCGGCGGTTAAAAAAGCGCCTTTTTTTGTGAGAAAAAAGGTTCGGGCGCGGGTTGAGAATGAAGCGGCGGCAGCCGGAAAAAAAGTCGTTTCTCTCGAAGATGTCAAAGCAACCCAGGCGCGCTATCTGTCCAAAATGAGTTCCGAAATAAAAGGGTATCAGATCGATATCTGTTTCGGGCCGAGCGGTTGTCCCAACCGGGCAAACAAGGGTGAACGTCTGCTGGAAAAGGTAGAGCAGATTCTCCAAAACGCAGACCTTCCGGGTTTTTTGAAACAACGGGTCAAAGGAGATCTCAAGTTTCATCATGAATTCAGAGTTACGCTAGCGGAATGTCCGAACGCCTGTTCACAGCCCCAGATCAAGGATGTCGGGATTATCGGGGCCGTGGTGCCGATGATTACCAATGAAGAATGCACGCTGTGCGAGGCATGCGTGGCGGAATGCCCGGAAAAGTGTATCGCCATCGAAAAGGGCGCCGAAAAGCCGGAAATCGATTTTGACCAGTGCCTGACATGCGCAAGATGCGTTCATGTGTGTCCGACCGGTACAATAGAGGCGGAATACACCGGCTACAGGGTTCAGCTTGGCGGGAAACTGGGGAGACACCCGAGGCTCGCAACGGAGCTTGACGGTATCTACAACGAGGATGAAGTCCTTGACATTGTCAGACAATGCGTTGCATTTTACACGGAAAACAGCACGCATGGCGAACGGTTTGCACAGATTTTTCAAGACACCGGTTTTCTCAAAACACAGAAATGACGGCTTCGTAAATTCTTTTTTCGAACCGGTTGTGACCAAAGGGAAATGCCGGTTTGTGCGAACGAATTGGAGAGATTTGCCGTTTTTGACAAAATCCGCTTCATGTCTTAAGTTTAAGGAGTTCTGCAATTTTAAAATTTTGGAGATGTGAAAATGGATGACCACAAAAAAATATTGGATCCGACATGCAGATTAGGTGCGGAATCCGTTTCCCAGACCAGACAGCAGCTGCCCGATGTTGCCGAAAAGATCATCGACAGCTGCAATGATGAAGGATGCTACACCCACGTCGATTATGAACCGATCCCATCGGAAGGGTATGTGATCGATATCATAAACAAATTAAGAGAAGTCCTGTTTCCGGGTTACTTTACCCGTGAAAAGATAGACCCGGTGAACCTGAAATACTACATCGGACAATCCGTGTCGGTCCTGTTTGATATGCTTTCCGAACAGATTTCCCACAGCATCCGCCACGATTGTTTTCGATACGATCTGCCGTGCAGCGAGTGCGATGAGCAGGGACAGAAAATCGCGCTTGAACTTCTCGAATCGATTCCGTCCATTCGAAGAATACTGGCAACCGACGTCCGCGCGATGTTTGAAGGGGATCCTGCCGCAAAAAGCCATGACGAGATTATTTTCAGCTACCCCGGCGTCTTTGCCGTGATGGTATACCGGGTCGCCCACGCTCTTTTTAAGTTAAAAGTCCCGCTTCTTCCCCGAATCATGACGGAACATGCCCACAGTCTGACCGGCATCGATATCCACCCGGGGGCGGAGATCGGGGAGAGTTTTGTGATCGATCACGGAACAGGGGTTGTGATCGGTGAAACCACCGTGATCGGAAAAAATGTGCGTATCTATCAGGGGGTGACCCTCGGTGCCCTCTCTCTTCCCAAGGGCGCCGGTGAGCGGTTGAGAGGCAAGAAACGGCATCCCACCATCGAAGAGGATGTCATTATCTATTCCGGCGCTACGATTCTGGGCGGAGACACCATTATCGGTGCGCGATCCGTGATCGGAGGAAATGTATGGTTGACCGAATCCGTGCCGCCGGACACCAAGGTGCTGATCGAAACACCGCGATTGATATATAAATAAAATCGCGGAAAGCGATTTTATGTGAATTTACCCTGCTCCGCCAGCTCCGCCAGTCCGTCGGGATCGATCAGGCGGATATCTCGACCTTCCATGTGAATCAGATTCTTTTCCGCCATGCGGGCGAAAATTCGGGACAGGGTTTCGGGGATTGTTCCCAGAAGGCTCGCAAGCTGGCCTTTAGAAACCGTTAATGAAACAGCATCTCCGGTGTGCTGCTCGCCGGCCAGATAGATAAGGTAGGATGCCAGGCGCCCGGGGACCTCCTTCAGGGAAAGATTTTCTATCTGAACGGTGAACTGGCGCAGCCGCATGGAAAGCACCGCGAGCATGTTCAGGGACAGAGAGGGGTTGTCGGATATCAGGCCGACAAAAGCCGTTTTGGGCAGAAACAGAAGGTGGCTTTTGAGAATGGTCTGTGCGCTGGCCGGGAATCTCTGTCCGGAAAATACCGGCACTTCGCCGAACGGACTCCCCGGGCCATAAATGTGCAAAATGTGCTCTTTTCCCTCAAAGGAAACCTTGAAGATTTTTACTTTTCCGTCCGCAACAATATAGAACCCGTTGCAGTCATCGCCTTCTAAAAAGACGGTTCTGCCCTTGTCATAAAACTTATCGACGGCGATGTGCCTGATTTTTTTCAACTCATCTTCGGAAAGACCGCTGAAAAGCGGCGCCCTTGAAATGATATCCAGAATTTTTTTCATAATTCCCCTTTTTTTTAAAAATTATCACCGCTTTTTGACATAAGTCAAGGCGCTGGATCTGTTTGGGGTGTAAATAGATTCGAAAGTGCGGAAAAATTTTATTGGATTTCATAAACGGGCTACATTAATCAAAAGGAGAAATATTATGTTTTGTTTTCAATGCGAACAGACGTCAAAGGGCGAGGGATGCACAAAGGTCGGGGTTTGCGGGAAAAAGCCGGAAGTCGCGGCACTTCAGGACCTGCTGATATACGCGGCCAAAGGGTTGTCTTTGGTCGCGGTGGAATCTCAAAAGGCCGGCATATCCGATGAGAAGGTGAATCGCTTCACCGCCGAAGCCGTCTTTTCCACCCTGACCAACGTGAATTTTGATCCGGATCGATTTGTCAAATTGATCAATCAGGCGGTGGAACTGCGAGACGGTCTTAAGAAAAAGGTAAAGGCCGCCGGCGGAAAAATAGATTTTCCCCGGGGGCCGGCGGATTTCACGCCGGAGCCGACAATCGAAGGCCTGGTGAGCCAGGGTGAAAAGGTTGGCGTTAAATCCGATCCGGGTATTGATCCGGACATTCTTTCTCTCAGGGAGCTTCTGACGTATGGCGTCAAAGGACTGGCTGCTTATGCGGATCATGCGGCAATTCTGGGGCAAACGGATGAAAAAGTGTTTGCGTTCATTCACGAGGCGATGGTCGCTACAGTGAACGCGGATCTGGGTGCGGACGATCTGGTGGGACTTGTTTTGAAATGCGGGGAGATCAACCTTCGGGCCATGGAACTCCTGGATGCCGCCAACACAGGGGCATACGGGCACCCGGTCCCGACGGCGGTGCCCCTGGGAGCGAAAAAAGGGAAAGCGATCCTTGTGTCCGGACACGATCTAAAAGATCTGGAAGAACTCCTGAAGCAGAGCCAGGGCAAGGGAATCAATGTGTACACCCACGGCGAGATGCTGCCCTGTCACGGCTATCCCGGGTTGAAAAAATATGATCATTTTTATGGACATTACGGGACGGCCTGGCAGAACCAGGCCAAAGAGTTTGCCGCTTTCCCGGGTGCCATCTTGATGACCACGAACTGTATTCAGAAACCGAAGGATTCCTATTCGGAAAACATTTTCACAACCGGTCTGGTCGGCTGGCCCGGTGTTATACACATCGCCGACAAGAACTTCGCACCGGTGATCGCAAAAGCACTGGAACTGCCCGGATTTGCCGAGGATACGCAGGGAAAATCCGTGATGGTCGGTTTTGCCCGAAACGCGGTATTGGGCGTTGCGGACAAGGTCATCGAAGCGGTCAAGAACAAGGCCATCCGGCACTTTTTTCTGGTGGCGGGCTGTGACGGTGCCAAGCCCGGAAGGAATTACTACACCGAGTTTGTGGAGAAGATTCCCGAGGACTGTGTGGTGTTGGCACTGGCCTGCGGAAAGTTCCGTTTCTTTGATCAGGACCTGGGAGACATCGGCGGGATCCCGAGACTTCTGGACGTCGGCCAGTGCAACGACGCCTATTCGGCGGTTCAGATCGCCGTGGCGATGGCAGGTGCGTTTGACTGCGGTGTAAACGATCTGCCGCTTTCGATGATTCTGTCATGGTATGAGCAGAAAGCCTGCGCCATCCTTTTGAGCCTGCTGTATCTGGGCATCAAAGACATACGGCTGGGACCGAGCCTGCCGGCGTTTGTTTCACCCAATATTCTCAATGTGCTGGTGGACAAGTTCAACATCATGCCGATACAGACCCCGGACGAGGACCTGAAAGCCATTCTCGGATAATATGTTTTGGACCAGGATTTACAGGATGATCAGGATGTAATAGAATCTTGTGAATCCTGTCTGACAGAAAACCATATAGGAGAAAGAACCATGAAATGCCCAGGCCAGGACAGTCGATACTGGAAACCCGGAGCCATTTTTGACGAAAAATGCCCCCAGTGCGGCCAAACCGTAGAGTTTTTCAAAGACGACACAGCCCGGAGGTGCGGAAAGTGCGGACACCGGTTCGCAAATCCAAAGATGGATTTCGGGTGCGCTTCATACTGCCAGTATGCCGAGGAGTGTATCGGAGATCTCCCTCCCGAGCTTATCGCGCAGAAGGAAGACCTTTTAAAAGATCGGGTGGCCATAGAAATGAAGCGGTATTTCAAAACGGACTTCAAGCGAATCGGCCACGCTACACGGGTGGCGCGTCACGCCGAAAAGATCGGCAAAAGTGAAAAGGGTAACATGGCGGTGATTCTGGTGGCCGCGTATCTGCACGATATCGGCATCCACGAGGCGGAAAAAAAGCACGGAAGCACGTCATCCAAATATCAGGAAAAAGAAGGTCCGGTCATCGCGCGGGAGCTGATGATCAAGCTGGGCGCGAAGGAAGGTCTGATTGACGAGGTTTGTGATATTATCGGGCACCACCATCACCCCCGTGATGACGAAAGCCTCAATTTCAAGGTGGTGTACGATTCGGATTTGATTGCCAACCTTGAAGAAAAACAAAAAGAAGACCCCACGGATATCGACAGGTTAAACGGAATCATCGACAGGTCATTTTTAACCGAGAGCGGCCGGCAGGCGGCGAGGGAAGTACTCATAAAATAAAATCACCGGCGCGATTTCTAGAACGCGGCTTCGCCGCCCTGTTTAAAATATCAGGTGCCGTCGATGCGATAAATCCCAAAAAATTGACCGAACTGTTGAAGCAAAGGAATACATCATGAAAGTCGTTAGAAAAATAATAGAAATTGATGAAGAATTGTGTGACGGTTGCGGTATGTGCGTACCGTCCTGCGCTGAAGGCGCACTGCAAATAATAGACGGCAAGGCACGGGTTGTCGCGGACAAGCTGTGTGACGGTCTCGGGGCATGCCTGGGAGAATGTCCCACCGGCGCGCTCAAGGTCATCGAGCGGGAATCGGACGAATTTGATGAAGAAGCGGTGGAAGAACATCTGTCACGAGCGAAAAAAGAACCGCCCCGGGAAAAAACGATGACGCAGTGCAAATGCCCGTCCGCCGGCATCCAGTCCTTTGTCCCCGCGGATGCCCGCCCGCCGGCTGATATTCCTGCCGCTTTTGAGGGAGGGGCTGTGTCTGCCCTATCCCACTGGCCGATTCAGATAAAACTCGTTCCGCCGAAGGCGCCGTTTCTCAAAGGAGCGGATCTTCTGGTTGTCGCGGATTGTGTGCCGGCGACTTACCCGGCATTTCACCGGGATTTTCTCAAGGGCAAAGCGGTCATGATGGGGTGTCCCAAGTTAGATGATGCTCAGGCATACATTGACAAGTTTACAGAGATTTTCAAAACAGCGGACATCAAAAGCATTACGATACCCATTATTGAGGTTCCCTGCTGCTCGGGCCTTCCCATCATCGTGAAAAGGGCGCTGGAAGCATCCGGGAAAAAGATACCTGCGGAAGTGGTGGTTATCAGCACGAGGGGCAAGATACTCGAGCGGGCCGCCCTGTAATCGGCAATGGCGCTGCTCGAAGCATCAGGATTTAACGGGAACGATACTGCTGGAATTCCTGTTTCATTTGTACGGCTTTAAGTAAAACAGCCTCTTCCAGGGGTTATATCAAAGCCGGGTCCTTTGTGCCCGGTTTTTTATTCTGATGGGGAAGGTCACCCCAACAAATGGAATATGATTTGTTATTAGCCAACATTACATGATACAAGGAAATATTGACTCCGTATCGAGGAGATAAAATTTATGATCCGGATGAGAAGTCTGCAACAGCGTCTGTATGTCTTTATGCTGCTGCCCGTTGCGGTTTTACTGTTGGCAATGGGTTACATGGGCCTTGTCTCTGCCAGAAACCATCTTCTTACCCAGTGGGGCGAATCCGCCATTCTAAGGCTCCAGCAGGCAGCCCACCATATCGATATGCGCCTGAGCCGCCCGAAAGATATGCTAAAGCTGTTCAACAAAACTGCCGGCATACCTCATGCACACCATGTTCAGAAAATTATTCTCGATCAACTCAGGGAACTGGAAGGTGTTGTTCGGGCGGATTTGATCTGGACGGCCAAAGAAAATGGACCTGCCGTTATTTCAGATCATGATGACTCGGACCACGCTTCCATGCATAAAACTCTGGAAGAAGGAACTCATATCATGCCGTTTCACCGCGGCGGCATCGTTGACGTCACCCCCCCCCGATACGATTCACCGGCAAGTGATAAAACCATATCCCTGATATCCGATCTGAAGGATGAAAACGATAAAATTATGGGCGGGGTCGAGGTGGTGCTCCGATTCGACTATCTCGTCGACATCGTCGAGGCTACGGGATGGTGGCAAAAACACAAGGCCTTTCTGGTGGGCGATGCCGGAAGAATCCTGACCAGCAACATCCCAAAGGGGCGCAAGGTATTTGCTGAAAATAATGACCCCCTGGAAAAGTCAACACTCTATTCCATGGTGTCAATGCCCTTTGGAACCCTATTCGGGCAGGGGTTTCCGCCGGATGAGGTCAGCAGTTTTTACAAGCTCCAGGAAGCGCCATGGACCCTTGTTATTATTACACCCGGAAGAGAGGTTCTTTCACCTATTCTTCACTTTCAGCTCTATTATTATATCACCGGTGCTGTATTTATCCTGGTCATCCTGCTGTTGATCCGGTTTGTAACCGGACACACCGTTCGTTCGATCAAAGAGGTTTCCCGGGCGGCCGAAAAGATCGCCGCCGGACAATATGATATTACGCTGACACCCAAAACTCACGACGAAGTCGGGGAATTGATACAAAGTTTTAATACCATGGTGTTTCAACTTGAAGAACGCGCCCGGCTTAAAGATTCTCTGAGTCTTGCCAAGGAAGTCCAGCAGAATCTTCTTCCCCAGAAAAAGGCAGATTTTGAATTTCTGGATGTTGCAGGCACTAGCATCTATTGTGACGAGACCGGCGGTGATTACTATGATTTTATTCAATCTTCCGAGTTGGGCCGGGGACAAACAGGTGTTGCTGTTGGAGATGTGGCAGGACACGGCATTGCATCCGCCCTGCTCATGACCACCGTTCGGGCGCTGCTTCGCAGCAGAATCATGCAACCCGGTCGCCTTTCCAAAATGATAACCGACGTTAACGGACTTCTGTGCAGAGATACAGAGGAGACGGGAAGTTTCATGACCCTTTTCTTCATGGTGTTTGATCCTGTCGAGAAAAAGATTCGTTGGGTGAGAGCCGGTCATGACCCGGCCATATTCTATGATCCTTCAATGGACGAATTTGATGAGTTCGGTGGAAGGGGCATCGCACTCGGTGTGGATGACCAGTGGTCCTTTCAGGAGTACGAACGAAACGGCTGGAGCTATGGCCAGGTGGTGCTAATTGGTACGGACGGGATCTGGGAAACGGAAAATCCACAGGGTGAAATGTTTGGCAAGGATCGCCTGCGCCAGGTCATTCGCCGGCACAGCCACGGTTCAGCCGAAAAGATCCTTCGCGCCATAATAGATGAATTGACCGCATTCAGACAAAATATCACCCAGAAAGATGATATCACTCTCGTGATCGTAAAGGCAAAACCATGATGGCAGGAAAGGCGTTAAACAGACAAAGGAGTATCCGATGAACGGTATATTTTCTAATCAAGATTCGGAATTCGGAAACAACTTCATGTTGTGTATAAAGTTTATTGCAGTGCTTCTGTTTGCGATACTTTTAGAATGGGGTTTTGCTCCACCTTCAAAAGCATTCCAGGCATTACCTCAGGAAGACACCCCTCCCCAATTGGCGCAAAAAATTTCAATCGCTGATCTCATCGATTACGCTTATCGCGAAAACCCGTCGATCCAATCGGCCCGTGAGGCCTGGCGTTCCACAGTGGAAAACTATCGCATCACAACCGGTTATCCGGATCCGCAAATCATGGTCACCTATTTCCCGGATCCTATCGAGACCCGACTTGGGCCTCAGGATTGGAATGCCAGCATTTCACAGAAGATTCCTTTTCCGGGAAAATTATCAAAGGCCGGTGAGGTTGTCGCAGCAGACGCCCGCATCGCCCGGCTGAAGCTCGACAAAACAATAAGAGAAGTCGTTGTCGCCATCCGCGAATCCTACCACGAACTGCTGTATGTTCGTTCGGGAAAAAAGGTGGCTGCCGAGAATATGAAGCTTCTCGATCACCTGCGAAAAGTTTCTGAATCCTCATACGCGCAAGACCGTGCGGAATTGATCGATATGGTCAAGGCCCAGTCCCAGACCGGCCAGCTGCGATACGACATTTTGCTGTTAGACGATCTGGAGAAAACAGAGATTACCCGTCTGAACGGACTGTTGAATCGGCCACCGGACGCCGATATCGGTCTGTTGGATCCGATAGCCAATCTGCCGGTGGTGTTCAGCCTGGAAGAGATATACGCCATGGCCGAGTCGCAACAGGAAGAGATTCAGATGACTCAGATCGGGGTAGAAAAAGCCGAACTAAAAATGGACCTGGCCCGTTATGAGAATCTGCCGGATTTTTCAGTGGGGCTTTTCTATTCGGATATCGGAATTCCGGATGTTGCAAAACCACCGGCGGATGCGGGTCGAGATGCCCTCGGCATCCAGACCGGCTTCACCCTGCCGCTGTGGTTCGGCAAAAACAAAAGCAGAATCTTAAAAGCACAGGCAGAGAGGGATGAAGCCAGGGCAAACAAAACCGAATGGGTTAATCAGACAAAAACAGAAATTCGTTCCTTATTTTTCAGACTGGAAAATGCACACCGCCTTATGGATCTGTATGCCAAAGAACTGCTGCCCCAGGCCGCTCGATCCATGGAACTCGCGGAAACCTGGTTTCAGGAAGGCGAGTCCAGTTTTTCTGATTTTATCGAAACCCAGGCGGTCTGGTACAATTTTCAACTTGCGTTTGCCCGGGCAGAGTCTGACTACGGGAAATATCTGGCGCGTCTCGAAAGGCTTGTGGGCCGGAATCTGACAGAAAAGGAAGTTGATTCCGCAAGCGACAGCGGAAAGGGGGACAAATGAATCGAAACGGTTTTATAGCATGTATTCTGTTGGTGCTGGCCGCATCACAGATCCATGCAGGATACCGAGATATGAAGAAAGAGATAGATACGTACACGCCGAAATCATATCTCACGATCCCGGATCGCCCTGACGCCGAAGTCGATTCTTCCGAGGATCAGGAATTCAATTCGGAAAGGAAAAAAATAAATGACATTAAATCAAATTGGGAGACAGCAATAAATTCAAGAGGCGGGGATTATACATTCCTCAAACCCGACCTCGAACTGCTTACAGCCCTGGGATCCGCCGGTTCGGATCCAGACAAAGCTGCGGATGCGATGAAAGACAATTATTCCCTGGAAACCCTGGAAACCCTGGCGCTCCTGAGAAACCCGGGCATAAAAGCGGCAGAGAACCGGTTTCGGGGAGCCGTCGAAGCATTCAGTCAGGCGACCCGCCTTGACGAGATTCTCAGGCAGTACACGGCGTTTACGGAAGGCCTGATGACAGGTGTCGGTCCCATGAAAGGGAAAGACCCGGTGAGTATGAAATTTCCCTTTCCGGGCGTTATGGCCCTGAAGGGTCAGATCGTCGATCAGGAGGTCAAAGCCGCAAGGGAGACCCTTGAGGCGGCTCGCCGCGATGCTGTAACCGATGCCCGAAAGACATACTGGAGCCTTCTTTTTGTGCGTAATGCACATAAGATCACCGGGGAAACGGTTGGTCTTCTAGATCGTTTAGATACGGTGGCAACCACCCGGTATGAGGCCGGTAGAACCAATTTTCAGGATGTGGTCAAAGTTCGCATCAAACGGAAGATCCTGGAAGAAGACCTCATAACCCTCCGGGAAGAACAGCGGAATCTCGAGCAGAAAATCCGTGAAATATTGAACCTCCCGCCCCAGATCAAGCTCGGGTATCCTTCAAGCGTCCGGCCGGGAAAAAAGAGCGTGTCGCTTGACACCCTTTACATCATGGCGCTTGAACACCGCCAGGAACTCAGAAAGCTGAGGGCCCGGGTGGGAAAGATGGAGCGAATGATTGAAATGGCCGAAACCATGATCTTGCCGCCGTATACGTTGAATCTGTCTCTTTATGAGGATGAAGCCATTCAAAAAGTCGGATCGGGAGCGATGGAGGAAACGTTTCCGATATCTGTACAGGCATCACGCGGCGCAGGACTGCCCAAAATGCCCTGGTACGGGACAGATGACGCCTATCTGTTCCAGACCCGAAAAAACCTCCAGGCCCTCAAAGAGGATTTAAAAACTGCCGAGGATGCAACGAAAACCATGATTCGAAACAACTGGTTCAAATTGGACCAGGCAAACCGCGAGACAACACTCTATACAAAAACGATAATCGACCTTTCCAATGCGGCGCTTGATGTTTCCATTCAGGGATATGAATCCGGAGAGGTTTCTTTTGCAGACGTCATCGCTTCGCATACCCTCTGGCTGGGTACTAATTTAACCCTGGAAAAAAAGTATGCGGATGTCGGAATTGCCTGGGCGGAACTGCAGCGTGCCGTGGGAATATCAATGAATTAACGTTTTCAACCTGGTCTTGGGTGTGACAATGACATTAATTGCGAAGATCAAGGAATGGACCTCTGATATCCGGCGGGTGATTTTGACTGCCGTAATTGCGCTGATGGTGGTCGGAATCAGTGCCTTCTTTTTGGGATATCTCGTATCCCCAAAAAGTATGGGAACTACCCCCGGAAAGGAAAGAGCGGAATCGGAAAGGAAGATTGCCTACTGGCGCTCGCCCATGAATCCAACAGAGATCTATGACAAGCCTGGAAAGAGTGCCATGGGCATGGACCTGGTCCCGGTCTACGAGGATGAAACCGGCGCCGGGCAGACAACAAAAGGGTCGGAAAGGAAGATTGCTTACTGGCGCGCGCCCATGAATCCGACAGAGATCTATGACAAGCCCGGAAAGAGTGCCATGGGCATGGATCTGGTCCCGGTTTATGAAGACACGCTGGTGAGCGGTGTTGAAGTCGCTATCGATCCCGTAACCCAACAGAATATGGGACTGCGTACAGCCACAGCACAAAAGGAAACGCTTGTCCACACCATCCGGACCTATGGCCATGTCACCTCCGATGAGACGCGCACGGCCCAGATCAACGTCAAGGCCGGCGGCTGGATAGAAAAGCTGTATGTTGATTTCACCGGCAAGCATGTCGAAAAGGGCCAGCCCTTGTATGAGATTTTCTCACCCGAACTTATGGCCGCCCAGGAAGAATTCCTTGTGGCATTTCGCAGTCTCAAGGGCCGATCGGGCGAGAGAACCGGAGGTCTTTTGGAGTCCGCCCGCCGGAGGCTCCAATATTTTGATGTTGCCGAGAGTGAAATTCAACGTATCGAAGAATCCGGTCAAGTTAAGAAAACGCTTATGATTCGCTCGCCGGTCAGTGGTTATGTTATCAAAAAGAATGTGGAAGAGGGGAGCTTTGTCAAAGCGGGAACCCTGATCTATCGAATTTCCGATCTGTCCCGGGTTTGGGTCGAGGCACACATCTATGAATACGAACTCCCCTGGATCGCCGTGGGGCAGGATACTGAAATGACGTTATCCTACCAACCGGGAAAAAAATATACCGGCAGAGTGACCTTTGTTTATCCCTATCTTCAGCCAAAGACCAGAGACGTTGTCATCCGACTTGAATTCGACAACCCTGATTTGTCACTCAAGCCGGACATGTATGCCGATGTTCTTATTAAAACCGAAACCGGTACGGACGGCCTGGTCATCCCTTCCGAGGCCGTGATTCGTTCCGGGGAACGAAACGTGGTTTTTGTGGTCCGAACAGACAATAAATTTTCCCCAAGAGATGTCACACTGGGTCTGGCGGTAGATGATGGAAAGGTTCAGGTGCTGGATGGAATCGCACCGGGCGAAACCGTTGTTTCGTCGGGCCAGTTCCTCCTCGATTCGGAATCCAAGCTTAAAGAAGCGGTCCGGAAGATGCTGGATGCCAAGCGGGTTAGAAGTATTGAAAAGAAGGCCGTAGCGAAAGAAGAAAAAGATTTCTTTGAGGACGTCACAGACGAGGAAGACTTTTTCAAAGACCTGGAAAGCGAATAGCGATATGATTGCAAACATCATAGAATGGTC
The DNA here is from genome assembly GCA_043827325.1 of Pseudomonadota bacterium. Lineage (GTDB taxonomy): Bacteria > Desulfobacterota > Desulfobacteria > Desulfobacterales > UBA11574 > JBDRPF01. The sequence continues at coordinate 68,858 of JBDRPF010000016.1, read as the reverse complement.
GATCAAAAACAAGCTCATGGTTATCCTGGTAACGGCCTTTGTGGCCATCGGGGGCATCTTTGCCATGGTGAATACCCCCCTCGATGCGATTCCGGATCTCTCGGACGTTCAGGTCATTATTTTTAGCGATTATCCGGGCCAGAGCCCCCAGGTCGTGGAAGACCAGGTAACCTATCCGCTGACGACCGCTATGTTGAGCGTTCCCTTTGCCAAGGTTGTTCGGGGCTATTCGTTTTTTGGCTTCTCTTTTGTTTATATTATCTTCGAGGATGGGACCGATCTTTACTGGGCCAGATCCCGTGTGCTCGAATACCTGAATTTTGTCTCCCGCAGACTGCCGGCAGGCGTTACACCAAGCCTGGGGCCGGACGCAACCGGTGTCGGGTGGGTGTATGAATACGTGCTCATTGATACCACCGGCAAATACGATCTTCAGCAACTGAGAAGCCTTCAGGACTGGTATCTCAGATACGAGCTCACCTCGGTTCCCGGTGTTTCGGAGGTGGCAAGCATCGGCGGGTTCGTAAAGCAGTACCAGGTGGAGGTGGATCCCAACAAGCTTTTGGCCTATGGCCTGCCCATACAGGGTGTAAAAAAAGCCATCCAGCGCTCCAACTCCGATGTGGGCGGCAAGCTCGTGGAAATGGGAGAAACCGAGTTCATGGTGCGGAGTCTCGGTTATATCAAACACATCGAGGATATAGAAAACATTGCTGTCGGTGTTGACATGAAGGGCACACCGATACTTCTGAAAAATATCGCAAACGTACAGATCGGTCCGGAACTTCGCCGTGGCATCCTGGAATGGAGCGGCGAGGGCGAGGTCACCGGTGGTATCGTAGTGATGCGCTATGGCGAGAACGCGCTGGAAGTAATTCGAAACATCAAAAAAAGGCTCAAGGAACTGGAAAAAGGGCTTCCGGAAGGCGTGATCATAAAATCAGGGTACGACCGGTCAGGGCTCATCGAGCGGGCTGTTTCGACGTTAAAGAAGAAGCTTCTTGAGGAAATGAGCGTGGTGGCCGTTATCTGTGTTCTCTTTCTCATGCATTTCCGCTCGGCTTTCGTGGCCATTTTCACGCTTCCCGTGGGCATTCTGATATCCTTTCTGATCATGTACCGTCTCGGCATCAACGCCAATATTATGAGCCTGGGCGGTATTGCCATTGCCATCGGTGTCATGGTGGATGCTTCGGTTGTTCTGGTGGAAAACGCGCACAAACACCTGGAAAAAGACCATGGAAAAAAACCCCACACGGAAATCATTATTGCTTCGGCCAGAGAAGTCGGACCGGCGCTTTTCTACAGTCTCTTGATTATAACGGTTTCATTTTTACCGGTGCTGAGCCTCCAGGAGCAGTCCGGCCGCCTCTTTAAGCCGCTGGCTTATACATACACCTTTGCCATTGCCGCTTCTTCCCTGATCGCCATTACTATTGTCCCTGTTCTGATGACCTTTTTTATTCGTGAAAAAACCTTTGGGCCGGAAATCACCCGGACGCAGAAACTGAGAACCTCTATAGCGTGTATTGCCGGTCCGCCCGTTTTGGTTCTCCTTGGCGGTCTGTCGGGTGTGGCACTGCCCGGCTGGTCGTTGCCGGCAGCCTTTGCCGTGTCGGTCTTTGCAGCCGCCTGTCTCATTCCGCAGCGGATCATTCCGGAAAACCGGAACCCCATCAGCCGGTTTTTTATTTTTGTTTATCGCCCCTTGATTCATCTGGTGTTGAGATGGCGAAAAACAACCGTCTTGCTGGCCGTGGCCGTTCTGTTAATGACACTCTTTCCTGCTTCCCGTCTGGGTAGTGAATTCATGCCTCCTTTAAATGAGGGGGATCTACTGTACATGCCCACCACCCTGCCCGGTATATCCATAACCAAAGCCAAGGAGTTGATCCAGCAGACGGATAAAATCATTCAAAGTTTTCCGGAAGTGCACCATACCCTGGGAAAAATCGGACGGGCGGAAACCGCAACCGACCCTGCTCCCCTTTCCATGATCGAGACAATCATTACGCTTCGTCCCCAAGTTGAATACGAGCAGATACGGGTGGACAGATTTTATTCAGCCTGGCCCGTATGGCTGAAAGAGCCGTTAACCTGGATCTGGCCAGAGGTCAAAAAAGGCAAGCTTCTCCATGAGTGGCGAAAGAAAAAAACACATCGTTTTTTTTCGAACTGGCCGAATGTGTTGAAAGCCCCGCTGACCTGGGTCTGGCCCGAAGAACGATATATTACCACAGACGAGCTCATCGATGATCTGGATAAGGCGATTCAATTCCCCGGGCTAACCAACGCATGGACCATGCCGATCAAAACCCGGACCGACATGCTCTCCACCGGTATAAAGACGCCGGTGGGAATCAAGCTCATGGGGCCGGATCTGGCGGTTCTCTCCGAGCTGGGTGCCAATATCGAGGCGGTGGTCCGGGACATACCGGGTACACTTTCGGCCTATTCGGAACGCGTCACCGGTGGGAATTACATGGACTTTAAAATCCGGCGAGACCAGATCGCCCGCTACGGGCTCACGGTGGAAGATGTACAGGATGTGATTATGACCGCAATCGGCGGCATGAACATCGGATACACGGTCGAGGGCCTCGAACGCTACCCGATCAGTCTTCGCTACAATCGGGAGCTCCGGGACGATATCGAACGGCTTAAACGTGTCCTGGTTTCAACACCCACCGGTGCACAGGTACCCCTGATACAGCTGGCGGATTTGTCGATCCATAAAGGACCTGCCGGCATCAAAAGTGAAAATTCCCGCCGGACCGCCTGGATCTATGTTGACCTGAAAGGTATAGACGTGGGGTCTTACGTGAAACAGGCACGAGCCGTTGTGGAACGGGAGGTTGCGCTTCCCGCCGGATACTCCATCGTATGGTCGGGTCAATTTGAATACATGGAAAAAGCCCGCAGAACCCTGAATATCATCGTGCCGATGACCATTATGGTGATCTTTATCCTCCTTTATATTCATTTTCAGAGCATCATCGAAGCTTCCGTCGTGATGGCAAGCCTTCCGTTTGCCCTGGTCGGGGGAATCTGGCTCCTTTACCTTCTGGGGTACAACTTGTCAGTGGCGGTGGTCGTTGGATTTATCGCGCTGGCAGGACTCTCGGCGGAAACGGGTGTTGTCATGCTGGTGTATCTTGACGAAACCTTCGCGCGCCGAAGCAGTCAAAACATGATGAATTCGGCAGCCGACCTGGAGGCGTCCATCATCGAGGGCGCCGTCGATCGTGTTCGACCGAAACTGATGACGGTTGCGACCACACTCATCGGCCTGCTTCCGGTAATGATGGGAACCGAGACCGGCTCAGAGGTCATGAAGCGCATTGCAGCCCCCATGGTCGGCGGGCTGGTGTCGTCCACCGTCCTCACGCTGATCATCATACCGGCTGTTTATGATATTTGGAAACAATGGGAAATGCGTCATGTTTGGCTGGTAACAAAAAAGAAAGGCACAGAGGATAAACCGGATAAAAATAAAACTGAAAATGAAGAATAAGTAAAACAGATTCAATTCGAAAGGAGCTGTAAAATGAAAAAACAGTTACTTATATACGCACTGTCAATTATTATATCTTTTATAATTGTACTGCCGGGTTTGGCGGAAGAACAAATCAAAACAATGGATCATTCCGGGCATGCGGGTGTCAAAATTCATGAATCCACGGTACAGGAATATCGTTTGGCCTTCCACCTCCTGGATCTGCCCGGACGAGAAGAACGTCACCTTATGACCTACATCAAAAGTTCGGAAGGGTTACCGGTGACAGAAGCAACGGTCGGCTATTTGATTAAGGGGCCTGACAATGCCGTGCAGAAAATAATGGCTATGGGCATGAAAGATTCATTCGGGGGTGATGTTAATTTCACCGCAAAAGGCAGCTATACTATAAAGGTAAAAGCGGTGGTGAATGATAAAAAGCTGATCGATGAATTTATATATGAAGTAAAATGAGGGTTGGGTGATGAAAGGATTAATTAAGACCGGCATTATCTTTTTGGCGGTATTGTTCAACGCTGGAGGGTATTTTGTTGCGGCAAAAACCCATCCGCCGGATATAAACACAAACCCGGAAGCGGCATTGGCGTTCTGGGGTGAAGTTATACGTCTTGACCCCGGTGACGCTGTCGCGTTTAACAACCGCGGAAAAGCATATAAAAACATGGGCCGATATCAAACGGCCGTTGAAAACTATAACGAGGCCATACGGCTCGATCATGACAACGCGGAAGCGTATTATAACCGGGGGATCGCCTATAAAGAACTGGGTGAGCATCACCGTGCCATAGACGACTTTAGTCAAGCCATTCTCCTGGAACCGGATAACGCAGAAGCCTATCGTCACCGGGGAACGACATTCAAGAAATTGGGCCAGTACCACCAGGCCATCGAGAACTATGACCGTGCCATCACGCTGGAGCCTGATAATTTTAAAGCATATAACAACCGTGGGGTTGCACTGAAAAATCTGGGCCAATATCAGCAAGCCATTGATGATTACAACCGGGCCATCCGTTTGAACCCTGAATCGTCGATCGTTTACAACAACCGGGGGGTTGCATACAAGAATTTGGGCCAATATGAACTTGCCATTCAGGATATCGATCAGGCGATTCATATGGACCCAAAAAACCCGGATGCCTACAACAATCGTGGTAATGCCCTGAGCAAAACGGGACAGTATTTTCGTGCCATTGAAGACTACGGCCGAGCCATCGAACTGAATCCCACAGAGGCATGGACCTTTAACAACCGGGGGGTTGCGTACAAAATGCTGGGAGAGTACAACCGTGCCGTCGAGGATTACAACCGGGCGATCCAATTAAATCCGGACAATGCGGAGATTTACTTCAACCGGGGTATTGCATACAAAAACCTGGGTAAGTTACAGCGCGCTGTTGTGGATTACGATCAGGCCGTTCACCTTGATCCGACAAACGCCGTCTTCTACCGGCATCGGGGCGTTGCTTACAGAAAATTGGGTCAGTATCAGCACGCCATCGAGGATTTCAACCAGGCCATCCAATTGAAACAGGATTATGCCAAGGCATATTATAACCGTGGAGTCGCGTATAAAATACTCGGTCAATACAAACGCGCTATTCAGGACTACGATCAGGCCATCAGAATCAAGGAGAATGATGCGCAGATGTATAACAGCAGGGGCGTTGCCTATAAAAACCTGGGCAGACTCAGAAAGGCGTTGACCGATTTTAACACGGCGATCCGTCTGGTCCCCGATAATGCCGATTTCTACACCAATCGCGGAAATCTCTACAAGAACTTCGGCCAGTTTCAACTCGCCCTTCAGGATTATGGTCAGGCCATCCTTCTGAATCCCGGAGATGCTGAAACCTACTACAGCCGGGGGATTGTATACAGAAACACAGGCCAACCCCAAAAAGCCATGGCAGACTTTGACCAGGCCATACGTCTGGACCCAAAATATGCGGAAGCGTATATCAATCGCGGAATCGGGCACATCAACACCGGCAAATATGATTTGGCGTGCGTGGATTTCGAGAAGGCGTGTGAATTGGGTGATTGTGCGCACCTGACACTGGCGAAAAAAAACGAGGACTGTCCTTAAGGCCACGGGCGCTTCACAGCTTATCTCCGTTTCGTTTCCCTATCCGCTGCTCCAATGTTTGTGAATATTTCTCGAGTTTTGCCTTTGTTTCTTCCAGCTCTTCAATGATCTGCTTCAGTCGAAATTCTCGGGCTTCGACTTTGACCATCATCATGCCGAAAGACTCGGCCAGTTCTGAAAACAGGCCTGGATATCGACCTGTTTGTGACAGTCCGAACAGCTTTTCCGCATCTTTTTTGTCATAATTTCCGGAAGCAATTTTTTTGCATGCGGAATTCAGCATTTCGAACAAATCAATATAATAGCGTTCAAAGTCCATGTCTAATTCCTCCTGCGATAAATTCCGAATCATGGGGCACACGACATTGAATAATTGGATGCCCATTATATTAGGAGAACATCATTGCGTTTTAGATAGGTGTTTCATTATTATATTAATATTTTTAGTGTTCATTGTAATACCCCCCAAATTTTTATCTCTATTTTGATATCCTCTTAAAATCTTCATAAAGTTTTCTTGAAGATATCGACTATATGAATCAAATGCAAAACATATGCCACTTGGTTTTCTCGTCTCTCTTTAACGCAAGATATACCTGTAAAATGTTAATTTGCGGGAAAATCTTTCACAATGTGAAGGGAAAGCGGTTACCGAAATGATAAAATTTTACGCGGTTGAAATTGCATTCCGCATAGAAAATACCCACTTGTTTGCACCTAACCTCACGAATCCAGAAATTGCATAATCAATGATCCAAAATACGATGTTATATCGAGTACTTAAAGTGCCCCTTCTGTTATGGCACTATCTTTGCAGTATTACTAAGTCGTATGCATTGTTGTTGCTTGGGAAGCGACAAAAATTTTGAAGACATAAAGGATGTGACTTCAAGCTTCTCGGCAGAATACTCAATGGGAAAAATAGAATCCTTTTATCCAAGGAGGGAAAAATGACGATACAAATGCTAAATATAAATAATAAGAGAGTGCGGGTAATCTCTACCTTTATCATATTGCTTATCATTCAAGTTGCGATTACCGGTTGCCTGGAAAATTATGGAATACTCAAACCGAGCCTTGAAGTGGATCGGATGTTTGTAAAACTTCAGGTTCTCCCAGATCATAAATACTATTACAGCGGTCCGGATGCCATACCTGATGCAATCATTGGTATTCATAACAGCTACACCCTCGATTCAAGACTGTGGAAACCGGTGGATCTAACGCCGGAACAGATTAAAAAATGGCTCAGCTGGATGACCGGTGATCTTTACACGACTATCACCAACTATGGATGGTATATTTTGGATCCTTCGGGGAAGCGTGTGGGCGTATGGTTTTCACCCTTTTATTATACAACGATAAAAATGGGGGAGGGCAATCATATCGCGGTCTATACACCGATTAAGATAAGCCATCGTAAAGAAAGAGCACCTTTTGGATTTCGCAATTAAAATGCGAAAGATATAATATCCATAAAAGAAGACCTTGACAGGAGACCTCGATTGATGTCGATTTGAGTGCACTCTTTTCTTCTTTACGGCATTAAAAGAGGGATGGATAGAAAAAAAGTGTGTCTCTATATGCGATTGACAAATTAGCTGGAAACTGAAAGATATTTGTTATGAGTAATACTTCCAACAATATTTTTCAAACCGGACAGGTACTAACCGACAAATGGGTAATCATTGAATTTCTCGATAAAGGCGCAATGGGTGAGATTTACCGGGCTCATCAACTGAACCTCAAACGGGATGTGGCGATTAAGGTCATTTCACAGGAGATGATTCAATCTTTCGAGGACGATCCGGAAGAAATTGAAGCCGCTGTTCAACGGTTTCGTCGCGAAGTTCGGGCAATGGCCCAGGTCCGGCACCCCAATGTCCTGCAGATCTTCGATCACGGCTCTGATGTAATCAATAAAGACGGTAGAGACATTCACGTAGAATATATTGTTATGGAATACATTTCCGGCGCCACTCTCCGTTTTACCATGTCAGAAGAAGGATTCTATCCGGAACAGGATTTGACAGTCACATGGCTTATTGACTACTTTCTTCCATTACTCAAGGGTGTCGAAGCCATCCACGCTCAGGACATCATCCACCGGGATCTAAAGCCTGAAAACGTTCTTCTGGACGGCACAACACCGAAAATCGCTGACTTTGGCCTGGCCTGTTCCTTTCGGATGAAACCGGTTACACAGTCCATAGATGTCAAAGGCACGCCTGCTTATATGTCCCCCGAGCACTATTTTGATTTTAAAAAAGCGGACCAGCAGAGCGATATTTATTCATTGGGCAAAATCCTTTACGAGTCGATTGACGGCAGCATAACTTCAAAAACCATCCCGTTTAAAAGTGTAGCCTTGTCTAATCCTGACACTCCTTTTTTTCAGAAACTGGACCGAATCATTCAAGATGCAACGATCGAGAAAAAAGAGGAACGTCTGAAATCGATTGCTGAGTTACGAAATGCAATTATAGAGGCCCTGAACATTTTTAAAAGGGAGACCACAGAGGGTGCTGCAAAGGCTCCCGGACGTTTCTCATTTCTGAACCAACCCGGGTTTATCTGGATGGGTATTGTCATCGCTGTGGCCTCCGTGGCGTTAATGGGACTCTGGCACTTAATAGGCAAACCCGGAAAAACAGCCGGCCCTTTAAAGAAACCTCAAATTGCCGAGAAAGTTCCTTCAAAATCAAACCTTCCCGGATCTCCTAAGGCTGAAAAAACATCTCCGGATACACCGGCCCAATCTATGCTGGGCATGGATGGAATAACGATGCAGTTTATCCCGGGTGGAGAGTTGGCCATCAACATGCAAGGTTCAGATGGCTTGAAGAAAACCGTACAGATAATACCATTTTACATGGATGAAAAAATGGTGACGAATCATCACTTTGCGGAATTCCTGAATACAGTGAAAGAAAGTCTGGCTGTTGAAAATGGGGTTGTTAAAAAACAGGATGAAATATGGTTATATCTGGGAGAAGGTGCTGAACCGCGAGAACAGATCATCTATGAACACGGGAGATTCCATTTGCGTGAGATAAAATATGCGTCCCATCCTGTTGTTCGCGTTACCTGGTACGGTGCATCGGCTTATGCACAATATTACGGAAAGCGTCTGGCCGGGGAATACGAATGGGATTTTGCCGCTTCAGGCAATTATATTAAGAAGCTCGATCAAGAAAACAGAGCTGAAGGTCCTTTGCCGGCGGAAGGAGAGCAGGCAGGAAGTTCTGAAGCGCACATGAAACACATGGCTCCTCCTTCTGAAGAATTGTATCCATTAAATAGTGTCGGAAATAATGTAAGAGAATGGATTACAAAAGAAAAGGATCATCTGTCAGAACAAACAGGATCTGCTGACGATACTGCCGGCAAATATCATAGCCTGGTGACCGGCAAATTGAATCGTGGCAGGGGTGAAAACAAAATATTCAGATATCCGTGGGAAGCCTTTACCGATGTTGGATTTCGCTGTGTATCAAACACAGAAAACTCGGATTAAAATACGGATCACCTGTTTAATAAAATTAATACCGCACCATCCTTTCTCATCCCCTTTTAACAAATGGTTATTTTTTATCCAATTAAACCTGAACATTTTGTTTAAATGGATACTTATTACACATCCTCTGTTTCCCTTTTTTTCTGAACACAAATAATCGTTTCGTTTAAATTTTTAGTTCATTCAAATGGTTATCCGTTGGATATATTCCTCATAATTTTTTTGGCACACGGTTTGCAGATAGGAGGCAAGACGGCCGTTAAATGGCGTCAATAATTATATTTGAACAATATGTTGGAAGATACATTTATTTCGAAAATTTACCCATGGGATAGTTCAAACCGCCAAAAATAAATAAAGCAGGGAGGTACAAAAGATGAGAAAAACCACACCCACAGCCGACATCTTCATTGATCCGGTTTGTTTGATGAATGTGGATCCCGGCAAAAAAAATCTTTCGTTTACGCACCGGATGCGGACGTACCATTTTTGCGCGGAGGCCTGCTGCAAGGCATTTGAGGCAAACCCCGAGAAGTATCTGGAACAAAAACCATCCAAGCGAAAGGGCTGGTGGGGGCGTTACCTGGAACGGCTGAACAAGGCAACCGGGGGGAGGCCGCCGAAGTGCTGTCAGTGACGGCAGCGGACGAGGGTTTACCGTGATAATTGTGTTTTCCCCATCTGTTTAACCGACAAAAATGTGGGCTTCCAACAAGTTTATCGATTGGATTTCATTGCATCGCCCGTTCGTCTAAATTGTACTTTCGCTAAAAAACGACCGACATATCAATACGATACACAGCCGTTGTCAACACAATCGAAGCGTTGCTAAAACTGGCACTTTTTTTGCAAAGTATTCATTCTCAAAGACACAGCCAAACGACAACGCCAGGTGACGGACATTTCATGTGTTGCTTTTTGGACCGAAAAAGTGACCAATAACCCCGCAACCGGCTGCAGAAAACGCTTCAAACGGCTTTTGACCGGCGTGCAATTCTCAAACCTTAATTTAAAGAGGATAAAATGGCAGTGTTAAACAAATCCGATCAGCCTGCCGCCAAGACACAGCCGTCGGGTGAAACATCCTTACGCGTTTGTGAAGAAAACACGACAGCTCTGAAAAAAATAAACCAGAAAATCAGCCATCTTTTAGACAGACTTCCTTTAAACAGCCAGAGCGATGTTGTTGAGGCAAATCGACTTATTGAAGAACAGCAGCGGTTGATCCGGGTCACGATAAAAGGACATTGCCCCGTACGGATTGAAACCTTAAATGAAAACGAAAGATACCGGGCAACTCATCTGAACAGGCGATTTAGAGAAGCGCAGAGAAGCGGGAAAATTCGAAGCTCCCATATTTTATAATTTCCCTGATGGATCCGGGGGCAGTTCACACGTCGCGTCGGATTTTCTCGTCTCCACGTAGTGAGCCGCGGCAAGGGCGGCGATGCTGCCGTCTGATGCGGAAATAACGATCTGTCTGGCAAATTTTTCCCTCAGGTCACCAATGGCGTAAATGCCGGGTATTTTTGTTTCACACTTCTCGTCCGTCACGACGTATCCGTGGGCATTCATCTTTACACCGGCCGGCACCACCTGATTGTTGGGGTTAAAACCGATAAAGATAAAGACCCCGTCAACGGGCAGTGTCCGCTGTTCACCGGTTTTGGTGTCACTCAGATCCACGGAAGAGACACCCTGTTCGTCGGCCTCGATGGCGACGGGGATCGTGTTCCAGAGAATTTCGATTTTACACTCGTCCATGATCCGTTGCTGAAGAATCCTGCTCGCCCTCAGCTCATCGCGGCGATGGGCGAGATACACGTGCTTTGCAAGCTTGGAAAGATAGAGTGCTTCTTCCGCCGCGGTGTCTCCGCCGCCGACCACTAAAACGGTTTTGTTTCTGAAAAAAAAGCCGTCGCAGACAGCGCAATAGGATACGCCCTTGCCGTAATTTTCTTTTTCACCCGGGATGCCCAGCATGCGGGGACTGCCGCCGGTGCCTAAAATCACGGCATAGGCGTGAAGCACATCTCCGTTGGCAAGTTTGACCGAATGGTATTCACGCCCGGGATCCACGGCCACAACTTCCTGTGAAACAATTTCCAACCCGTAGGATTGGGCGTGTTGAGAGAATTTCATGGACAGTTCGGCACCGGTGATCTTTTCGGTTCCGGGCCAGTTTTCCACTTCATCCGTCATGTTTATCTGTCCCCCCGGCGCTCCTTTTTCCACGAGGATGGTTTTCATTGCGGCACGCATGGCATAGATGCCGGCGGTAAGCCCGCCGGGACCGCCGCCCACGATGATCAAATCAATGATTTTGACTTCCGGCATCACAAAACCCCTTCATTCCATTCAATGTGCAGAACTTTGCAAATGTATATATTTTCTCAGCAACACCTTCCTGCGAAGGTGTTGCTGAGAAAACATTCTAGCAGCAATCCGCCGGGCCACAGGACGCCGCATCCTTCCCCTTGATCCACGTCTGTATGATGTAAGCAGCGCAGCCCACGCCGGGCGTGACGTTCAACGCACCCGACGGGCAGTTGGTGGTGCAGGCCCCGCATTCCATGCATCCGTCCATGTCGACGATTTGGGCTTTGCGGTTTTCGACTTTCAGCACGCCGTGGGGGCACACGATTTCACACGTGCCGCAACCCACACACGCTTCGGCGTCCACAATCAGGGTCGACACGTCCGGAAGATATCTGAAATTTTCCATGCTTTTAGGAATCCTTGTTTCTTGTATCAGGTAATAAACGCCGAGGTTATCCAGGCGATGACGGCAATTAAAACCGAACCCGCCTGCACCGGTATGCCCCTTCGCATCTCTTTTTCCACGCCGGAGGGCGACGTAAAGGGTGTTGCTCCGGTGAAGTTCATGGAAAGATATGAACTCACCGCCATTGTAAACAGAAGCAGGACAAACGCTTCCAATACGGTTGTTTGGTTCCAGAACATCAGAACGACACCGAAGCCGGCTATCAGTCCGGTTTCGATTCCCTTCAGGAAAAAGGCTCTTCCCGGGATCCAGGGCAACAGGACCGGCGCGGCAACAGCGCCGGCAAGGATTCCCGCCGCACACGCCGTAACCGCCGTTAAGCCCCTGTGCCACGCCATGCTGAATGAAAAGATGTCCGGCCCGATGCCAGAGAGTATAAATACCGCCGGCAATACCCAGAGGATGGGTTTTCGGAGAAGGGACAGCTCGACAGGGACAAGGACAATGCGTTCAATGAGCGAAAACGTCACCCGGCGCATGGATTCGTCTGTTTTTTTCCCGGCCGCAAGGAATCGCTTTATGTCACGGGCGCGAACCGGCCCCCAGATCACCGTGAAACCGCATCCTTTTTTCACCAGATGCGCTGCAACTCCTGTGGCGGAAAGCTGGGGCAGGATGAGTTCTTTGCGGCTGACCAACCGGTCCAGCCCTGCCAGTTTTACCCGATGAACCACCTCCTGAGTGGAGAAGGTCTTTTTTCCGGCGGCGCACCAAACATTTACGCCCCTGGTGTCCAGAACAAGAATCCACGCATCCAGTGTTGCCAGCTCCTTTCGGAGGGCATCAAAGCTGAGTTTGTAGTTGGCCGTAACCAGAACCGGCGAATCGGGCCCCGGATCCCCGACGCAGTAAAGCCCCGGCGCAATGGCGTAGGTATTTCTTCCGATACCGAGCCGCGTTTTGATCGTCCCGATAATGTCCGGCCACTCCGCACCGGCCTTGACGCGTGGAACCGGGCCCTCCGGTGTTTCCGCAAATGTCTCTACAAAGTGCCAGAGCGCGTATCCGGGACGCTGAAGAAAAGCTTTGCCCGGTTTGGAAGAAACACCGCAACAGGAAACAGTGCTTGTGGAATCCGTAAAGAGGGGCTGTAAATGGGGTTCTGCCCCGCACGCGGAAGAAGCTTCTGTTCCACAACAGCGTTCACTGCCGGCCTTGGAGGAGGTTGCCATTTTACTTTTACCTTTATTATTCGTGACCCTACGATAACACCGTCCTGCCGATTGTCAACCGAGCATGTCTTTTCTTCATTTTTTGTTCTGTTAAAACGCGTGGTAATTTTAGGCGCCTGTCTCGGAAGCATTTTGGAGCCGAAAATTTTGCTGGTCAATCTTTTTTGCCCGGTGCCAGCATGGAACGCAGCCAACCCGGCACGGTGTTACCCCTGAGCATATCCCTGTCCCAGTGGTCGAGTTCTTCGAAAAGCGTGACCGGGTCCGAATACCAATCGGCCCGTGTACGGATTTGTTCTTCAGGGTCGAGGTGCTTGACAACGCGGGCGGGATTTCCGGCGGCAATGACATCGGGCGGAACAGAATGGACCACAACGGAACCGGCACCGACAATGCTGTTGTTTCCGATGGTTACCCCTTTGCAGATGATGGCGCTGTCTCCGATCCACACGTTGTCTCCCAGTGTCACCGGGGCTGTTTTTCCCATGGAGACCCGATCGTAGATGCCATGCCAGTCGCAATCGGTAATGTATGTGTGGCTCGCGATCATGCTGTTGCTGCCGATGATGATTTCGGACGCCGAACTTATTCTCACACCGGGCAGGATCAGGGCGTAGTCGCCGATGTGTATGCGCCCCTTCCCTTTTTTTTCCGCCCAGATCGAAAACCTTACTTTTTTGTCGAAAGATGCGATCACCGTTACATAGTCGCCCAGAGCGACCGGTGAGCCGAAAATTTCCACATGCCATGGGTTTATAAATGAAAAACCTTTTCCGAGAGACTCCAGCTGAGGCCGCAGGAAGCGCCTGACATAGAATTCCTGGAAATGAAGGTATGCGCGCTTAATAAAATAGGGGCGATGGTCTTTTCTCACGGAGTGCTCGCTTCTATTATCATTCAGGGTTCCAGAACCGATGGTTGAAAAGCTTGCTGGCGGGGGTAAGATTGCAGATGGCATCCGCGGCGATCAAAACAACGGCGTTTGTCCAGGTGGTCTTGTCTTCAGGCCAGATGGTCATATCCGGGCAGGTGAACCCGCACCAGTAGGATCCGTCTTCATTTGTTTTATCCAGAATCCAGTTGAACACGGTTTTGGAAAGATTGTGATCCCCCATTGCCGAAAGTGCCAGGGAGAGTTCACACGTTTCCGCGACGGTTACCCAGGGCCGGTCAGATACGCATCGAACCCCCTGGCCGGTGATGACGAATTTTTCCCAGTATCTTTCGATTCTGCGCCGGGCTCTTTCTCCGGTCAACACGCCGCAGAGTACCGGATAGAACCAGTCCATCGAAAAACGGGCTTTGGTCATGTTGAAAAGCCAGGGCCGATCTTTTATCGCAATGTTCAATTTCTGCAACGACCGGTTCCAGGCGGGCATTTCATAACCGAGCCGGTTTGCGATGGACAGGGCGCACTTCAGGCTCATAAAGACAGAGCAGGATCCGGTGAGAAGTGCCATGGGATCGACGTTTCCCTCCGGGCTTATCGCCCAGCAGATTTCACCGGCAGGGGTTTGAAGGCCGAGGGCAAACGCTGTTGCGGCCCGAACGGTTTCCCACATGGACTCGAGAAAAGAGATGTCTTCTGATATCAGGTAATAGTGAAAAACACCGACCGCGATATAGGATGACAAATTCGAATCCCGCGTTTTATCATCAGGAATCCCGTCTCTGTAGGACGCATACCAGCTGCCGTCATCGAGCTGCATTCGGGCCATCCATTCATAGGCACGTCTTGCGTCCTCAAGATGCCCGCCGATGCTCAACCCCATGGCCGCTTCTACATGATCCCACGGATCTGTTTTTTTGCCGCCGCACCAGGGGATTTCGCCGCTGGGCAGCTGTGTATTTTTGATCATTGCCGAGACGGTTTCAATGTCGACGGAGACGCACTGTTTGTTTTCAAGGATATTGGATTCCATACGGAAGCGCCTTTCGCTGTTGACTAAAAAAGGACATATACATGAATCGCCCCGTTTTGTCGAAAAATTTTTGAAAATGTGGTAATATTCAGATTCACTGTTTCACTATGGAAGAAAGGAAAACAACATGATCCGAACAGGCGAATTTAATAAACGATTAAAAGAGATTGAACGTCTTGCGGATGAAATTGAACGTCGCACGCCGAATCTTCAGGAAGCCGCAGCACAGGATGCCGGATTTCCTGTTAAGATCACCGGCATAGAGGTGGATTTGACGGTTCAGCACCTGAGATCCATGCATGAGGAGATTCCCTGGGTGGCGGAAGGTCAGCCCTACGGGACCGTCGCGACAATATTTCCGTATGATGCGCCGGTTGTCGTGCTGGCACGCCTGGGCGGATCAGCCATGCTTACCGGCAACCGGCTCCGGTTCAGTCTCTCTTCTCACACCCCGCGAACTGCGGCGATTTTGGCTGAAATCTGCACGTCTTTTGAATCACTGGAAGCAATAACCGGACAGGACAATCGAGAGTTCGGGCGGCACTGCGTTGAAGACAAGGATATCCGCGTGCTCTTTATTTCAGGGGCCTCGGCAGTGGGAGAGGTGTACAGGCGTCAGCATGCGGCGTTTGACAAGCTTTTTTTCGCCGGGCCGGGCGGCATGCCCGCAGCCATCGTGTTCGAGGATGCAGACCCGGAGGCAGCCGGACGGTTTATCGCCCGCCGCGCATTTATTAATGGCGGCCAGTATTGCACAACCCTGAAAAAAGCGCTTGTTCACAGAAATCTTTACCCGGCGGTTCGCGATCAGGTACTCGACGCGGCCCGAATCCTTAAAGTGGGTGATCCTTTTGATCCGGACACCGTCGTTGGCCCGATCCGCGTCGAACGAACCCGGGCAATTCTTCAAGCCGCTCTGGAAAAATGCTCGGCGGCCCGTCTCCTTTCCGGCGGCATTCAGGGAGAAACCGTCTTTCCGCTGATTCTCGAAATGGAGAACCGGAAAATCCCGGATCTGGAACTTTTTGGCCCGTTTTTGGTTTTACAGCCGTTTGATGACCCGGAAGAAGCCGTACAGGAATTGATTGGGACCCGGTACGGGTTTCTTGTCAATTTTTTTGGATCGCCCCCGGATGGAGCGCTATCGCAATTTCATTCTCATTTCGGAATGGTGCACGACAACCCGGACTTTACGTTTACACCCTTACGATTGCCTTTCGGCGGGAGAAAAGTCAGCGGGTGGATTCTGGAACAGCAGGGAGAGCAATGGGTTGAGCGGGACGGACCGTTTCTTTACACCAAAGAGCTGATACGAAAAGAATAGAATCGGATTTTATTCCGATTCATGGTCAAAGATATAGCCCACCGACCGCAGGCTTTTGAAATAGACCGGTTTTTTCGGGTTTTTCTCAAAATATTTTCTGAACCGAACAATAAAGTTATCCACGGTCCGTGTTGTCATCTCCCGGGTATATCCCCAGCCGACTTCCAGTATTTTGTTTCTGGGCAGGGGTTTTCCGCGGTTGGCGATAAACAGCTTCAAAAGCTTGACCTCCTGTTCGGTGAGTTGGATTTTTCCTTGCCGGCAGCGGGCGGTGGCGTTTTCGAAGTCAACGTGGTTGTTTCCAAACGTGTATGTTTTTGCCAGGGACGGCAGGATACCTCTGCCCGCGGCGCTTTCACGGCGATGGCCGGATGTTCGCTTGAAAAGCAGCGCCACCCGAAGCAAAAACTCTTCGAGATCGAACGGTTTTGAAAGATAATCGTCTCCGCCGCAAGTCAGGCCCAGAACCTTATCTTCGGAAGCGCTCTTGGCCGACAGGATTAAAACCAGAACCCGTTCATCTTCAAGCCGGATATTTTGAAGTATGGATATTCCGTCAATGACAGGCAGCATGATATCGAGCACGATCAGGTCGGGCCGGAAGGTCTTCCATTTTTGAAGGCCCGAGACACCGTCCGCTGCAATGTCAACGTCATATCCCTGAAAAGACAGGTTCAATTTCAGACCTTCCGCGATATGCCGGTCATCTTCGATTACCAGGATGCGTTTTTTTTGGGCTGCATTCATAACTGTTCAGAATGTGAGTTTTGCAAGCAAACCACTTCTACGCGGTTCGAAAAGGCAGAATTAAGGTAAATGCCGACCCTTTCCCGAGACCCTTGCTTTCAGCAACAACCTTTCCTTTATGAAGGCGGGCGATGCTGTGAACCAGATACAACCCCAGCCCGCTTCCTTTGGCCGTCATGTCATCCGATTTTCCCACCTGATAAAATTTCTTGAAGATATTTTTTGTCTCGGACATTTCAATCCCGATGCCGTTGTCCTCGAAACGGACATGCAGCTTGTGTTTTTGAAGCGCGAAGGTAATGTCGATGCGGGGTGTCTTGGCGTCATTGTATTTAATGGCGTTGGTCAAAAGATTCATCAGGAGCATTTTAAATAAAAACGGGTTTATAAAGTATGTAAAAGACCGGTTCAAGGGGTTGCGGATATTGATTTCACAGTCCCGAAAAAGATGGATGTTGTCCGTGTAAAATTCCTCGATGGTTTGAAAAAGGTCCGACATTACGAAATTCCCCTCGTAATCCTTGCTTTCAAATTTTGCAAGATCCAGAATGCGATTGATATTTTCAGAAAGACGTTCAACGTTATGAATCATGTAATTCAGATATTTACGCTGATCGTTCCTGGACAGCTCGTGTTTTAAAAAAGTTTCTAAATAAAGTTTTAGTGACGTAACAGGGGTTTTCAGTTCGTGGGTAAAATTATTGATAAAATTCTTCTGCAATCGATAAAGCTGCAATGTCTTCAGCGTGTAAACAAAGATGATAATAATCCCTACCAGAATAATTCCCACCAAAATTGAAAGTGTCAGAATAACCACCCATGTCTGGGATTCCAAAAACTGACTGGGATCGAGATTGTTTTTTTCCACCACCGCCTTCAATCCCGCGCTGGCCTCGATATACCAGTAGATATACAGGATCAGAGACAATGCGAGTGCCACGATGGAGAAAATAAAAACACTGACCGGATGAAAAAACCATTTTGTACGATCGATGATGTTTTCCATGACGTGAAGGCTTGTTTTTTATGAATGAATAAATCGGTTTGCCGTTTACACCCAATGAGGATCCGCTCGGCAAAACCCGCATTAACAATTCTGACTTTCCGATATTTTACTACAGAATAAAGCAATTTACCAATGGATATGTGATCATCCGGTTAGAAATGGTTTCAAAACCCCCTCTGATGCCTGGTGGCTGTGTCCGCCAGAGGACGGATAAATCGCGAGTCGGCCCAAAATGCCCGTGTCCGCCGCAGGCGAGGGCCACATGCGCCGGTATAAACGCCGCTTTTCATCGTTGGAAGTTCGCAGATTGTAAAATTTTTGTAAAAGTCCGAAATACTTCTGTAAAAATTGATTCTTTTAATTTAGATTTCAAAGCAGAGAGGCGCTTTATCTAAAACAAGGGGGGATAATGATGAAAACGTCAGCGACCGTCCATCCGCAAGGCATCCAGGCCAGAGTTTTGCTCTCCAGCGTATTCGGCCCTTATGCACGGGACGACACATACGGAAGCCGGAAGATCAACCCGATGGAACTTTATCAAAACCAGGTCACGCGGGTTCAGGGCGCGCTGTCTCTTCGAATGTTTCACCGCAGCTTCGGTTTGATGATGATTCAAAGCAACATAGACGCGCCCTGCACGCTTCTCGACTTTCCCGACCTGGATCGTTTTGTCCGGGAGATTCGGCATAACGTCTATGATGTTGTGGGCATCAGCGCGATTATCCCGAATATCGGCAAACTGAAAAAAATGTGTGAACTGGTTCGCGAACACCTGCCGAATGCGACGATCGTGGTCGGCGGACACGTTGCCAACAAGGATAACCTTCACGAGATCATTGACGCGGATCATATCGTCAAAGGTGAAGGCGTGGCATGGTTCCGAAATTTTCTCGGGCAGGAACCGGAGGCCCCCATAAAACACCCGCTGGCATATTCGGGATATGGAACACGGATCCTGGGGATCAGCCCGCCGGACAAATCGGGAGACACCGCCGCCATCTTGCTTCCCTCCGTGGGCTGTCCGCTGGGGTGCAATTTTTGTTCGACGTCGGCCCTGTTCGGCGGCAAAGGCAAATTCGTCAATTTTTACGAAACCGGTGACGCGCTTTTCTCCGTCATGTGCGAACTCGAGGAAAAGCTCCATGTCAGATCGTTTTTTACCATGGACGAAAACTTCCTGCTGCATCGCAAGCGAGCACTGCGCCTGCTGGAGTTAATGAAAAAAAATAACAAAAGCTGGGCGCTTTTTGTTTTCAGTTCGGCACGGGTGTTGGAATCGTATACCATCGAACAGCTCGTGGGGCTGGGGATTTCCTGGGCGTGGATGGGCATCGAGGGGGAAGAAAGCCGATATCACAAATTAAATGGTGTAAACACACGGTCCCTGATTCAACGCCTTCAGTCTCACGGAATCCGCGTTCTGGGTTCTTCCATCGTCGGCCTGGAAAACCACACCCCCGATAACATCGACCGGGTCATCGACTATGCGGTAAGCCACAAAACGGATTTCCATCAGTTCATGCTCTACATGCCGATTCCCGGCACACCCCTTTATGAAGAACACAAAAAAAACGGAACGCTGCTTTCCGAATCAGCGTTTTCTCCGGCAGACAGTCATGGCCAGTATCGTTTTAATTACAGACATCAACATATTCACGACGGCCGGGAAGAGGACTTTCTCGTCAGCGCCTTCCAGCGGGATTTTGAAGTCAACGGTCCCAGCCTCGCCCGGCTGATCCGAACCATGCTCACCGGCTGGCAGCGATATAAGGACAGCCCGGACATCCGGATTCGGGATCGCATCGCTTATGAAGTGAGACCCCTGCGGAGGACATGGGCCGGAGCGGTCTGGGCCATGCGAAAGTGGTACCAGGGAAACAAAGCAATTGAGAAACAGATGGATGACCTTCTCCGGGATCTTTATGGAACGTTCGGCTGGGAAACACGGCTGATTGCTCCCCTGGTCGGGAGATACGCCTTTGCTGCCCTCAAAAGGGAAGAAAAGCGGCTGGCCGACGGCTGGACATATGAACCCCCGGTCTTTCATGAGAAAAACGATGCCGAACGGGCACTTGAAAACGAAAAGACGGCGGCGGACAGCGTTTCAACGGCTCACCCGGTTACCTATACCCCCGCGCCGGTGTCTATACGGCAGCTCCAAACCTAGAAGCTCTCTCAAAAACGCATTAACAGGTGTTCCGTTTCGCGAAGCGGCCGCATTTTTTTAGTGGCCACGGCGGCCGATAAAAAGGCCTGTGTACATCTGTGTGTGTCTGTGGTTTAACAGAGCAACCATGTTGCCCGCGGGATAATTCGCCGATTCAAATCAAAAGGCCTTTTAGATGCACAGGGAAAGTCTAACAAAAGCGCTTCGCTTTTACTTCATCACCGATGACAGTGTACCGGACTTTCCTCCTGCCGACCAGGCTCGCGTCGCCATCCGGGCCGGTGCAACCATGATACAGTACCGCAACAAATCCTTTTCTCCGCGCTTCATTGAAGAAGTTTTTTCCATAAGGGACCTGTGCAAGTGCAACGCCGTGCCGTTTATCATCAACGACAATATTCTCCTGGCAAAGGCGGTTGCAGCGGACGGCATACACCTCGGCCAGGATGATGATGACCCGGCCCTGGCCAGAAGTGTTTTGGGTGACCGGGCTATCGTCGGCAAATCGGTTTCAACCGAGTCGGAACTGTCAAAGACCGACCTGTCGCACTGCGACTACATCGGAACCGGCCCGGTTTTTTCCACGAAGACCAAAGCGGACGCGAAAAAGATTATCGGCCTTTCCGGCCTTGAAGCGGTTGTGCGGGCATCCCCCCTTCCGACAGTTGCCATCGGCGGGATTGATCCGGCCAACGCGGAATCCTGTTTCATCAGCGGTGCGGACGGGGTTGCGGTTATCAGCAGTGTTTCACGGGCGAAAGATCCCCTTCAAACCGCGCTCGAGCTGTCCACGGCATGCGGAATCCGGCCGCGGGAGCGTGTTGAAGCGCCCTGGACCGATGAATTTTTACTCATCAAAAAACTGCTCGGGAATACGCGGCCGTATCAGAACGTCTCGAAAGACCTCAAGGTTCCTCCCGGAGATGACGCCGCTTTATTTTCTTGTATCCGTAATCCCGTCATCACAACAGATACGCAGAAAGAAGGCGTTCATTTCAGATTGGACTGGCAGACACCCGGGGAAATCGGCAGCAGGGCTGTTGAAATTACCTTCAGCGACCTCGCGGCGTCGTATGCCGCACCGGTGAGCCTCTTTGTCAATCTTTCGCTTCCTTCCCATATATCGGAAAGAACCGTTGAGGAGCTGTACGCAGGGATTGGCACAGCGCTTGAAAATTACGGCTGCACGCTGGGGGGGGGAAATATATCCGCCGGGCAGGAGTTGTCCCTCGATCTTTTCGCCATCGGAAGGGGGCGGGACAATCAGTTTCCCACCCGTTCGGCGGGACGCCCGGGATACGGACTTTACTGCACCGGTTCCCTGGGTCTTGCGCGTGCCGGTCTTGAATGTTTGATTCAAAAGGATACGGCATTCAAAAAGTTGATACGCAAATTCAAATCGCCGAAAGCCCGGTTTGATGCGGCTGAAGTCCTGGCGGAAAACGGCGTGGCGTGTGTTATGGACATCAGCGACGGACTGGCCGGAGATGCCGGCCACATCGCGGAGGCGTCACAGATATCCATAGAGTTCGATCTGGCAGACTGCGAATTTGATCCGGAATTGAGATCGTTCTGCGAAAAGTATCAGAAGACGCCTGAAGAAATGGTGCTTTCAGGGGGTGAGGACTACGAACTTCTGTTTGCCTGTTTGCCGGATCAATTTAAAGCGATAAAAACGGCGATACCGGATGCGTTCCGGGTGGGCCGGTGTCTCTCTTTTACCGGCGAATATCTTCTCAACCTGCCTTCGAATGTTTCATCTTTCCGGCATGGTAAAAGTTAGGCGGTTATTGACCAGCTAATCGCCGGACGTTTTCCTCTTTTGCAAGTTCGTCAGCATCTCCTGTACTATTTTTGCCATGTGAAGGACCCCATCCGCTTGAAAAAGCGCCAGGCTTTTACGGTACATGTCTTCGGCTTTTTCCAGGTCGGGTTGAAAGCGGTAAATGTCACCCAGAAAACCGTAGGTCTTCGCCATGCTGCTTTTGTTGTCCAGCCTTTCGTTGATTTCCAGGCTCTTTATAAACATTTCCTCGGCCTGAACCAGATCACGGCGGGCATAGTAGACTTCGCCGAGTTTGCCGTATATCGCGCCCTGGCCCGCCTCGCGTCCGAGATCCTGATGGATCATCAAGCTTTTATTGAACATGGTTTCGGCTTTTTCCAGATCGTCGCGCATCT
This sequence comes from Pseudomonadota bacterium, assembly GCA_043827325.1. GTDB lineage: Bacteria > Desulfobacterota > Desulfobacteria > Desulfobacterales > UBA11574 > JBDRPF01. Next base: position 46,431 of record JBDRPF010000016.1, on the reverse strand, counting down.
GGTAAATGGTGCCCAGATAACCGTAGTCTGATGCCATGCTTTTTTTATCGGCCAGTTTTTTTCCCAATTCCAGGCTCTTTTCAAACATTTCTTCCGCTTGATGCAGATGACCAAGGGTCAGGTAGATAATGCCGAGGTTTCCGTAAGCGTCCGCCATGCCCTCCTTGCGGCCCAACTTTTCTTCCACTTCCAGTTTGTTTTTGTACTCGGCCTCGGCTCGCTCCAGATCGCTGCGGGATTTTGGTGGCGTGATCGGCATTTTGGCTTCTCTCCATTTGGGCATTAAGGTTCGATAAAATTTGTGTTTGAAAAAAAGTGTCGATTGCAAAACAGGTCGATAACTGAAAGCAATGGATAAACAATTCTTATCAAGCGGTCAAGGTCTTTCTGGGTGTGTGTTGCGCGCGGCGGGTTCGTAAAGTTTGATTTTCTTATAAAAGGCATTATAGTACAAAACATACACCTAAAGGGATATACACCATACCCGTTTAAAAGGAGGGTGATCCATGGGGCGAAAAACATTTACGGCAATGGTCGTCACGGAAGATGAGAACAATCGTTTTGTCCGGGAAATAAAAGACAGAGACATCGACGACCTTCCGGAAGGGGATGTGCTCGTCAAGGTCCAATTCTCTTCCCTGAATTACAAGGACGTTCTTTCCGCAACAGGAAACAGGGGCGTCACACGGACGTATCCGCACACGCCCGGAATTGATGCCGCGGGGACCGTTGTCGAAAGCCGCAGCAAGAACTTTTCATCCGGGGATACGGTGATCGTTACGAGTTATGACCTCGGTATGAACACATCCGGAGGTTTCGGGCAGTATATACGCGTCCCCGCGGAATGGGTGGTCAAAATGCCCGACAATCTCTCTCCCCGGGAAAGCATGATATTCGGCACAGCGGGTTTCACGGCAGCCCTTTCGGTTTACCGGCTGGTGGACTACGGCCTCACCCCGGATATGGGGCGGATAATCGTCTCCGGTGCAACAGGCGGGGTTGGAAGTATCGCCGTCTCCATACTTGCCAAGACCGGCTACGAGGTCGTTGCGGTTAACGGGATCGTGGATGAAACAGATTTTCTGTTGGAATTAGGGGCAACAGAGGTCATCAGCATCGAAGATGCGACCGATACCAGCGGAAAACCGCTTCTCAAAGGGCTTTGGGCCGGCGGCATCGATACGGTGGGCGGTGAAATACTGGCGACCACCATCAAATCGACAAAAGACGCCGGCGCAGTCACCTGCTGCGGCAACGTGGGGTCGCACGATCTGCCGCTGAACGTCTATCCCTTTATCATTCGGGGCGTTACCCTCATGGGAATCGATTCGCAGAACTGCCCGATGCCGATCCGCCTGAAGACCTGGCAGAAAATCGCTGATGAGTGGAAACTGGCGCATCTCGAACTGCTGACCACCGAAGTGCCGCTGGGCGGGTTGAGCGAACGGATCGATCTCATCCTTCAGCGGAAGCACAAAGGGAGAACGATCGTAAGGCTTCCGGACTGAGCGATCCAATAAAGATCGTGATCAGAGAAAATTGCAACACGATTTTATTTTAAAAACCGGAACAGATTCTTCATGAGCCTGCGGGTTGCGGGAGTTCCAGCGCATAGCTTTCCAGCGGCGGCACCTTTTTTATCATCCCCTGTTTTTTAAGAAATTCCGCGAAACGCTCGTAGCGTGTCCGGTCCAGTGCACCGGGGCGCAGGGCAAAGCGGGGAATCGTGTCCCGCCACGCGAGCCGGTTCAATTGGTTGTTCAAATCATCTCGCCCGCGAACAAACAGCTCCCAGCTCTCCTCCGGATGATTCACCAAAAACTGCACGCCGGCTTCCAGGGCGTCCACGAACTTTCTGAATTTCGGTTGGGTAACGGCGTCGCGATTCGCGACCAATATCAGTTCATCATACGGCGGGATGCCGTGCTCCTCCACATAAAAGGCCCGTCCCGGCCGGCCTTCGATGTCCATCTGGTTCAGTTCGAAGTTCCGGAATGCGCCGATGACCGCGTCCGTTGCTCCTGAAAACAGGGACGGCGACAATGAGAAATTGACATTGACCAGTTTTACATCGTCCAGCGTCAGGCCCTCCTGGCCGAGCATGACCTTGAGCAGAACGGTCTCGAATCCGCCGATGGAATAGCCGATGGTTTTGCCCTTGAGATCGGCAATTTTCTGAACGTTGCCGTCCGCCAGCACGACCAGTGTGTTCAGGGGCGTTGCCACAAGGGTTGCGAAACGGACAAGGGGCAACCCCTGATCCACGTGAAGATGATGCTGCGGCTGGTAGGACACCGCGATGTCCGCCTTTCCGGCGGCAGCGAGCTTCGGCGGATCGTTCGGGTTGGACGGCGCGTGAAATTCCACGTCCAGACCGCGCTCCGTGAAAAATCCTTTCTCGTGGGCGACAAACAGGGGCCCGTGATCCGGATTGACGAACCAGTCCAGCACGACAATGACCTTTTCCGACGCATCTGCGGTGTGGATACGCCCTCCGGACAGGGTGATTCCGATGAAAAATAGTGCAAAGAGAATTCGTTTCATGGGGTTGATCCCTCCCCGTCACTTTTATTTTTTGGTCGGCTACGAAGACACGAAGACTCAAAGATTCATACTTTTTCTTGGTGCCTTTGAGACACGGTGGCTGCACCGTTGTCTTTCTGCCAGTAGACGATTTTGGTCAAGGCCCTGTCAACCGTGAAATAGATCGCCAGCGCGATAACGGCGAGCACCGCCAGTGCCGCGAACATGGTGTCGATCTGCATGCGGGCGTTGGCGTGAAGCATGTAGAAGCCAAGCCCTTTGCTGGCGCCGACCCATTCGCCCACGACGGCGCCGATGGGCGCCACGGCCGCGGCAACGCGAAGGCCCGATGCAAACGCGGGAAGCGCGGCCGGGATCCGGATGTGCCGGATGATTGCCATCGGTTTGGCGTTCATGACCCGGGCCAGTTCCAGCCATTCCGGATCGGTGCTGCGCAGGCCGTCGTAAAATGCCGCGGTGACCGGGAAGAAAATGATCAGAACCGCCATGGCAATTTTTGAGGTCATCCCGTATCCGAGCCAGAGTATCAGCAGCGGCGCAAGGGCGAACACGGGGATGGCCTGGCTGATGACGAGCAGCGGAAGAAGCCAGCGTTTCAGCGACAGCGAGGCGATCATGGCAAGCGCGCTCGAGGCGCCCAGCAGCGTTCCGATGAGCAGCCCGGCGACAATTTCAAAGAGGGTTGTGCCCGCATGGTCGAACAGCGCTTTCGAATGCGTTATCGCTGCTTTCGCGACACCCGCGGGACCGGGCAGGATATAGGGCGGTACACCGGTCACCCGTACGACAACCTGCCATATCAGTATCAGGCCGAGGAAAATGAATATCATGCGCAAGAGGTTCATCGTGTTTCCCCGCCCTCCAGGCGTTCGAGCAGTTCGGCCTGAAGCGAAACAATGGCCGGATCACCGGGTTTCCGGGGTGGTGACCCGGGGGGAATCATGACCGGGCTCAGGCGGGCGGGCCGATCGGTCATGACGAAAATACGGTGTCCCAGGCGCAGGGCTTCCAGGGGGTCGTGGGTCACCATCAGAACGGTTGCGCCGTTGACCATGTCTGCCGCCAGATCCTGAAGTTTGAGCCGTGTCAGCGCGTCGAGGGCGGAAAACGGCTCGTCCATCAGGATGACGGGACGCGCTTCCATGAGGGTGCGCAGCAGCGCGGCACGCTGACGCATGCCACCGGACAGCTCGGCAGGAAGCGACCCTGCGCAATCGCCCAGACCGGCGTCCTGAAGCATCGAAAGTCCCTTTTTGCGCGTTTCAGGAGACATCTCGCCGCGCATGCGTGCCCCGAGACAAATGTTTTCGAGGATGGTCAGCCACGGCAGCAGCAGGTCTTTCTGGGCCATCCAGGCCGCGAGGCCACTGCGCCTGCCGATGTCGCCAAAGCGAATTTCACCGGAAAGGCCTTCCCGGAGACTTCCGGATATCAACCTGAGCAGGGTCGATTTTCCGCATCCGCTCGGACCGATGAGGCAAGTCCACAGGCCGCTTTCCACGGTAAAATTCAAGTCGCGAAAGATCTCTTTGCCGTTGTACGCAAAAGAGACGTTTTCCAGAACAACGTTCGGGGCAGATGAGCGCTTTGCATGACCGACGTTTGACGGGGCGTTGTTAGACATAGTGTAATAAAAAGGATATGGCGACCTTTGGTCGGGTTTTCGACGGTATACGTTTTTAGGATTTTTTTAAAACAGCCTTTGCTATAGTCGACTCGAACCGATCCTGCGTCAACACGAGACAGTAACCGGTTCTGAGAGCCTGGCCTGTTCAACTGTTTTTCTTAATTCCCGGGCAGCTTTTTCAGGATCATCCGCTGAAACAATTGCCGATACGACTGCGACTCCGTCTGCCCCATGTTTGATAACCGCTTCGGCATTTTCTTTGTTCAAACCGCCGATGGCCACCAGGGGAATCTTTACCGATGCCCGTATATCCCGCAGTCCTTTCAGCCCGAGAGGAGAAGCCGCATCAATTTTCGTAGGCGTTGCGTAGATCGGGCTGACGCCAAGATAATCAGCGCCGTCTTTTTCTGCCTGAATAGCATGTTCAGGAGATTCCGCGGAAATTCCGATGATCATGGAATCTTTCAATATGGCTTTTGCCATATTTATCGGCATATCGTTTTGTCCCAGATGAACACCGTCTGCATCCACCGCTTGTGCAATATCAACCCGGTCATTAATGATGAGAGGGACATGATGTCTCTTTAAAAGTTTCTTAAGGGATAAAGCCTCGGTGATGAATTCACGCGTGGAGCACGATTTTTCCCGCAGTTGAACACAGGTTACACCTCCTTTTAGAGCAGCTTCGACAACCTGCAAGGTTGTTCTCCCTCGAGATAATCCTTGGTCCGTAACGAGGTATAATGCGTAATCAATAGTTTTAGGTTTCATTTGAACCTATCTTTCCTGGATCTTACATCCGTCTTTTAGTTGTTCCGGGCTGATGGAATACAGCGCATTTAGCATTTCTATCATGAAACTTCCCGGTGCTGATGCTTTTTTCCCCGCTACTTCTCCGGCAAGGCCAAAAAAAGCAAGCGCTGTTGCCGCAGCGCTGAACGGATCTTCATCAACAGCCAGAAATGCACCAATGGTTACGGTTGCGGTGCAACCCGTTCCGGTTACATAACCCATTAAGGGATGACCATTTGATACACGCAGAACGCTATCGCCATTGGTGACCAAATCAACCGGTCCGGTAATGGCAAGGACGGTATTTAGCTCTCCGGCAAGAATCTTTGCTGTCTCCGTCGCATCTTCAACGGAGTGGATGGCATCGACACCTTTCGTTTTTGAATCTTTATGCCGAAGTGACAGTATTTCCGATGCGTTTCCTCTGATAACATCAATCCTGGTTTGCTCAATAATTTTTTTTGCGGAATCCGTTCTGAGAGATGTGGCTCCTGATCCCACAGGATCAAGTATGATTGGCGTTTTCTGCTCCGATGCTTTTCGGCCGGCTTTTATCATGGATTCAATCCAATCATCGGTTAATGTGCCGATATTAAGAACAAGCGCACCAGCATAAGAAACCATTTCTTCAACTTCATTTTGTGCGTGAGCCATGACCGGCGAGGCTCCCATTGCCAAGAGCGCGTTTGCAGTATAATTCATGACGACGTAGTTTGTAATATTGTGAATGAGCGGTTTTTTCTCTCTTACGGCTTTTAGGTTGACGGCGGCCTGCTCCGACAGACTATCCATATTCGTACTCCTTTTTAGACTTTGCTCAGGAACTATTCCAAATGGTGTTGGACATCGCTTCTTAAAAAAAAAGCCGCTTCCCTCGGGAAACGGCCTTGACGGCACTGAAAAAATTTTTATGTCATTTCCCTACGCTGGCGTTACCCAGATCAGGTTCAGAGGGTATGATCTCAGGCTGGTTAAGCCACCCCTAATTGATCAGAATTAAAATAAATATAGTGAATTAAAGCTTGTATGTCAAGCACAAAACAAACAAAGCCAAATACAAGGCATTTCGAATTTAGATGTATATTTTATTGTAATATTCACAGATTGATGATGATATGAATTTTCTCACAGATTTCCATTGTTCTTCACTTTCCAATTCGACAGCTTCTGATAGCCGGTCAATTATTCTATTGGAGGTTTTTATGAAAATTGCCCTGACCATTGCCGGTTCCGATTCTTCAGGCGGCGCGGGAATCCAGGCGGATTTAAAGACGTTTCAGGCGCACGGCGTCTTCGGCATGAGCGCCGTCACCGCGGTTACCGTCCAGAACACGCAAGGCGTTTATGACATTCAAGAGATGACGCCCCGGATCGTTCATGATCAGATTACGTGTCTGTTTGACGATTCAAAGATTCATGCCGTAAAAATCGGGATGGTTTCCAGCATCGAACTGATCCGGGCCATTGCCGAAGCGCTGAAGGCCGTGAAGCCGCCGCCGGTGGTGCTCGATCCGGTAATGATTTCAAAAAGCGGATATCGGCTGCTCAATCCGGACGCCCAGGATGCGCTGGTGCAATACCTGTTTCCGTTGGCCGAAGTCATTACACCGAATATTTATGAAGCCGAAGCCCTCATTGGAAGAAAAATTGCCGGTGTGGAAGAAATGAAAAATGCCGCGCGGGACATCCTGAAACTTGGGGCCAGAAAAGTGGTGGTCAAGGGTGGGCACCTGGGAAAAGGCCGGGCCACAGACATACTGTACGACGGCCGTGAATTCAAAGCGCTTGAGAGCCGCCGGATAAAGACAAAAAACACCCACGGCACCGGCTGCACTTTTTCTTCCGCTGTTGCGGCGAACATTGCCCTGGGAAAAACGTTTTTCGAATCGGTAACCCTGGCCAAGGCTTATATCACCGGCGCCATCGCGCATTCCCTGTCCATCGGCAAGGGGCACGGACCGACGCACCATTTTTTTGATTTGTACGCAAAAGCCGGAATATCCGTTTAATCCGAATACGGATAGTGGTTTAATAATTATCAAATGTGTGATAGTTTTTAAATTTGAATCCTCTATAACCTCTCGGTCCCGAAGGGTCTGCGGCTAAATCAGTGGTAGTGTAGACGGGAAAGCATGGTTCTTGTCGAATCGGGAAAATTTATGGCCGGTGTTTCAATGAAGGAAATGTCCATAGAGTATGACTTTTACATCGATCGAACACCGGTCACCAACCTCCAGTTCGCGGAGTTCATGGAAGAATCCAGTTATATCAAGGCGTTGAAGAAGAAGCTGTCGCCGCGAGAAGTTGAAATATGCCGTGAAATCGAACAGTTTGCGGAATCGATTCCGGATCATCCCGTTGTGCGCGTGACATGGTTTGACGCGTTCGTATACGCCGAATGGAACGGAAAACGACTCCCGACATCATTGGAGTGGGAGAAGGCGGCCCGCGGAACGGATGGACGTCTGTATCCCTGGGGAAACGATTTTGATGCAGATCTGTGCAACTGTGCGGCATCCGGTATCGGAAACACGACGCCGGTTTTGACATATCCCGAAGGATGCAGCCCCTATGGGTGCTATGACATGGCAGGGAACGTGTTCGAATGGGTGAGCGACTGGACGGAGTTTCCTCGACGCTCCGGCCTGCCGAAAAGCGAAAAGATGAACAGAAGCGCGTCCTATAACAGACCGCCGCCGCAGATGGCCCTGTGGTACAGCGAATCCGCCCGCCCGGAACTCCGGTTGATCGACGTGGGGTTCCGGTGCGTTTTCGTCTCGGCGGAAAGGACACATTGATGATGCTGTATTGGTGTATATCTAAACAGAGAAAATGGCGTATAGTGATTTGCCATGACGAACAATAATTCCTTTGTACAAGAAAAGTATTGTCTTGATGTAACCCCTTTAAAGCGCTATAGGCGACGAACTCGAAAAAGTCAAGATTAAGACGGCAAAGTAAAAAGTTCAAGTTCAAGGCGTCGCGAATTTCTTGGAATGAGGCGTACTGGTGTACGCCGCAATGAGCAAGAAATGAAGCGCAACGCAGACACGAAGTGCAGTTTTTCAAGCCGAACGGCGCAACCATCAGCGCTAAATTGGACTTTTTGCGAAGCCGTCAAAAGGTGAAGAACAGTGACGATGCCTTCATACAAGTGCTGGCCGTTTAAGGAAGCAGACAAGCTGCGCAAACGGTACACGGAAACACCGAATATTCCCGTCCGGTTTGAAACCGGGTTCGGCCCCAGCGGCATGCCGCATATCGGCACATTCGCCGAGGTGGCCCGCACGACATGGGTGCGCCACGCTTTTGAATTCTTGACCCGATGGCCGACACAGCTCATCGCCTTCAGCGATGATATGGACGGGTTGCGAAAAGTGCCTTTGAACCTGCCGCAACAGGAAATGCTGACCGAAAATCTGGGCAGGCCGCTGTGCCGCATCCCAGACCCGTTTGGCGAGTGTGAAAGCTACAGCGCGTACATGAACAATAAGTTGAGAGAATTTCTGGACAGTTACAGTTTCGATTACACGTTTCAGAGTTCTCATGAAGCCTACACCCGGGGTGACTTCAACGATGGCCTGTCCGTCATTCTTCAAAAAGTTGAAGATGTCAAGGCGATCATCCTGCCGACCATGAGCGAAGCCAAACGGGCGAACTGGTCCCCGTTTTTCCCGATCTGTGAGAACTGCGGCCGAATCAACAGCACACAGGTGACCGGGTATGACATTGAAAACAATGCCATCGATTACAGCTGCGAACAGGAAGAAGGGGAGGTCAAAAGCTGCGGCCACAAGGGAACGGCATCGATTTTTAACGGAAAGGTCAAGGTGGGCTGGAAGATTGACTGGGCGCTGCGCTGGTATTCCTATGACATCGGATATGAGATGTATGGAAAAGACCTGATCGAATCGGCCCGGCTCTCCGGCAAAATCTGCCGCCTGATGGGCAAACAGCCGCCTACGGGGTTGTTTTATGAACTCTTTCTGGACGCAAAAGGGCGAAAGATTTCAAAAAGCGTGGGCAAGGGATTGACCATAGATTCCTGGATGAGCTACGCACCACTGGAATCGCTGCTTTTTTATATTTTTCAGAACCCAAAGCAGGCCAAGCGGTTGTTCTGGGGGATCGTTCCCCGGTCGGTGGACGATTATCTTTCCAACCTGATTCAGTATCGATCAATGGACCCGGAGGATCATCCGGAGTCGACCATCTGGCATCTTTTCAACAAGGGAGAAACTGTACCTTCGTATAACGCGGCAATTAATTTTTCATTGATCAACAACCTCATTTCCGCCGTGGGCGCAGACGATATCGATCTGATTCTGGAATATCTCAAACGGTACGATTCATCCATGGAGAAATACGGTACGGTCATCGAAGACCTGGTGAAGAAGGCGATGAATTACTACCGGGATTTTATCTTGCCGGACAAGAAGTATCGTACGCCGACCGAAAAAGAAAAGAAGATGTTCAACGCATTGCGCAATGAACTCGCGGAATACGACGGCGATGACGAGAACGAGCTTCAATCCCTCCCGTTCAATGTGGTGCGGGCCTTTGACGAATCACCAAAGAACTTTTTCAAAATGTTTTACGAAGTTCTCTTCGGCCAGGAGCGCGGACCCCGCTTCGGGACATTTGTCCGGTTGGTGGGAAAAGAAAAGGCGCTCAGTCTGCTGGATTCTGCAAGCACCTGAATCGGCCTCCCCGGTTAAACAGTACTCCGCGTTTAACGGGTAAACATTTCATTGGGCAGGCATTTGAGAAGGCAGGCCCGCCCGCCCCGTGCCCTTCGCTCTCCCGCACCATAGTCTTTGCTCTCCGCTTCATGCTCCATGCTTTTTTATTGACACCGCATACTTTTGTGGGCATACTTTCCGAAAGTAAGGAAGTAAGGAGATGTGACATGCTCGCCAAGATTACAGCCAAAAACCAGATTACCATCCCCAAAAAAATTATGGCGCAATTGCCGGAGGTGCGGCATTTTGATTTGGAACTCAAAGACGGGGTTGTCGTTCTCAAGCCGGTAAAGGTTTTAGATACAAGTCTCGATCGGATCAGAACCAAGATCGTTGAGCTCGGACTGAAACCTGACAGTGTTAACGAAGCGATCCAATGGGCCAGGAAAAAATAATTCCCGTTGTTCTCGACACCAATGTCATTGTGTCCGCCCTCCTTTTCGGCGGCACCCCGGGCAAATTAATGGCGTTGTGGAAAAGCGGCTGCATACAGCCGTTTTTGTGCAAAGAAATCATCGAAGAAACCCTTCGTGTCCTGGCGTATCCTCGTTTCCGGTTGTCCGAAGAAGAGATCAACTACCTGCTCTATTATGAAATCCTTCCGTATTTCGAGGTTGTCGGCATTTCACCGGGGCCGGTGATCGTTGCTCAGGATCCATCGGATGACAAATTTATTCGCTGCGCCGAAGCAGCCGGAGCCGGTGTCATCATATCCGGAGATCGACACCTGATTTCGCTGAAAGAATATGGGAGCGTTAAAATCCTTACACCGGCCCGTTTTCTTGCCGGGCTGTAAAACCGAGCTAAAACCTTTCACCTTGTATCTTATACCCTATACCGGTCCCCCTGTTCTTCGCTCCGAGCACCCTGCTTCTATGCCCCCAGTGCTCATCTCTTCAACATTTAATTTTAAGCGCCCCCGGAAGAACCGTGAAAGTAAACGCGTCAGCCGCCCACCCCACGTTTCCGTTGAATTGCAATGTTGCGGGGTGACCTAATTTTATATCCAGTTGCCGTCCCGTGCGATAGTGGCCGATGCGGTTGCCGACGGTGAACGCGGTTATTCCGCCGAAGACGGATTCAAAGAATCCTGAATTGACAAAAAGGAGATGAAGCCGCCCGTCGTCGAGCCGGGCTTCGGGCACGACCTTCATGCCGAATCCGTAATATGGCTGCTTGACGACCATCAGGCTCAACAGGTTTCTCACCTCGACTTCGCTGCCGTCGACAACACCTTTAACGAAGAAGCGTTTGTATTGTTTGAAATAGGCGTGAAAGACGGCCATGAAATAGGCGGCAAACCCGGTAAATCTCCGGGCAGTGTATTTCCCCTTACACTGCAGGATCGCGCCTTCGATGCCCACCGACGCCATGAACGCCCGGGCTTTGCCGTCACAGTCGATCAGATCGTATTCCCGTATCCGGCTGTCGCGGATTCGTCTTGCGATACGGGTCAGGTTTCCCCTGTAGTTGAGAGCATACCCCATGGCGTTTCCGGTCCCCAGCGGGAGAAAGGCCACCGGTGTCCGGCGGGTGTCCACGGCATGGATGACATCGGACAGGGTGCCGTCTCCGCCGGCGGCGACGAGGACGTCGCAGCGGGGGGCGAGTTCCCGGGCACATTGGAAGAACTCATCCACCGAGCCGGTGTCCAGACCGTGTATTTCCGCGTTTAGAATTTTTGCGGCGCCTGCCAGCCTGGAGCGCTTCTGATCGACGTTCAGATTGCCGGAGACAGGGTTGGTGATGATGGCGTATTTCATCTTAAACTTTACCGCCCACTTGATTTGCCACTGAAGGTTTTAATTGAGGTGATTTGGCCACAGACACACACAGACGGGCACAGACGATTATTTATTCAGTCCCGATATTTACATCGGGGGTGAATATAATGATGTCATCGCTTCGCGAGGAAGATACCGCATCCCTGTACCTTATACCCTTTTCCCGTGCTTTGCCCCCCACTTTTTCCCTTACAAATCTTCTTCGTGTCTTCGTGGTGGAATAATATTATGGTTTGAAACCGATGCCGCGGATCAATCCAGCGACAACCTCGACTCCGCCATTGCAAGAACGATGTCAATCTGCCCGCCCACCGGGTTTATGGATATGGGGTGAAACGCCTCCAGCTTTTCCTTCACCGCGGCGAATACCTTTTGGTTGATGCGTTCGGGGCCTGCGGCCATTCGGGCGCATGCCTGGAACAGGAAAAAACTCAGAAACAGGGCGATGCAAAGGGTCAGAAACGCGTGGAGGAAAAAGTCGGAAGGCAGGTAGCTGCCGGTAAAGTATTCTCTGGCGGTGATCCAGCCCATGTGCACCAGGATCCCGATTGTCGGCAGGTTGAAGAAAAGCTGAAGCACAAAACCGCTGAGCGCCCGCGCCGCCTTTTCAACGGCATTGTCCAGGGATTCCGTCCATATGGATGACAGATCCTGATTCAGGGTCTCGCCTGCGGGCAGGATGTCATCGACCTTCCGAACGGACGGGTCGAACCGGCACCTTACCAGAGACTCCGCAATGTCCGGCCAATTCCGAATGACGGCCAGTCGATAGTCCCGTATGGCGGACCCGGGGCTTTTATCCGTACCCGTTTCAATCAAATCCGCCCTTGATTCCTTGAAGTGCCTGAGGGATGAAACCATGCCGGACAGCTGGCGAAGCGGGTTGCCGAACTTGAACATGGCAACGATTCCCGTGCCGAAAATCAATATGCGCCCCCACAACGCGATAAGCCATCCCACAGGTCCCAGCCAGCGCTGGGCCAGTTTCTGATACAGCAGGACATTTACACCGAGGGACCGGGTTTCCTGGATGTTTTTGAACGCGGCAAGCGCGTCGTTTACGGCTTCTTTTTCCGTTGCCGAGATGTTTTTCCTTGCCTCCGCGAGCATTTCAGCGTCTTTGGACGCCTGTGCGTGGGTTTCATTAAATATGTAGTCGCGCAGGCTTTTCGCATTTTCCAATCGCCGGTCAACAACGTAGCCCGGGCGGTTGAAGGTTCCGAAAATCATGTCCTTCAACGCCTGAAACTGATCGAAGTCGTGCCGGGGAGGGGCCTTCGAATCCCATTGGGGGTCGCGCAGGTGGCGGCGTGCGGAAACGCACAACACCGAGTGAACCGGATGCTCCCAGGCCGTTTTGATGAAGTCCGTAAATTCCGGCAGGATTTTTTCCTTCAGCTCGTTTTGATCCTGCCGGTCCGACCGGTTGATCACGGCCACCAGCGAGTCTCCGTTGAACAGCCGCACGTAGGGCGCGAGAAAATCGACGTGGTCCCTTCTTTTCGGATTTTCGGAATCAAAGACGCAGACGAGAACATCCGACAGCGCGATGGCGTTGCGGACCATGGGGACATGTTTATCCTGTTCAACGCTGTCCGTATCCGGCGTGTCGATGAGCATCACGTGTTCCAGGGAGGCGGCTGTAAGGCTCGAACGTATTGCCACGTTTTCGTCTCCGAGCTTTACCTTAAACGAGTCCGCATCGCCTGTTTCCCTGCTGTAGACGACGATCTTTCGGGTCGTGGGCCTCGCATGCCCCGTGGGGGACAGATCATCGACGCCGGCCAGGGCGTTGAGCAGGGTGGACTTTCCCGAACCACAGGGGCCGATGAGGGTGACGACGAGCTTGCGTTCGAACCGCTCCCCGAGATCTTTGATCATCCGGAGCACCTCGTCGCACTGCTTTTTAAGGGACGCCCCGGGTCGCCACAGGGGCGCGCGGTCCAGCGTGCCGCGAAGCATCGTTATATCGTTTTTAAAGCCTTCGATGCCGCCGAGAGCCTTGATTGAACCTGTCAATTGGTTTGAAATCATCATGATGCCATCACCCTTTCGCAGGTTTCGATATTGGCTTCGATTTCTTGTATCAGCTTCTCCGAATCCGCCAGGGCGGTTTTTGCGGCCCGGATTATCCCGCCGGAGATCTCCGCTTCGAAAAGTTCCTGGACGGTTTTGAACTTGTTGCTCAACCACGTTTCGACAATCGGTCCGAGAACGGTTTCGAGCTGTTTCTGATCCGCTGTTTTCATACCGGTTGTGGCGGGGATCGCCACAAGAGCGTACAGGTCATGGAGCCCGAACAGACCGGTGAGCTTTATTTTGATGCCGGTGGCGCCCACAGGATCGCCGGTGGCGAGAATATACGTCACCGCGGCAGTGGCAGGTAAAACATTCAGAAGGGCGGAGAACGTCTGGCGGATTTTAGACATGACATCCATTCTGCGCCTGAAATCGTCCGCGAGAACCTGTAAATCGTTTTCAATGCCCCGGGACAGTTCAGTGAGAACGTTCCGGCGCGACAGTATCGACTGCAGCGTCGATTTCCAGTCCGCATCCCTCAGTTCGGCCTGGGCCTGTGAGACAGCGGGATGGGCCTGAACAAAAAAAATGAACGTACCGGTTTTTTCAGGGATTTCCGCCCGGGGATTCTGAGTTCCCTTTATGCCTTTGCCGGCCCGGATCTCCCTGACGGTTTCAACCATTCTTTTCGCGACCGGATCCTGCGAAGACGCGGAAACCGAGATTTCCGGACCCACGGACCAGTAATGCATGGTGTTGACCGCGTTGAGAAGGTCCTCTCCCACCCTGTCGTTGAGGTCGGAGGAAGGTTTGCCGGTTTCGGCGCCGGAGCGATCGGCTGTCAGTTTTTTGATTGCGGCGGACAGCAGTTTGAAGGGAAATTCAACGATGCTGCCGGTTTTACGCATGAACTTGACGTGGGGAGGGTCCCTGGACAGCCAGATCTCGATAAATCCTTTCATCACCCGGTCCATGGGAAAATGCTGCAATGCTTCGTGAACGCAGTGGCTCTGGGCGGTTTGAAGGGTGTCGAGATAGAGCGCGAGCTCTTTTTGAGAGATTTTTGCCGCATCGAGGATTTCCCGGGCTTTCCCCAGAACATCCTTCAAAATGGAAGAAAGGAGTTCAATTCGGATCTTCCGGGAATCGATGTCTTTGAGCGCGCCCAGAAATGAAGGGCCTCCGTCCCGCACCGGCTTCAATTCCATGAATCGTTCGCCGCCGGCAACGGCGTTCTCTTCATCCGCGCGATAAATCCCGAGCACGTTTTCCTCTGCGTCGCGGCCGTACAGGTTCCGGGCAACGGTCATGGCGTGGTCCTGCACCTCGTCTGCTGTGAAGCCGGGGTAGACGCGGTACACCAGAAAGCACTTTCGCATGCCGATGCCCGTGAGCATCTGTGAGATAAAATCGGTGTTGTCGCGGTTGTTGTAGTTGGAGTTCGTGAAAATATAGATAAATATATCGGACGCTTCCAGAGCCTGTTCGGCAATTTCACGATTCACGTAGACGCCTTTTGAGCCGGTGTCGAAGTCGGGTGTGTCCATCAGGACAAGATTCCGGGGAACGACATCGCTCAACACGTAACTCGGCGGTCCGGAAACAATGAGATCCTGCGTGTTTTTCAACGGCTCGGGAAGACAGCCGAAAGGCTCAAAGAGGGAGGAAAGAAAGTCTTTTTGCCGGACGAGGGACTCGTGGGCGGAAATCAGCACGCGGCGGTTCATGCCGGCCCTGCCGCCCACCGGAGACAGGCGCTGGCCGAGCAGGGAGTTGAAGAGGGTCGATTTCCCCGAGGAGCCGCCGCCGCAGATGGTTGCCATGAGCGGAAAATCCGGTGTAAGACGGGTCAGCAGTTTTCTCTCGACGATATGGGTCCAGGCGACGACATCTTTGTTGTTGCCGAACCGGAGCCGTTCCGTGACACGGGGGATATCGGTCTTCAGCCTTAACAGGGCGTCATCGATGTTCTGTTTGCGGCAATTTTGCATAATCCCATGTTATCACATTTCTTTTGGTTAAGAAATAAGGGAGTTTGTCCGGTATTTTTAGACAGGATTAACCCCGGTTAAATTGTTATCAGATTTAACAGGGCAAGCAGGATTGATGGGATCAGCGGTATAAAGGAATCGGGCGAGATGGACAGGGTTTATTTCGTACTTGAAAACCGGGTTCTCTGGGCCCGGATTCTTTACTGCCGTCGCCAATGCCGCAGTCCCCAGGCAAGAGACGCGAGCCCGAGACCGGTGACGGCCGCCGAAACAAGGCCGGTGGCGAGGATTCCTCCGGCCAGCCAGACCGGCCCTCCCATCAGCGCGCCGATGACCCGCCCGGCACCGGCGGCTGCCAGGAAACCGGACATCATGGTGGCCCGCGAACCGGGCAACAGCTCCGTGGAGAGGGACAGGGCCGTCACAATGGAAAATTCATAGGCCATAAATATAAAAAAGAGACCACCCAGCGACAGGGGCAGGGTGTTGGATGTGAACGGCAAAACCCCGTAGCATATCACACACAGCGCAGCACTGAGTAAAAGCGACCGCTTCAGCCCCAGGCGGTCGGATATGGCGGCGGTGAGGCCTTCTCCCATCAATTCGGCCACACCGATAACGCTCGTAACGATGCCAAGGGCAACGATGCTCAGGCTGAAGGATTTTTCCAGCCAGGCGCCATAGACGACAAAGAGATTGTCGTTGGCAAGGCTGAAGAAAAAGGCAAAACCGATGGCGCCCAGCGCGGGCCGTTCCTTCCCCAGCCGGTGCCAGGCATCCCTGATCCGCGGGGTCGCACGGTGCGCGGCGGGCTTCTTCTCGTCTCCGGGTATCAGGATTCGAAGTGCGACGATTCCCACCAGCCCGGCGCCGCCAAGGGCAAAGAAAGGGGCGCGCCAGCCCATGTGTTCGATGAGCAGCCCGATGAGGGGAATTCCGATAAGCGTGCTTCCCGCCCAACCGAATTCGAGCACGCCGATGACCCGGCCCCGCCGTTCGAAAGGAACCCGCTCTCCGACATAGGCCTGCAATGCCGGATCAAAAACGCTTTTGCCCAGACCGGCCAGAAAGAGCGCTGCCAGAACAACACCGTAAAAGGGTAAAAAACCGCCGGAAAACATACCGATGACCAGCATCCCCATCCCGACCAGCATCATCAGGCGGTACCCCAGGCGGTCCGCCAGGGGCCCGAAGAAGATGCCGAAGATGGATGTCGCCTGATTCACCGCGATGATGGAGGTAACGGCGGTGAGTGGAACCCCCAGCCCCCTGCTTAACACCGGTGCAAAAGGATAGGCAAAGCGGCGCGCCGTGTTCAGGGAAAGGCGGCACAGCAGGGCAACACCGACCTTTACGGTCAGACCGGGTATTTTTGCGCCGGCGTTTATGTCGTTTGATTGATCTGGCATTTTGTTTTTTTTAGCCAACCCGGTTAAATAGGCTTCGCCCCGATGAAATTGGTTTTGCCCTGGTTAAACAGTGCTCCGCGTTTAACGGGGTAAACATTTCATGGGGCAGGCATTTAACAGGGCAAGCAGGCGCACACAGACAAAGACAGAATATAATTCACCTATCGCACCCTGATTACAGTCGAAGACCAGAGCATTTGTACCGAAATCAAAACAGTTTGTCTTTAAAAAAACGTCATCCCACTATAAAACATTACCTGAATTGAGCTTGAGTATTAATACAGAAAATGGGAAATTGGACTTTTTCCGAAGCCGTCATAATTGCAACCGGCGAGAAGGTGTGATACCACTACACAACCGGGTAAGCCTTAACGGAAAATGTATTTATCACGAAAACACGAAAGTACGAAAAAGAAATTAACCTCGATGTCCTTTGCGCCTCTGCCGCAAAAAAAATTTAACGGCCCTTTTAGAGCCTGATCAAGCGCCGCCCCCTTTAAGGGTGGTTGTTGACTTTTTTCTTCAATATGGGACAACCATACAGAAACCCGCTGCTTACCGTGGATGTCATCATCGAGATCGATGACGGCATCGTTCTGGTCGAACGGCGGAATCCGCCCCACGGGTGGGCGCTGCCGGGCGGTTTCGTGGATTACGGCGAATCTTTGGAAGCATCTGCCGTCAGGGAGGCAAAAGAAGAGACGTCACTGGACGTTCAACTCGAGGAACAGTTCCACACCTATTCAAACCCTGACCGCGACCCGCGGCATCACACGGTCACAACGGTTTTCATCGCCGGCGGGACCGGCATCCCGAAAGCGGATGATGATGCAAAAAAAGTCGGCATTTTTACGAAAAATGAACTTCCGGAACCGATTGTGTTTGATCACGGGCAGATAATAAGCGATTACTTTCAATACAGGGAGGGGACGCGAAAAAGAGAGATTTTCAGATATCACTCCATGCGGAATCCCTGATGCCGTGAACGCTGACGAGGTCGATACCCGTTCACGAAGGAGTCGTTATGAAACCCGCCAAGCCCCGGGGCACCTTCAGGTCCTTTAAAGATCTTAAAGCGCTGCTGGACATCCCGTCTCTGCCGGTTGTCCGGAACCCCGCTAACGGTCCACCGAAAGTTCAACAGGGGAAGCCGGACCCTGTAAAAGAACAACAGCTTTTCGATGAGGCCATGGCAAACGTCACGCCCATTTCAAGAAGCGGCTGTATCGAGTCGGATTCCCAAAAGCGTGTACCCGAGGGACCTGAAGACAATCCCGATGCCGCTGCCCTGTGGCAACTGGAAAATCTTGTCAAGCACGGGGAGGGGTTTGTTTTGGCCGACACCGCGGAGTACATCGAAGGCACCGGACACCGGGTGAATCCGGAGATAACACGGCGCCTCCACCGGGGTGATTTTTCCATACAGGCACACATCGATCTCCACGGACTCAGCGTGGAAGATGCACATGCGGCATTTGAAGTTTTATTAAAGGATTCGATAGTGACCGGAAAAAGGGCCGTCCTGATCGTTCACGGACGCGGCCTTTCATCACCGGACAAACCCGTTCTGAAAACCCGGCTCATCAAGTGGCTCACCACGGGCCCCTGGAGAAAGTGGGTGATGGCTTTTTCCAGTGCAAGGGCCTGTGACGGCGGTACGGGTGCGACATACGTGCTGCTCAGGGCGCGGCCAATGACAAAACGTTTTAGAAAGAAAACAAAGAAACAGGAGGTGGACGGTGGAAAAACCGATTGAGCATTACTGGCAGGTCCGTTTGAAAACAATCAAGAAAGCACTGGAGGAGAACAACTTCGACGTTTATCTGGCAAAAAATGCGGATGAGGCCAGGCAGATCGCTCTGGAAAAGATCATCCCCGGACTCGACGCGAGCAGCATGTCCTGGGGGGGCTCGATGACGTTTACAACCACCGGGCTCTATGATGCCCTTAAAGATTCTGCCGGCATGCGGGTGATCGACACCTATGACAAATCCCTGTCACCGGCTGAGAGCCTTGAAAGACGCCGCCAGTCACTGCTTGCGGATCTTTTTATCACCGGAACCAACGCCGTGACCGAAGACGGCCAGCTTGTCAACCTGGACATGATCGGTAACCGCGTCGCAGCTCTCACCTTCGGGCCCAAATTCGTCATCGTGATGGTGGGCCGGAACAAGATCGTGCCGGATCTGGAGTCCGCCATGAACCGTATCAAAGACTATGCGGCCCCGACCAATACCATGCGTCTCGACAAGAAAACACCGTGCGCTAAAACGGCTTTCTGCGAGGAGTGCAAAAGCCCGGACCGTATCTGCAACACCTGGACCATCACTGAAAAGTCTTTCCCCAAAGGGCGGGTGAAGGTCATTCTGATCAACGAGGATCTGGGATTATAAAAGCGGTGCGCGGCGATTGTTAAAAATTTGGCAAAATGATTGATGGCAAAATTATTATCAAACATCAGGCACGACCCAACCCGACAATCTCACATTTTACGAAAAGGATATCACACAATTACCCGCCTCTTTAAATTAAACATATCACAACAATTTGGTATGTATAAAAGATTGGGACAATGGCAAGATGTTCCAACAAAGAGAAAGGGTATAATTGTTGTGATACGATATTACCGTATCTCAATTCCATGTGAAAATAGATACTTGTAAGATATTCCAAGAAAGGGACAGGGTACATTTCTTGTGATACTATATTACCGTATCTCAATTGCGAGTAAACCAGGTACTTGCAAGGTATCTACAATCGTACCGGGTTAACCAGACCACAACATCTTGAACTTGAACCCTTTTATCTGATATGGTGGGGATTATCATTTTCAGACAGCACCTGACCTCTTCCTGATCTCACGACGACTGCGGCAGCGCGGTTCACTTCTCGGACACTCTGGAAATTGAAGAATTGAAGAATATCATCAGTATTGTTGAGTTTACCGGAATTCAAGTATAATGCAAGGAACACACAATTCATGGCGGCAAGATCCTGGAAGGGACGGGGGAATCATTTTGACCCGGATGGGGTGGACGCATTTTTGCAGTGGGGGATGAAATAATAGCAATCAAAAATAAATACAAAGATTATGTTAAGGTAGATAGTACCGGATAAGAAGCAACACGGTCGGCAGTCTAAGCTAACGGAGAGATAATGCCATGGTGAAAAGCAAATCCAGACCACAACATCATGATAGTCTTAGAAAACAGGCCGA
Source organism: Pseudomonadota bacterium (assembly GCA_043827325.1). Lineage (GTDB taxonomy): Bacteria > Desulfobacterota > Desulfobacteria > Desulfobacterales > UBA11574 > JBDRPF01. The sequence goes on along the minus strand of JBDRPF010000016.1, from coordinate 26,306 downwards.
AGAATTTTTAAACAAAAATCCCGAAGACGTCAATAAAAAACCCACCTATGATGTCCGCAAACTGATTGAAGAACTGCATATTCATCAAATAGAACTGGAAATGCAATACGAAGAACTGTGCCAGGCGCATTGGAAAATTGAAGCATCCCGAAACAGGTATTCTGATTTATACGACTTTGCTCCTGTCGGATACACGACGCTTTCAAATAAGGGACTGATTTTAGAAGCAAGCCTTACCATTGCTACTATGTTGGGAGTGGAGAGAAGTTTTTTGATAGGAAAACCATTCTCTTCATTCATTAGCAGGGATGATCAGGACGTTTATTACTTTTACCACAAGAATCTCTTTGAAACAAACATTAAGCCGACCTGCGAACTGAGACTTGTTAAAGATGATGTAATCCAATTTTATGCTCAACTGGAATCTATTTTAGTAGAGGATGCAGAAGGAAATATCACTCAAACTCGAACAGCGATAACCGATATAAGCGACCGCCAGAAGGCGAAGGAACTGCTGTTAAACGCCTACGAAGAAATAGAGCAGCGGGCTAAAGATCAAACTTACGAACTGACAGAAGCTAACAAGGCATTGAAACAGCAAATAAAAGAGCAACGGCAAGCTGAGGACGCCCTGCTTAAAAAAAAGCTTGAGCTTGACGAGCGAGTCAAGGAGTTGAGTTGCCTTTATAGTATTTCTGCCCTTGTTGGCACTCCAGAGATTTCATTAGATAAAATGCTGCATGGTATAGTTAATCTCATTCCTTCCGCCTGTAAGCATCCGGAAGCCACTTGCGCCCGCATCTTGCTGCAGGGAAAAGAATACAAAACGGAAAACTTCAAAGCAACTAATTGGAAGCAACCAATTTATATTGTTGTTCATAGCGAGACAGTTGGATTTTTAGAAATCTGTTGTCTGGAGAAAAGGCCTGAAATAGATGACGGGCCTTTCCTGAAGGAAGAAAGATCTCTGTTCAACGCTGTTGCTAAGCGCTTGGGTCACATCATCGAGCACAAGTGGTATGAGGAGGCACTGCGGGAGAACGAGGAGATATACCGCAACATCATTTCTGAGTCTCCTGTTGGAATATTAATTTATGACCCATCCGGACAATGTATAGAAGCCAATGACGCCATAGCAAAGATTATTGGAGCAACAAAAGAGCAAGTTCTTCAACAAAATTACAACAACCTAGATTCATGGACGAATCCCGGACCAGATGGTCATACTATGCTTGATAAAGCCAAAAGCGCTTTAAGAGAAAAGGCCGTTAAACGTTGCATGTTAATATCAGAATCAACTTTTGGAAAGGTTGTCCGGCTCGATTGCCATTTTGTTCCTTTCTCATCAGATGGCCTGCTCCTTATGGTAAATGATATCAGCGGGTTGAAGAAGGCAGAGGAGGCGTTGCAACAGAGCCAAGAAAAATATCAAGACCTCTATGATTACGCTCCGGATATGTACGTTTCAGTTGATGCGAAAACAGCAAATATTCTCGATTGCAACCAAACATTAGCCGATACATTAGGTTATAAAAAAGAAAACATCATCGGTCGATCAATCTTCGACCTGTACACTTCTGAAAGTGCTGAGTATGCAAAAGCAAATGTGTTTCCGGAGTTTGTAACGAACGGAATAATTCGAGAAAAGGAATTGCAGGTACAACGAAAGGACGGAAGCGTAATTGATGTGTCCTTAAATGTTTCGGCGGTTCGAGATAAGAAGGGTAATGTTCTTTATAGCAGATCGAGCTGGCGTGACGTTACCGGGAAAAAAAAGCTTGAAGCCCAACTCCAGCAATCTCACAAAATGGAGGCCTTAGGGATCTTGGCAGGGGGAATTGCTCACGATTTCAACAATATTTTAACATCTATAATAGGCTATACTCAGATCAGTCTGGATGCTTTACCAAAAAAAACTTATGTGTATGAGAATCTTCAACATATTCTCAAGGCCGGTTATAGAGCAAAAGATCTTATCAAGCAGGTTGTTACATTCGCCCGCGTAGACCAAGAAGGGCGGTTTCCGGTGATGGTTGCTTCGGTTTTAGAAGAGGCCCTCAAGTTTTTGAAAGCGACCTTACCTTCCATGATTAAAATTCGCCGATATATAAAAATAGATTCTGATATAATAGCGGCAGATTCCACCCAGATCCATCAGTTATTGATGAATCTCTGCACCAATGCCGCCTATGCCATGGGAGAGGATGGAGGGGTTTTGAAAGTGACACTCACCAATGTGATTCTTGATTCCGCCTTTATTGCCCTGAACCCGGAAATTTCCCCCGGTTTATATTTGAAGCTGAGTGTATCAGATACAGGATGTGGGATTCCACCGGATATACGCGAAAAAATATTCGATCCTTACTTTACGAGCAAAGATAAAGATCATGGAACCGGATTGGGTTTAGCTGTAGTGCACGGGATAGTGAAAAAATATGGCGGAACGATCACTGTTGAAACTGAAGTGGGGAAAGGCTCTACTTTCAGTGTCTATTTGCCCGTTACCGGAAGTGAGCCGTTAGGAAAGCCGGATAAAAACACCGGGCTTACTGATTTTACCGGGAATGAGCATATTCTTTTGATCGACGATGATGAATCCGTAGTGAAGGTGGGCAGGAAGATGCTGGAACGATTAGGGTATCAAGTCGTTTCAACAACAAGTGCCGTGGAAGCGCTGGTGCTCTTCAGGGAACAGCCTGACAAATTCGACCTGGTTCTTACCGATATGGCCATGCCGAATCTGACGGGCGCTAGCTTAGCGAAAAAACTTTTGGAAATTCGTCCTGATATACCAATTATCCTCTGCACGGGGAATAGCGAGTTCATTAACGAAGAAAAAGCCATGGCCATTGGGATCAAATCCTTTATTATGAAACCCTTCATTTATCGCGAGTTAGTCCAAACCGTTCGAAATGTGATAAACGGGAATTAACGGATCGAGGCGTTTATAAATTTTTGATGTATTTGGCACATGTATTGCAAAATGCTTTTTTCAAAATATTTTTCTCGCTCGATAGACATGGATTTGGAGCTATATGGAATGCTATCTATATAAAGCGTCGACAATATGGGGCCTATGCCGCATGGACATGCAGCCATATAAATGTGGAAATTGTTCTATGGATTTAATTCCATATTTATTAAACCGACTCGGCCTTTCTCGTCGGAATAAAATGCAATAACCTTTAACTTCTTCTACCCTTAACCCTTATCAATTTTTGAGGAAAAGGCATGCCGGAAACTGATGCCCGCATATTAATTGTAGATGACGATAAAGAAATCTGCAACATGCTTACTTTGCTCATGCAAAGAGAAGGATTTAAAACCTTTACAGCAAACGATGGTGAGTCGGCCCTGAAGTCCGTAAGCTCAGTGTTGCCGGATGCAATGCTGCTTGATATTAAAATGCCCGGCATGGATGGAACAGAAGTGATAAAGCGCCTTGAGGAACTGGCCCCTGAACTTCCCGTTATCATAATTACCGCCTATGGTGAGATTAGAGGAGCAGTTGAAGCAATGCAGGCCGGTGCCCACGATTACCTTACAAAACCTTTCGAACATAATGAGGTTATACGAGTGGTGCACAGAGCCCTGGCCGAAGGGAGGCTCAAACGGAAGGTAAAAAGCCTCACCAGTCGTCTTAAGAAAGACAGTCCCCTGCGGGAAACAATGGGACCGAGCGATGCCGTGGGTCAATTAATTTCAATGATAAATCGTGTGGCACCATCAAACTTTGCTGTAATTATCGAAGGTGCAACAGGATCTGGAAAAGAGCTTATAGCCCATGCCATCCACAACTGCAGCTCTCAATCGAAAGGCTCTTTTATCCCTGTGGATTGTGGCGCCATACCGGAGACCCTGCTGGAAAGTGAACTTTTCGGCCATAGTAAAGGCGCCTTTACGGACGCCCATCGAGAACGGACGGGTAAAATTGTCCAGGCCGACGGCGGCACACTATTTTTAGATGAGATATCTAACCTGCCTTTTGCCTCCCAGGCCAAGCTTTTACGGGTTCTTCAAGAGAGTAAGGTCTATCCAATAGGAACTTCCAAGCCTGTGAAAGTTAATATCCGTCTCCTTTCCGCCAGCAATCAGGATCTTTACCGCCTGGTTGAATCAGGTCGTTTCCGCAGAGACCTCTTTTTCAGGCTGAATGAATTCGCCATAAAGATCCCCCCTCTTCGTGAACGCCAAGAAGACATTATCTATCTTGCCAAGCGCTTTCTGGATATCACCAATGCTGAATTGAATAAAAATGTGTCGGGTTTTTCGGATTGTGCCATCGAAGCCCTGCTTTCTTTCTCCTGGCCCGGGAACGTCCGGGAATTTTCCTCTGCCATTCGTCGGGCCGTGCTTATGGCTGATAATGTGATCACTGAAAAGGAACTTAATCTCAAAAAAAATCCTTATGATCTCCTCCCCATCCAAATTATCGATAATAAAGCAATCCCATATAGTAGTCTCTCTTTGAAAGACATTGTACGCCAAAACACCATGGCTGTGGAAAGAGAAGTTCTTACGCAGGCCTTAAAACAAACAGGAGGAAACAAGGCCAAGGCCGCTCGTATGCTCAAGATTGATTATAAAACGATACATACAAAAGTAAAAAATTTAAGGATTAATACCAAGTAGATATTAAAAGGCTGCTCTCGGGCACAATTGAGGTTATAAATGTTTAATGGGATAAATGGAAAGAAACTTACAGGAAATAAGAAGACGATACTCATTGTGGAAGATGACCAGGAAACGATTGGCTTGCTCTTCCAGGTGCTCTCAAGGGGAGGCTATATTGTATTAAAGGCGGAAACCGGCACAGAAGCAATAGATATTATGTCAAGCAATAAACCGGATCTGATAATCTTAGATCTGAACTTGCCGGATTGTAACGGTCTCGAAATATTGGCCCGGCTCATGGCAATGCACCAAAGCGTCCAGGTCATCATCCTCACCGGCCATGGTTCCCGGGATGCGGTTCGAAGCGCTATGAAGGCCGGAGCCTTTGACTTCATTACCAAACCATTCGATATCGATGAAGTTTGTGCCGTTGTTAAAGAAGCCCTGATGTCAAAGCATCCAACGGTCAGTTGACTGAAACCCTGCATCAGCAACAATTTATCCTGTAATTGGGTGTACAAACTTCAAAATCTACATGCCCAGATTCGAAGGGTTATATGAACTCCACAAATAAAGACTCCGATACGAAAAGTTCTTTCAGAACCCTGATCTATTTTCCAATTATCCATACCCAGGCGGACATGGGCGCCCTGGGTGAATCGGTACACCGTGCGACCCTCAGAAAGCTGGGGAGACAATCCATGAAGCGTAAAATAAACATGATAGATCAGGTGTGGACGGAAATCGAAACGACCATTGATAAATTAGACATTTCTTATGAAAACGTTCGTCTTTATCAGGACGGGTTGCCCGTATGCGGAAAGGAGGTTGAGGTTGTAACCGAACTCGCAAAGGCGGAAAGCCGGAATCATCAACTCCTTTTACGGTTGATGCAAAGGGGTGCCAAACTGATGGGAACCGAAGCTTCAGAGCTTTTAGTCAAAGAATACGAACTCACCAAACAGATGCTGGATGCCGGAAATATTCCCGCGAATAGCATACGCACGGCACGCCAAAAAGCCAAGGCTGATTTGGTGCTCGGAAAACGGGATCACTTTATTGCCGACCGAATTAATAAAACGCTTCAAAATAATGAAACAGGAATCCTTTTTTTAGGAGCGTTGCATTCATTACAGCATAGACTAGATAAAGATATCCGTGTGCTCTATCCCGTCAGCAGACCCCGCGCTTACAGCGGAAAATAAGTACAAAAAAGGGCTCAAGTCGATGCACGCAAAAATTAATTCCTAAATCTTGCATGACAAATGTTGAAAAAAGTCAAACGGTATAGAAGTTCAAGATGAAGGTAATATTATGGAAACTTCAATAGACGGAGACATTTATGACTAAAAAAAAGGAAAAAAAAGGGGGATTCGAGGGAATTTTGGGAGGCCTTACGGATCTTGTTGAAAAGCTTGGAGAGCTGGCCGAAAAAGGGGAAAAGCTTTCCAGCTCCGGCCATATTCACGGAAAAGACAAAGAACTTAAAGGGGTTTATGGCTTCTCGGTTAAAGTCGGCTTGGGCGGCGAAGGGGCTAAAGTGGAGCCCTTCGGGAACATCCGCAAAGACGAACGGACCGGTGAGTCTGTGGTCCAGGAGATCCGGGAGCCCATGGTAGATATATTCGAAGAAAAGGAATACACCCTTCTCGTGGCAGAGATGCCGGGCATCAGCGCCGAAGATGTTCGTATCGAGGTAAAGGATGATTTGCTTACGATGCGGGCCGAAAAGGGGGAGACAAAGTATTATAAAGAGATTCTATTGCCCAGGGCCTACCAGCGGGAAAAGATGGAGGTGACCTGTAATAATGGCATTCTGGAAATAAAGTGTTTGGATTGATGATTGTTGATTTAAGGATGACAGTCATTTTGGCATAAAATGGCGGAGCGAAGCGATTGCTACCAATCAACAATCATAAATCAACAATCCAGATGTCAATAATCAACATTCAATTAAAATGATTTCCACCAATCAACAATCATAAATCGACAGTCAAAATGGTGTATCATGACCGGTAGCAAAAAAACAACTTTAGAACTAAAGGTAACCGAAGCTCTCAGCAAAGACATGGGGCGGGCATTTGCCCGCATGGGACCGGAAGACATCGAGAAGCTGAAAGTGACCATCGGAGACATACTGGAGGTTGAGGGCAAGCGCAAGAGCGTGTGCAAGGTAATGCCGGCCTACAAGGACCTCCGCGGACAGTCCCGGGTTCAACTCGATGGGCTCTCACGGGAAAACGTGGGTGCCGGCGTCGATGATTTTGTGCGGATTCGCAAGGTCAACTGCCGGCCGGCGGAACGCTTGCAAATTGCCCCGGTAAATATTATCCCGGCCGAGCGTGACCTGAAGTACATCGGCAGTCTGCTTGACGGCTTGCCTGTGCTGCAAGGCGATCGAATACGTGCCACGCTTTTCGGCAGCCGATCGGCTGATTTCAGGGTGGAAACCACGACACCGAAAGGGCCTGTGCTCATTAATCCGACAACTCAGCTTGTGATCGGTAAAAAGGATGAGCAAGAGGCCGTTCGTTCAGTTTCTTACGAAGACATCGGAGGCCTCAAACCTCAGCTTCAACGCATCCGGGAAATGATAGAACTTCCCCTGCGCTACCCCGAGGTGTTCGAACGGCTGGGAATTGATGCGCCCAAAGGAGTGCTGCTGCACGGCCCTCCCGGCTGCGGCAAGACGCTTATCGCCAGAACGATTGCCCACGAAACAGAGGCCAACTTTTTTTCAATCAACGGGCCGGAAATTATCCACAAGTTTTACGGCGAGAGTGAAGCCCATTTGCGAAAGATCTTCGACGATGCCTCCCGCAAGGGCCCGAGCATCGTTTTTCTGGACGAGATTGATGCCATCGCCCCAAAACGGGAAAAAGTCGTAGGCGACGTGGAAAAACGGGTGGTGGCACAACTCCTCGCCCTTATGGATGGTCTGACCAAACGCCAACACGTGATTGTGATTGCCGCTACCAACATTCCCAATGCTCTGGACCCTGCCCTGCGACGGCCGGGGCGGTTTGACCGGGAGATTTCCATTCCTATTCCCGACCGTAACGGACGGCTGGAAATATTGGAGATTCACAGCCGGGGAATGCCCTTGGCCCAGAACGTACTTATGAACCATTTGGCGGAGATCACCCATGGCTTTGTGGGTGCTGATCTGGAGGCGTTTTGCAGGGAAGCGGCCATGATTTGTTTGCGCCGGATCATGCCTGTCATAGATTTTGGCAAAACCGGTATTCCTTACGAGCAGCTAGCACGGCTCGAGGTACATATGGATGACTTTCTGGCCGCCCTTTGCGAAGTTGAACCATCGGCTATACGGGAGGTATTTGTTGAGGTTCCGAATGTCAAATGGCAGGATGTCGGGGGACTGACAGGGGCCAAATCGCGCCTGGTGGAAGCGGTGGAGTGGCCGTTGAAATACCCCCATCTCTATAAGAAAGCGGGCTGTAGGCCGCCTAAAGGCATTCTGATGTCTGGGGTGCCCGGATGCGGCAAAACGCTGCTGGTTAAAGCCATCGCAACCGAAAGCAATGTTAATTTTATATCGGTAAAGGGTCCGGCACTCCTTTCCAAATATGTGGGAGAGTCCGAGAGCGGGGTAAGAGAGGTTTTTCGCAAGGCCCGGCAGGCGGCTCCCTGTATCATTTTCTTCGATGAGATTGACGCTTTGGTTCCCATACGGAATACCGGTTCATCGGATTCCCACGTCGCCGAACGAGTCCTCAGCCAGTTTCTGGCGGAACTCGACGGTATCGAAGAGCTCAAGGGCGTCCTTGTACTGGGAGCCACCAACCGAACAGACATGCTTGATCCGGCCGTGCTGCGGCCGGGCCGGTTTGATGAGGTCATAGAGATCCCGATACCGGATGAAAAAGATCGTGAAGAGATATTTGAAGTGCATCTGCGCAACAAGCCCCTGGCACCCGATCTCAGCCTTGGCAATCTGGCCGCCGGGACCGAGGGATTCTGCGGTGCCGACATTGCCGGGGTTTGCCATTATGCGGCGCTAAAGGCCCTGCGCCGGGTCGTGGAAGCAGGAGGCGGTGAAGAGACCGACGACACGATTGAGTTGCTGATTACCGAAGCGGACTTGCTCAGTATCATTGAAGAGGTACGGTAGCGCGCAGAGCGAACTATATTCTATGAAGCGATCGATACCATCTATAACCATGAAGGATGTTTCTCGAGCCCAACGCAAGCGACAGAAAAAAGGCCCGAGGATCAGACTTTCTTCAAATGTTGGTCTGCAGGTGAACTTCGGCGGGGACCGGGCTTCACGATCCGAACCGGCCGGGCGCTTGACCGCCCCCGCATTTCCGACCGGTCTTTTTAAAAAGCCGCGCAACTGGAAATTCCAGACCAAGCCGCTGTTCAAAAAAATAAAAGGTCCCCTGGTCGATGTTTTCCGCGAAGCCGAGGAAGTGCTGATCGTCATAGACCTGGGCGGGTTTAGAAAGGAGGATGTTTGCCTGAGTGTACAAGCAGGCCGATATTCCATCGTTGCCAAACGGGGGGAGCAGGAATTTATTGAGGATATTACGTTGCCGACGGAAGTAGATTTCAAAAGGCATGTCGCGAATTTTAAAAACGGCGTACTTGAGATCGTTCTGCCGCGGAAAAAAGAGACCACCGACTGATTTTTATTGCGAATTAGAAAACCCGGACCTTGAAGCCTGGCCTCTGGAGAATAACAATGCCTAACAAACCCGACGACACCACAATAAGGGCCGGAGATGGCGAAGGAATTTACCTTTTTTGTTTTGCACGGCCCCATGTGCCGGAGACTCTGAACGTCTCCGGCCTGGATGATCGACAGACGGTCTCACAATGGACATTTCAGGGTATCACGGCGGTTTTCAGCAAGGCCTCCCTGGAGGAGTTTTGCGATTCGGAAGCCGAATCCAGAATGAAGGATCTATCCTGGATCGGGCCTCGTGCCTGTCGGCACGAAGAAGTAGTGCAGCAGGTGATGCCCTATTCACCCGTGCTGCCGGCCCGGTTCGGTACCATTTTTTCGTCCCTCGACAGCCTTGAAAACCTTTTGAAAATACACACAAAAACAATTTCGCAGTTTCTGGATCATGTTACTGAAAAGGAGGAATGGTCCGTCAAAGGTCTGGTAGACAGCGAAAAGGCAAAAGAGAAACTTTATTCCACAACAATGGCGGCCGAGGCAGAACGCCTGGCGTCATTGTCCCCCGGAGCACGCTACTTCCAGGAAAAGCGTATCCATAGCGATATCGGTAACAAGTTGAATCTTGGTTGCAAAAAAAAACTACAGGAGATTGCCAAGAACCTGGACCAATATGCCTCTGATTTTTGCACTCGGAAAATGCTTTCCCGCGATGCCACCGGAATGGATATGGATATGATCGCAAATTGGGCCTATCTGGTTCCGTTGAATTTTACGGAGAAGTTTTGCGCCGGCGTGGATCAGGCCAATGAAATCTATGGTCAAGACGGGCTGACCTTACAGCTTTCAGGCCCCTGGCCGCCGTACAGCTTTTGCCCCTCTCTGGAGATTGTTGATTGAAGAAGGAAAGTGGCAGAACTATTACGATTGGCGATTGTTTCGAATCGGAAAAATCATCTTGAAATATTTACTTTATTGCATCTTTCGCAGCCGGAAAAATCAGATGGCCGCCGATATTACAGGCGTGGATGATCAACCTGTTGTTTTGGTTGAAAATAACGGGATCAGCGCAGCTATTTCCAGAATCGCTCATTCAGACTCGCCGCCGGATATTTCGCACATTTTGGCCTATAAAAATGTGATAGAGTCATTTCACCGAGATCGCACGCTCATCCCAATGCGGTACGGCTGTCTGCTGGAAGAAGAAAGGCAGGTTGTTCAACTCCTTAAAAAAAATCAGGCACAATATGAGGCGCTGCTAAAAGAACTGGGCACCTGCGTGGAAATGGGAATCAGGGTATTGATTGAAGATTTAACAAATGCGGATTGCGGATTGCGGAATGTGGAATTGGAGAAGAATAATCCAAAATCCAAAATCCAAAATCCAAAATGTGAAGATCCGCAATCGAGCATCTCCGGCAGACAATATATCATCGAACGCAGTGCGCATTATGTTCAAAAGGATAAATCAAGCAGAGATATCGATAAGGTGATAAACCATTATAAGGAAGTATTTTCCGGGCTCTATATAAAGTTCACGTTCGAATACAATCCGGATTCGTCACAATCAACAATCAACAATCAACAATCAACAATCAAGGAAGGTCTTCTTTCCCTCTACTACCTTGTGCCGCGACAATCCGTTGAGCGTTTCCGCCGGGTGTTTCGACGCCTTTGTTCAGCAAAGGACGTCAAGCTTCTTTTAAGCGGGCCGTGGCCCCCTTTTAACTTTGTGCTGCCTGATCGGGCTAAGGGATTGACGATTGTTGATTGTTGATTGGCGATTGAAGGAATTCTATAGGATTGTTGATTTGTGATTGCTGATGGAAAAAACGCTTAAAAACAAGATGATTACAGCGCAAGAATCCAAAAACATTTCTTGAAAGCTATATCGCTTTTATTAAAATAGAAAGAGCGAAGCGATTCCACAAATCAAAAGGATGCTCATAAATGAAGTCGATCAGGGTTGAGTCGCCTATGCAGAGTGAATCCGACCGCTACCAAAAGCTATATACAATGCTTTTGGATGCCATTCCTTCATCGGTTTTGAGAATCGACCGGGACATGCGTATCGTTTCGGCCAACCGAAATTTTCTGGAAAAGAGCCGGCGGTCCCTGCCAAATACCATTGGTCGTCCGCTGGAAAAGGTATTCCCTGCCATCATTCTCGATCAGATGGATATCACCCGACAGATTCGTCAGGTCTTCGACAATAACCAGCCGACTTTGGGGCAACGGATGTCATATCGTTCACCGGGGGTCCCGCTGCGGATTTACTATTACCGCATCCTTCCTTTTTCCTGGCAGGGGACTGTTGAAAGCGTAATGCTGCTCATGGACGATGTTACCGAACAAATACGGTTGAGCGAAGAGGTCCGCCGTGTGGAACGCCATCTGGCGAGTGTTTTTGAAAGTGCCAGTGATATCATCCTGTCTACGGATACGGCCGGGAAAATTTTATCATGGAATCCGGCGGCGGAAAAGATCTCGGGCTACACCTTCGAGAAAGTGAGGGACCATTTTTTTTCTGAATATTTTGTCAAAGATTGCCAGGAAACAATCAAAAATGTTTTTTCGAAAATGAAGCCGGGAGATAAATCTCAGATGCATGAATGGGAGCTGGTCTCCCAAAAAGGGGAGGGTATTCATGTTGCCTGGGTCTGTTCAACCATGAAAGACGAAGCGTCCCATGCCGTGGGAATCGTGGCGGTAGGAAGAGACCAGAGCGAGCGCCGCAAATTGGAGACGCAGCTTTTACAGTCGCAGAAATTTACCGCATTAGGCGTGATGGCCGGTGGAATTGCCCACGAGATTCGCAATCCTTTGGCGATTTGTTCTTCAGGTGCTCAGTTTCTTATGGAAGATAATATCAGCCCGGAATTTCTGCGGGAATGCTCCGAAAAAATTCACATCGGCATTCAGAGAGCGTCCAATATCATCGAAAATCTTTTGAGATTTGCCCGGCCGGCGGTAACGTCCAAGCCGGAGCCGGTCAATTTGCCTGCCCTCATACGGGAAACGTGGGCCTTGATCGACAACCAGGCCAAAATTCAAAAGATCGAAGGCCATCTGCAATTTGACAAAAGACCGATCATGATCAACGGTAATGCCAGCCTGCTCCAACAGGTATTCATTAACCTCTTTTTAAACGCCATTCAGGCCATGCCGGACGGTGGAACCTTAACCGTAACCATTGATCAGGCAAAACAGGACCTGTTGATTCACATAGCAGATACAGGTCATGGGATACCCCAGGAGAACATTAATAAAATATTTGATCCGTTTTATACGACTGCGCCGGTGGGAGAAGGAACCGGATTGGGACTTTCCATCTGCTATTCCATCGTAAAGCAGCATATAGGTATCATTGAGGTGGACAGCGTTGTGGGCCGGGGGAGCACCTTTACCGTGAGGCTACCGCTGGATTGACGATTGTTTGGATTGGCGATTGGCGATTGATGATTGTTGATTTAAGGACGACGACTGAAAGCGATTGCTATCAATCATCAATCAACAATCGCCAATCACCCCATAAGGATAAACAAAATGGAAAACCAAGACCAGGTCTTTCTGATCGTGGATGATGAGCCGGATATGTGCTGGGCTCTGGAAAACATACTGAAAAAAAACGGGTTTTGCTCAAAAAAAGCAGCAAACGGCGGGGAAGCGCTTGAATTGGTGAAGCACAATCGTTTCCGGCTGGCCTTTCTGGACGCCAAATTGCCGGATATGGAAGGCTTGCAATTGGCAAGAAAGATCCGGGATATCGACCCGTTGGTGCGCATCGTGATTGTTTCGGGTTATTTTTACAGGGATGATGCCGACATCCTGAACGCTCAGAAAGAAGGATTGATTAACGACTTTATCGCGAAACCCTTTTTGCATAACGAAGTGCTGAAGGTAATTGAACATCGCTGAAAATCTATGGAAAATGTTCCATAGCGACGACTCCCTTTATTACCGACTTTTACTAAAAAATCCATAGCCGCCGGATTTGTTAACAAATTGAAATTACATCAATAAAGAAACCTTTGCTGCATGTGGCACAGGCCTTGCACACTATTCGAACAGGCATGCCTGTCCCGTGGTCAATTTTTTTGTAAACCAAAACTAAAAAAGGAGTGTAATCATGGCAAAGATTCAGAAATCAACCGATTCTTCAAGCTTGGCGGAAGTCGTAGATCGTATCCTTGACAAAGGTATCGTGATCGATGCGTGGGTCAAGGTTTCCCTGGTTGGGATCGAACTGCTGTCCATCGAGGCAAGGGTAGTGATCGCTTCGGTCGAGACGTACCTGAAGTATGCCGAAGCTATTGGTCTTACCGCGTCCGCTGCAGCCCCGGCGTAAACCAGATCTTTCGTGAGGGGCCGGCTTCAGTGCCCCTCACGAAACGATGTTCAGGGGTTCAAGGTTTGCCCGCCTTTGGCGGCGCCGTAGGCGACCAGGGTTCAGCGGCTAACCCAGAACGCAGAACCCGGAACGCAGAAGCAGAACCCGGAACGCAGAACCATGAACGCTGAACCTTTGAACGGAAAAAAAAGAAAGGAGAGCAACATGGGCCGGTTAACAGACGATATGACCCGCTTGCGCGGTGAAGTAGATGCTTTGCGCAACATGCGCGGAGCTTTCATTGACGACTTGAAAGCCGACGTAACCGATATGCAGTCGGGTTTCCGCAATAATCATGCCGAGATGGCCCGGGGGTTGAGGGGTGACCTTGTGACCTTCGTATCAGGCCTGGAAAATTCCGTTGCCGAGATGAAGGCCGGTTTCAACGAGGATCACGCCGAGATGGCCCGGAACCTGAAGGATGCACTGGGTACATTTGTATCAGGTCTTAAAGGTGATGTGTCGGCAATGAAGGCCGGTTTCAACGAGGATCATGCCGAGATGGCCCGGAACCTGAGGGATGCACTGGGTACATTTGTATCAGGTCTAAAGGACACGGTTGGCGGTATGCGGAAAGAGGTTGCAGACGACATCGCCGGCGCCCGACAGGCCTGGTCCGGCCCTTTACCTGCCGAGCCCAAAGTCATAGTGGAAACCAGGGTACGGGCCGTGGATAAGGAGGAACCTCGGGCAGCAGAAGAGCCACAACGTCAAGAAGACGAAGATGAGGCCGAGGCGGAAGCAGGGAGCTTGGAGGCGGAGGAAGCGGGGACCGCCGAGGAGGTTATCCCCGATGACCTTACCGTAATCAGCGGAATCGGTCCGGCGCGACAAGGGCAACTGAACGAGGCCGGATATTATACATTTGCCCAGCTTGCGGAAAGTACTCCGGAAAAGTTGCGAGAGATTTTGGGAGGATCAGCAAGATCCGCCAATGTGGAGAATTGGATCGAAGATGCCAGGGATTTGGCTCAATAGCACCATCCCATCAGAAATCCAGTATAATTCTCGATTTCCGGAGGAAATTATGGAACAGGTTGCATGTTCTTTCTGTGGCGGTAAGGGAATTGATCCATTCGATATCATGTCGTCGCTTTCAACCTGTTGCGTCTGCGGGGGCCGAAAGGTGGTCCGGGTAAAGGCTCCCTACAGGCCTTGTGCCCATTGCCGGGGGACCGGGGCTGTTAAGACCCTCACCTGCACGGTCTGCCGCGGCACAGGATTCGTTGCCGATTCTGCGGGGCCGACCATCGTGTGTCCGGAGTGTAAAGGCACGGGCGACGACGCATCGGCTCCGGCCATGGCGTGTCTGAAATGCCGGGGATGCGGATGGATTACTTTGGATCGAAGATTGAAAATTGAAGATTGAAAATTAATAAAACCGCAAACAATTTTCAATCGTCAAGCCGACTTCGCCAAGGTGGCGCAAGCTACGACGGCTGAATCGTCAATTGAAAAAGGAGTATAAATGAGATGAAAGATAACAGTTTGAGAGTTGTATCAGACACAACGGTGGAGGCTCCAACCAGCGACGGTCAGGTTCTGCTTGAGCCCAGCAAACAGTTCGTCAATACCCCTTATATTCAGGACTTGACAGAGCGCGCCCTCGCTTATCTCGAGGTGGGATACCCGCTGCATTTTGCCGGTCCCGCAGGAACCGGCAAGACAACCCTTGCCTTTCATGTTGCCGCCCAACTCGGCCGGCCGGTCACCCTTATCCACGGAGACGACGAGTTTTCAGGTTCCGACCTGGTCGGCCGGGATTCCGGATACCGCAAGTATAAACTCGTTGATAATTATATCCACTCCGTTCTCAAGACCGAAGAGCATTTTAATACGATGTGGGTGGATAACCGGCTCACAACGGCCTGTCAGCGCGGGTATACGCTTATTTATGATGAGTTTACGCGCTCCAGACCTGAAGCCAACAATACCCTGCTCAGCGTCCTGGAAGAAAGAATCCTTAATCTGCCGAAACAGCGCAGATCCGGCGAAGGATATCTTGGCGTTGATCCGAACTTCAAAGCTATCTTCACCTCCAACCCGGAAGAGTACGCCGGTGTCCACAAAACCGCGGATGCCTTGATGGATCGGCTCATCACCATCAACTTGGACCATTTTGACCGGGAAAGCGAGATTCAGGTGACAATGACCAAATCCGGCATCAATAAGCCGGAAGCCGAGATAATTGTGGATATCGTGAGAGAATTGCGAGGCGTCGGCGTCAACAACAACCGGCCTACGATTCGGGCCTGTATCGCAATCGCTCGAATTCTGGTCCACCTGAGCAGCCCCGTCCGGTTGGACAATCCTAATTTTATGCGTGTCTGTCGTGATGTTCTGAACACCGAGACGGCCAAGGTTACCCGCGACGGGCGTTCACTCGTCTCCCAAAAGTTGGACGATATAATAGCAAAGATATGTAAAAATCATGGTATCCAAAATGAATAGCTTTTCCGATAGAGGGTGCGTCTGTCGAGATCGAGTAATGGTTAAACGAACCTGAGACAACAACCGCTTTTGGTGCTGGTAAAAGGAATGGAAAAATGAATTTACCAAAAAGAAACATGAAAGGTTTGCAGGACATCCGGACCTTGTCCGGAAATGTGAATAAGGTCTTTGAGCCGCATCGCGCCTATTTGAGAATATCCTGTCTGGAAATGGAAAAACTCCGAAAAGGCAATGAAAAGAAAAGTGCGATGCATCGAGTGAAGATTATCGATGCCCGTTTTAAAGAGATACAGGCTGAAAAGGACGAGCTCTTGCTTGTTCTTGACCAAAGTAACCGGAACAATCATTCCGAAATAGACGGACACGTTAAGACCGAGCCGGATCAGGGATGTAATATGGAAGGGTTCAAAATTACTTACTGAACCGTATATCAGAATTTAAAGCGCAAGGAGAACCGGTAATGAAAATAAATTGTCTTTCCTGCGGACATAAGGTGGATTTAGGCAATGATTATGACGATTTTAAGGGCGAGGTTAAGTGCTTCGTATGCGGCTCGCTTCTGGAAATAAGGACCGAAGAGGGCAACGTCAAAACGGTCAAATTCGTGAAGATGGTGCCGCGTCCCTCACCGGAAGAAGCTTTTATGCGAACCCGGTAGATTGGAATGGGAAGAGAAGAAAAGGAGTCGCTAAGATATGGCCGTGCAAGCATCAAACAAAAAGGGGAGATATTTGTATGCCGTGATATACGGGTCCGAGGAGCGCATTTACGGTTCCTGCGGTATTGACGACAGCATCGTCTATACCATCTTTCGGGAGGAAGTGGCGGCCGTTGTCAGCGACGTTCCCAATGGAAAGCTGCGGCCGGAACGCCGCCACCTCGCGGCACACCAGGCTGTACTCAAACGGCTGATGGAAGAAAGCACGCCGCTGCCCATGTCATTCGGCATCATCGCAGACGGCCCTGAAACCATCAAAAAGATCCTAACTGACAACCAGCCGGAATTTGTGGAACAGCTTGATCGTGTGTCCGGCAAGGTGGAGATGGGATTGCGTGTCACCTGGGATGTGCCGAATATATTCGAATACTTCGTCAGTACCCACCCGGAGCTTAGAGCCGCACGCGATAGATATTTCGGAACCCACCGCGAACCTACCCAGGATGACAAGATAGAGCTGGGACGCATGTTCGACCGCATGCTGAATGAAGACCGGGAAAGCTATGCCGACGATGTAGAAAACGTATTGTTACACTGTTGTTTTGAGATCACGCGCAACAAATGCCGCACCGAACGGGAAGTGCTCAACCTGGCCTGCCTCGTGGGACGGGATGCAGAGGCCCGCTTTGAAGAAGGCATATTGGAAGCAGCCAACCTGTTCGACAACAACTTTGCCTTCGACTACAACGGACCCTGGGCACCCCATAATTTTGTAGATATGGAACTGAAGTTATAATTGAAGATTTTCGATTGTAACAATCATCAATCTAAAAATGTTGCTCATAGACGACATACTGCTTTCTCCGGTTCGCGGTCTCCTCTGGGTATTCCGTGAAATGTACAACAGTGTCCAGCAAGAGATCGAGGGCGAGGCAGAGTCCATCACCAATGAGTTGAGCGACCTTTATATGATGCTGGAGACCGGGAAGATTTCGGAGGCCGAGTTTGACGCCCGGGAAAAGGAACTTCTCGACCGCCTGGACGAGATTCAGGATCAAGGAACCGGTATCCAAAATGAAGATGATGAAAAAGAGGAGAGATGAAACAAAAACCGGCATGGCAGCTCCCTCTTTTTTGCATGACCCCCGGCTGCGCCTGGTATTTTTCGGCGGCAAGGGCGGCGTCGGCAAGACCACCAGTGCCGCCGCGACCGCACTGCGCTATGCACGACGCAATCCTCAGAGCACCTTTTTGCTTGTCTCGACCGATCCGGCGCATTCTCTGGCCGACAGCCTGGCCGATCTTACGCTTCCCAAAAATTTAAAGAGCATCGAGGTTGATGCCCGGCAATGTCTGGCCGGCTTCAAAAAGAAGCATGATGGTGATCTCCGGGAGATTGCCGTCCGTGGAACTTTTCTGGATGATGAAGACATCAACCGATTTCTGGATCTTTCTTTGCCGGGTCTGGACGAACTTATGGCCTTTCTCGAGATTTCCGGGTGGGCCGAGGATGGGACCTATGACTGCATCGTGGTGGATACCGCGCCCACCGGCCATACCCTCAGACTCCTGGCCATGCCGGGGTTGATCAAAAAATGGCTCGAGGCCCTGGATGCTTTGCTGGCCAAACACCGCTACATGAAGAAATTGTTCAGCGGCGCCTACATTAAGGACGAACTGGATGAGTTCCTGTTGGATCTGTCCGATTCGGTCAAGCAAATGGAGTCACTGATACAAGATCCGGTTCGCTGCCGTTTTGTGCCGGTGATGCTGGCAGAGGTCTTGAGCATCCATGAAACTCTGGCGTTATTGCATGCACTGCAGCAATCGAAAATATTGGTTACGGATATAGCTGTCAACAGGCTTTATCCGGCAAACAGTTGCAAGGTTTGTTCTGACAGACATGCGCGTCAAATAAGAGAGATCGGCAACTTTCCCGAGAAATTATCCGAATATTCCCTTTGGGGTATTCCCATGTATCCGGAGGAGGTGCGGGGTTCAGGGCCGCTTGAAAAATTCTGGGACGGCGCAGTTTCCCTGAAAATTCCGCGCGAAGCATCCGGCATCCAGCATCCGCAATCCACGATTGTTTCACCGGTCGAAATGCCCGCAAATCTCCCCTCTTCCGAGACGAAACTCCTGCTGTTTGCCGGCAAAGGCGGGGTGGGAAAGACCACGCTGTCTTGTGCCACGGCAGTAAGAATAGCCCGGGATTCAAGGCCTAAGGAGGTCTTTATTTTTTCCACAGACCCGGCCCATTCCCTGTCGGCCTGCCTGGATGCCGAAATCGGACCCAGACCGACACGCCTGGCCAAGGGACTTACGGCCATGGAGATAGATGCCCAGGCAGAATTTGAAACCTTGAAAAACCAGTATTCAGACGAGCTGGAGAAGTTTTTGAGTTCCCTGTCGAGCAATTTCGACCTCACCTTTGACCGCGAAGTGATGGAACGTGTCTTGGACCTCTCGCCGCCCGGCCTGGACGAGGTCATGGCCCTCACGCTGGCGATGGAGTTTCTGGCCGAAGACAAATATCATGTTTTCATCCTTGATGCCGCGCCCACGGGACATCTGATCCGGCTCCTGGAGACTCCCGAACTCATCGACCAGTGGCTCAAGGTGTTTTTTGACCTTTTCTTGAAATATAAGCGGATCTTCAGACTCCCCAAAATATCCGGGCGAATGGTGCAGATATCAAAAGACCTCAAGCAACTGCAAACGCTGTTAAAAGACCCGGCACGGTCGGCATTGTTTACGGTGACGATTCCGACACAGATGGCATTCGAAGAAACCAAAGACCTGATAGACGCCTGCGGCCGCATCGGTATCCATGCGCCGGTCCTCTTTCTCAACCTTGCCACGCCGGACAGCAAATGCCCATTGTGCGCCGACCTCTATCAAAGAGAGTCGCTGGTAAAAAAAATGCTTCAACAGACTTTTCCCGAAATGCATCAAACCATGATTTATCAACGGGGAGAGCCGCGGGGCCTCGAGCGATTAGGGGAACTGGGAAATGCCATTTATTATTGAATACCGTTGATTGTTGATTGCCTCTGGATTGTTGATTGGCGGTTGAAGAATGACATAGCGTTCAGCGGTTCAGAGGTTCAGGGGCTATCCCCGAACGCAGAACCCTGAGCGGGGAACGCAGAACGCAGACAACAGGCAACGGACAAATGACGAATGGCGATATTGGACACAGATGAACACAGATTATCAAGATTTTTAATTAAGAAATAATATTATTATCTGTGTAAATCTGCGAAAATCCGTGTCCCATTAAAATAGAAAGGTAGTTTATGCGGGGTATTTCTTTAAATGAAAGCGAACACATCTCGCTTTGCGAGGCCCTTGATCGCATCCTGAACAAAGGGGCCGTGGTCGTCGGAGAAGTGACGATTTCGGTCGCCAACGTCGATCTGGTCTACCTGGGGCTGCAAGTTATACTCACTTCGATTGAAACGGCCCGCAAGATCGCATCAAATTCCGATAATCCCCCGCCGATAAGGTTGGGATTAGGCGCCGGAGCGAGCTTGGAGACAAGGTTTTAGGCGATGGATGATTGGCGATTGGTGATTGATGGTTGGTGATTGTTTGGATTGATGGTTGGTGATTGTTGATTGTTGATTGAAGATGCACGAGGGACGTGGGACGAGGGGCGAGATTTGAAAAGTGAAACGGAAGATTTAGGCACCGCTAATGATGTTGTTTGAGAATTCCCCT
Source organism: Pseudomonadota bacterium (assembly GCA_043827325.1). Taxonomy (GTDB): domain Bacteria; phylum Desulfobacterota; class Desulfobacteria; order Desulfobacterales; family UBA11574; genus JBDRPF01. The sequence continues at coordinate 5,825 of JBDRPF010000016.1, read as the reverse complement.
GATAAATTCAAGAAATTCTCTCACTGCGGCCAGAGGTTGATCGCTTAAATAACTCGGATGAATATTCTGTTCATCACCGTTGTGAAAATGCTTTGGAAACGTGGCTATTTCAGGATGGTCAGGGGCATTATCATGGCGATGGATCAACCCCCTTTTAGCTCTTTGTTCCCAGTGGTAGGAATATTTCCCTGTTTCACTTAGCCAGATGTCTATGTAGGTTTGATCTTTGAAATAGAGCCGAAGTTTGGCCGATCCTGGTGATCGTTTATGAAGGATCCGGGATGAAGTTATAATGTCCGGGAATTCAGAATGGGCCGTTCTTTCAATCTGTCTGTACCGTGTCAACATGATCCCATTCTTTTTTGAGAATTGCCTTTAGCTGGCAGATATGGTTTTCAGTATTCTCCCAGGCAATTAGATCTTCCCATGCAGGATGACTATAGACTTCATTGTTTTTTATCTTTTTTTCAAGCTCCTCCTTGGAGCTAACAAGATATTTTTCTCTGAGATCAGCAATGTCTAATTCGGCCAGACGGATCTGTCTTTCTAAAAATGATTTAATTCCCATATTGATTATGTGATCCGGAGGAATATTTAATGCCTCTGATACACAGTTTAGCAGATAATTCATTTTTTCATCTCCTGTATGGGAAAACGCATCGATATTTTTTTCTGTTGATAATACATTAAAGGATTGTGGCAGTCAAGTCCACATCTCTTATCTTATCAAGAAGGACGGCTCAGGGAAAACAATCATCAATCAACAATCATAAATCATAAATCCAAAAGGTGTTTACTGTGGAGTTAACCGGACAATCGAAAGTGGAATCAGCCGCCCTCAATGAATTTGCCAGGGTGATGGAAGCAGGAACCTCTGCTCCGGCCGGACCTGCCCTGAAAAGTCAAGCAAAGGCGGGCCGCCTGAACCTCGATCCGGAAAATGTGAAGAACGGGCTGGGGCAACTGGTACTGACCCTGGTGAAGCTTCTGCACGAGCTTCTGGAACGCCAGGCGATCCGGCGGATTGACGCAGGGTCCTTGAGTGACGCTGAAATTGAAGATGTGGGGGTGACCTTGATGCGGCAGTCCGAGGAACTCGAAAGGCTGCGCAAGGAATTCGGGTTGGCGGAAGAGGATCTCAATCTTGATTTGGGGCCGCTGGGGAAACTCTTATGATTGTTGATTGAAAGAAACGGATCTTATCTATTAGGAGGATATGGAGTTGGATTCTGAAGAATCGAAAGAAAGAAGGTTTTGCCGCTTTTCAATGAAGCACATGAACTATCTTCCATTGAAGCACATGAACTATCTTCCATTTTCATAACCACAAGAAGGACAGCTCAGAAAAAGAAAAAAATCAACAATCATAAATCACCAATCCAAAAGGGGAGAAACAAATGGTTATGCAACGTGCCGCAACGCATTCCATCCAGACCACCAACCTTGCCGATCTGCTCGAACGTGTCCTGGACAAAGGAATCGTCATCGCCGGAGATATCAAGATCAGCCTGGTGGACATCGAACTGTTGACCATTCAACTGCGCCTGGTGATCTGTTCCGTGGACAAGGCCAAAGAGATGGGCATGGACTGGTGGGTGAACAACCCCTGCTTCAGCCGTGAGGCGCCTCGCAAAGACCTGGATGATTCCCTGGTTAGAATCGAACAACGGCTGCAAAGACTGGAGGAGTCCCCGGCTAAAGGCACCCATCAGGAGAAATAGAAATGGACCGGGTTAAAGAAGTAATGATGAATCGGTTGGAAGACAAGGGACTGGCACCCGCTGAAATCACCTTGTTTATCAGGGACGTCGCCCGTTCCTTTACGGAGGGTTCTTATACCGGGCTGCAGGAAATAAATCGCCGACTGCATGCATTGGGCTGGGAAAACATCGAAATGGACGATCACACCATGCAGTTGATCATAGCGGGTTTTGAAGCAGAGGAAGAGGCTGGGGATTGATGATTGGGGATTGTTTGGATTGATGATTGTCGATTGTCGATTGAAGAGTGAAGAGTGTCGATTATGAAGAAAAGGATTTGAAATGAAAACTAACGAATTGAAATCCTTAAATATTCAATATTCAATCGTCAATATTCAATTGAAAGGGCGCATAAAAAGAAAGAGAGGACCATCATGCTAAAATTTTCAAAAGATACCATAAAACCTTGGACTTATGGGGATTTATACAAACTTCGAGAATTGGCATTGAAGAAAACACCTACCCATTTTATAGCACAAAAGCTCGGCAAAACAGTATCTCAGGTCCGTGCCAAGGCTTCCAGACGGCGCTGCTCCTTATTTAATTAGTGTCCGTCCACGAATGAGAAAATTTGAGAATTTGGTCGAGTTCAAGGCGGGTGTGAGATTTGAACCACCCCGTAAAGATCACGGGATCTTCGGCAACCTGATAATCGAAAATGACAAATGACATCAATCGTAAATTGGAGCGATGAAATGGACCCAACCAAAAAACTGGAAACCGGAAATTGGTGGTGCATGGTTAAGGATGGTCACGAAATGAACCTGAATGCTCAACATTCAATTCGCAAGTATTCCCGGTATCAAGTTTTCAGTTTCCAGTATAAGGAAATCGAATGGCAGATATCCAAAAAATACTGATCGTGGATGATAAAAAGGAAAATCTGTATGCCCTTGAAAAGGTGCTGGAAAAAGTGGAAGCGGATATTGTCAAAGCCACCAGCGGCAACGATGCCCTCATAGCTTCTTTGAATCATGAATTTGCTCTGGCCATCCTGGATGTTCAGATGCCGGGGGTGTCGATTACATGGTGAAGCCCTATAATCCGTCGGTATTGCTCAGTAAAGTAGGTGTCTTTTTGCAGTTACACGGGCAGCATGCGGACTTGTTGAAACACCGCGAACACCTCGAGGAGCTGGTGGAACAGCGTACAGTTGAACTTCAAAATGAAATCACCGAGCGCAAGCAGGCGGAGGAGGAATTGGAACAACACCGAAATCATCTGGAAAAAATGGTTCGGAAGCGCACCAATGAATTGACGGCCATGGTCAATGCCATGGCTGGCCACGAGCTGCGCATGGCTGACTTAAAGAAAGTGATCGTGAAACTGCGTACGCAAATGGAAGAGGCCGGAATGACGCCGGTGGCCAACGATCCGTTGAAAGAAAGGAGTGATGCGTGAGGAGTGAAACGTGATGCGGGTGGCATGAGGTGCCCTGAATGAAACTTGAGAATATCTCCAATCGATGCCTTTGACACTGCAATGGAATGCGATTATCAAGTGCTTTATTTTCTGAAATAACCAAAACTTGCCACAACTATTTGAAACCTGTTGATATCTGTATTTTTTTTGCATGGTACCAGAGTTCGATCTCAAATTTAAACGAGAATCTCTGTTGATATTTCTGACCGTAAAATCTGACTTTGTCTGTGGGACTTTTCCTAAACAAGCATGAAAACCAAGGTTATGATTTAGATTCCGTAAATAAGAGAGAAATAAGATGAAGATTGCCAGGAAAATAAGCCTTTCTTTTTTGATAACAAGCGTAATACTTACATTTATTTCAGCATCAATTGTTTTCACGGTGGTCAAAAGCAATATGCAAAAGGAGATATTTGATCACTTGGAAACGAACGTTAAATCACATGCAAAACATATAGAAGACTTTTTAGAATGGCATGAGACCTTAGTTGAAGTATTAGCAAATGATCTTTTACTCAGAACCGCGATTGAAGCAATTATTAAGAGTGAAGATACAAGCCTCACAGATATGGCAATCGCAGAATTAGAAGAAGTGTTTGAAGGCGAGCATTTTTCAAAAGAATTTTACGAGCTATTTGTTGTGGATCCAGATGGAAGAGTTATTCTCTCTACTGATAAAAGTAATATCGGTTTGGACCTGTCTGCTAATATTGCTTTTACTGAAGGTAAGAAAGAAACTTATTTTGGAGATATCTACCGCCATAAAAAAACGGAAGAGGAATCTATGGATGTTGCGACTCCAATATTAAATAAAATCGTTCTTAACGAAACACAAAAAAACGATGACAAAGCCAAACCTGTCGTAAGGCAGGGGCGGAAAGCCACGGGTCTTACTATAGATAGCCGGGTTGCCTGGAAAATGATATGGTGTGAGCCGGACAGCCCTTTAAATAGGCTGTTCGGCTTTTTTTATTTATAAACCAATTGGTTGATACAAGACAAGCACAACAAATGGGGATCAAAATCGACCGATTTTGAAGTATATTTACCAAAAACCTAAAGATCGGACTGAATCGATCTGGACATAGACAATATGGTGTATAAAAAAGAGTGATCTTCATTCTGGTGTCATGCGAATATTTCGAGCTTAGATCCACGCGACTAAGAAGAGGGCAAACATGAAATTTAATCTCCGCGCCAAAATCATCGGAGGGTATGTTGTCATAGTTCTTTTGATGGCCGTTGTCGGATTGGAAGGCACATATACCTCAAAGACCATCCGAGACAACCTGGACAACATCATTGAACAGGATATAATACCGGCAAATATATTGGGTGACGTGGGCCGGAGGGCCGGCTTTGTCCGCGCGAATTCTCTGTTACACCTGTTCACCAGGTCTATTGATGATATGAATCGGTACGAGTCAGAGGTGGCCGATTGGCAGGGCAAGATAAACACAGACCTCGATACTTTAGAAAACATATTCGAGGATCAGGCAACCCTTGATAGACTTGCAGAGTTTCGTACTGCCTGGGAAACGTATTTGAGAATCTGGCGTGAACAGGCTGTGCCCCTGAGCCGGGAGAACCGTGACGAGGAAGCATTTGCCTTGGCCAGAAAAGGGGGGATTGCCGGTGCGGCTGCTCGAGAAGCAATGTATAGGCTTGATGAGTTACATAATGTCAATGTTGCGGCAGCCAACCATAGGCTGAAATTGTCGGAGCAGACTTATAGGAAAAGGCAATACATTTTGTCAGCAATTATCCTTCTTGCGATTATACTTGGTTTAGCCTTCGGAATACGACGAAGCTCGCTCATTGCAGGTCCCGTGAATTCTGTTTCAAAGGCGGCGCGACGGGTGGCGGCCGGTGACTTTGATCAAATCGTGACGGTCAAAACCGGCGACGAGATTGAATCTCTGGCAAATTCTTTCAATACAATGACCGTTAAATTGAAGACAATGGTTGAAGAACTGCAACGCGAGATCACCGAGCGCCGTCGGGCAGAGGACCGGCTGCGGGAGAGCGAACAATGGCTGTCCACAACGCTGAGAAGCATTGGCGATGCAGTGATAGCTACTGATGCCAAGGGGCTTGTGTGCTTCATGAATCCTGTTGCCGAGGACCTGACTGGCTGGGACGAGGCTGTGGGCAGGCCTCTGAAAGATGTTTTCAAGATCATCAACGAGCAAACAGGGGAACGGGCTGAGAATCCTGTGGACAGGGTGCTCCGAGAAGGCGTTATCGTGGGCTTGGCCGATCATACGACATTGATAGCCAAAGACGGAACGAAACGAAGTATTTCTGACAGCGGGGCGCCGATAAGAGATGAACAAGGAAACATTATTGGCGCCGTCATGGTCTTCCGTGACATCACTGAGCGCAGGAAAGCAGAGGAGGAATTGAGTAAACACCGCGACCACCTGGAGGAACTGGTGAAAGAGCGCACAGGGGCGCTACGGGAGAGTGAGGAGAAATACCGCGAGGTTGTCGAAACCTCTGTTGATGGTGTGATATCCATTGATTTGCAGATGAAGGTTGGTGTGTGGAATAAGGGAGCAGAAAGGATATTTGGGTACACGGAAGGGGAGATGATAGGGCAAAGTTTAATGAAGATTGTCCCAGAGAGATACAAGAAAGAAA
>JBDRPF010000015.1:0-40408 GCA_043827325.1 Pseudomonadota bacterium | reverse complement strand
AAACCCCCTGGTTTCATCAGAAAGAATCCCGCCGGTGACAAAAATAATTACGGCCACGGTTACGATGCATCAGGACTGGAAACGATAGGGATCTCGACAATGAAGCACGACCCTCCGCCGGGTTCGCTGGAAATGTAGATATCCCCCGCGTGATCCCGGATAATCTCGAGACAGATGCTCAAACCGAGGCCGGTACCCTTCCCTTCCGGCTTGGTGGTGAAGAAGGGTTCGAATATTTTTTGAATATTGGCCTTGGGTATCCCGGGGCCTGTGTCAATGATACTGATCCGGATCGCCTTGTCGTCGAATTCACCTTTCACCGTCAGCGCACGCGTCCGGGTTTGAGACTTCATGGCCTGAATTGCGTTAGTAATAATGTTTAGAAACACCTGCTGGATTTGATAGTAGTCGGCGAACGCGGGCGGCATATTCTCTGCGATTTCTCTGACCGCAAGAATATTATTTGCTTTGATTTCATAATGCAAAAGTCCGAGAGTGCTATTAATAATATCGGGAAGTCGAACGTAATCTCTTTTTGGTTTCTGTTTTCTGGAAAAAGCAAGCAGCATGCTGACGGTATTCTGGCACAGCAAGGCGGATTGCCGAATATTCTCAAGATACTTCTGCTTTTTTTCGGGTGAACCCTTCCCCGAAAGGAGGAGTTCCGAGTACCCGAGAATACTCGTCAGCGGGTTGTTTATTTCGTGCATAACCCCGGCAAGCAATTCTCCGATGGCGGACAGCTTATCGGATTGGAGCAATTGGGCTTTTACTGTTTCAAGTTGTTCCTTTGTTTTTTCCGACGCCAGCATCTTGTGACGGCGCTGCACGCCTTTCCGTACCGCTTCACGATAATTATTTTTATCCACCGGCTTGTCGATATAATCATAAGCGCCGAGTTTGATTGCCTGTTTTGCCGATTCAATATCTGAATGAGCCGTAACCAGTAAAATCTCTGTGGTTGGATTCAACGTCTTTATGGCCTTGAGTGTTTCAATGCCCGACATTCCGGGCATTTTCAAATCCAGCGAGACCACGTCAAAATCCATCCCCTGGCGAATCTGTTCAACCGCGATATTACCGCTCTCGGCCATTTTTACATCAAAATCTTTTTTGAGAATATGCCATAATGACATACGGGTGACGTTCTCATCATCAACCACCAGCACCCGAGGCAGTTTTTCAAGCGAGTCATCTTTTTCGAATTCGGATGCCATCAATCGTTTTCCCATTTTGAAAGAGAATCCTCTTTTTTATGCCTCGAATCTTTATCTGTCCTTTAAACGCAGGAACGAAACACTTAAAGAGGGTCCTTTGTCAGAAAGAAAGGTTTCAATGGATTGAAATTGTTCAAGACCGGTATTTCGGTTTAACCATTTCAAATTGTTTGTAAAAAGTCAATACAAACTTTTATCCGCCCGACCGGATTGACAAATCAACGGCAAATCATGTATGACCTTTTAACAGGCTGGGAATACGGTCTCGGAGACACGCTTTTAACAACGAAACAGACAAGGGGGTTGTATGAGTAACATAAACTTGGAAGACGCCAAAATAAATTACGAGGGCCAATGGGTGTCCGCCGAGGATCTGACCGGCATGATCCAGGAAAAAATGCAGTCCGGAGACATGAAAATCGCCGGTCTCGCAGCCACGCTCGAGGAACTCAACACCGCGCTGGAAAATTCGCACATCATGGAGATGCGGCTCGTATTGTCCAGCGAAGATTACGAACGGTTGAAAACCCTCGGCGGCGAGGACGATCGAGAGTCCATCCGCAAAGCTGTTTTTTGCTTCATCGGGGGTTCGAGCGCCCCTGCTGCAGCGGCGGCGACCGTCATAAAGTGCCCGAAATGCAAATCGCCTGTCAGGGTAGATAGAGACGAAAGGCCGGTGGAGGTCGAATGTCCGAGCTGCGGTACGGGCGGCATGTTAACACCCGAGAACAAGTGGGCGAAACCCGCATAGAACCCTGTTGCCTGACCCGGAGAAAAAAGTGCATTGATACGGTCGCAATCAGACGGGGACGATTTATGATTGACTCCCATGACAATCAATATTCAATGACCGGCCCTTGGTCGAAATAACGGTTTTAATTGACCGCTTTGAGCGGTTCACAAACCATTCCTCCGGTTTTGCCGGAGGTCATTGAATCGGCAGGTTCACAAGCAGCATGGTAAAGCAACTGGCAATGAGGCCCACGATAAAGGAAATGTAGGCCAACCGAATCATCCGGTACTTCTTTGTCGCCAGAAAAACACCCAGCGTGTATAGTTCCCGAACCATCGCCTGGTAAGAACGCCGATGGTCGTTGAGTGTTTCCTCCATCGCGGCCTCGAACTCATCATATCCCAAGCGCACAAAATCACCAAAAAACAGCAGGTTGAATAAAGGGCTGCTCACATCCGGCGGCGGCCCGGATTTCATTAAAGCCGGCATCTTGGGCATGACGGCATAGGTGGCCAGAACAATCGTCATCAGACAGAAGAAAATCAAGACCAGCGAAGGCCACAACATATTGGGTTTCATCACTTGTCCTGCGGTAAGCGTGATAATTACTGACGCTATTGTCAGCAGCATGCTGGCCTTGACATCGGCCATGGAACTCAGGTGTACATGGTGCATACGTGTTGTCCTCAACATGTGGTCTATATACAGACCCGGCTGATCAATCTTCATCAGTGCTTCTCCATATCGGTAACTCTCAATTCACGTTTCAAACCCCGAATCCTGCTTCCACCCATCCCCTCTTCCGTAAAATCACTTTATCCGAAAAACCTTACGCTGTAAATGGAATCATTCAATATTCTTTTCTCTTGAGCAGGCCAAATATCGCTCATTAAATACTATTATATAATTAATCGCTAAATATAACAATTAAGCATATTATTAATCTGTTATTCCTATTTTATATTATAATAGCTTGTTAATCATATTAAACTTTAATATTGCTTGTTATATTTTTTTATTGACAATATCGCTGAATATGATATTATACGCTCAATCTATATGGAGAACATTTCGGCTGTCATGCCAAAACCAAAAAAAATCTATACGGTCACCGAGTTTTCCGAAGAACTGGGGGTTCCGCAGTCTTCTGTTCGCCGCTGGCTGAAAACCGGTGAACTTCGCGGTACGAAAATGGGTAAAAAATGGCTTATCCCTGTTTCCGAACTGAATCGAATCCTGAATCCCCCGCCGCCGGGGGCGGCGCAAAAACAGAACGGTAAATGAACATTAAAGCGGAGGGTGAAAATTATGGTTTGCTGCAGAGATTGTAATTTTTACGAAGAAGATGATGACATGAATTTTTGCAATCATCCAAATTTTGTGCCCGACCCGTTTGGCCTGGATATGCCGGACGCCGTCGACTGTGATGATTTTGAAAGGTTTTACGATCAAGATGAGTGGGTCGTAAGTATCGTTTCCAAAGAAAACTTTGATTTGCACATATAGATGTATACGAGCTGTGGAATGGCACCCCCCGGGCATTTTCGGGCCCCGGAAGGTTTGTCTTGCAGCGGCAGGCGTGGAATCGTGCTGACTTCGGAGCGCAGGGCACCCGGGTCACCCGGAATGCCCCGTCATCAGGCTCACAGGTCTTCTTTTGCAATCGACACCGCGTTGATCGCATGGTACGGTATCATTCTGAGATCACCCGATTTGTTTGCGATAATCAACTCGTATCCGGCATCGCTCTGCTCCAGTTGCAGGATTTTCCCTTCAATGATCCGGTTGTTCATCAATTCCAACCGGAGATTCACGCTTTCCGTGATAAAATGTTGAAAATTCAGTTTCTGGGTTCCCGTCACCTCAATGCCCCATCGGATGGCGTCGCGATACGCGTTGTTGGTCTGTCTGAGACGATCGACGATCGTCCCCAGGAGATTGTTATACAGCTTCAGCCCTGTCGCCGGGTTGTCCCGGATAAATTCATCAAAGGCATCCCGCGGTAAACCGAGCAGCGCAACGTCATTTTCCGCCACGGCAGAGGCGGATCTCTCTTTTCCGTCTATGAAGCTGAACTCTCCGAAGACCAGCCCTTCGGACGCAACAAAAAGTGTCTTTTCGTAATCGTTGACGATCAGCTTTTTCAGGGAAACAGATCCCTCTTCTACAATGTACAGCGTGTTCCCTCTGTCGTTTTCCCTGAAGACATACTCTCCGGATGAAAAACTTTCTTTCTGAAAGGCTGCCGTCACACGCTTTATTTCATCTTCAGCCAACCCGTCAAAAAGCCTGTTTTTTTCAAAATTGTCTATGTAGTCCATAATTTGATCCTCCCTAAAGGATTTGATCTGCTGATTGTTATTTTAAAAACGTTAAAAAATCAACCCAAAACAAAGGTGCAAACCTGATCCTGTGTTATCGCCTGACAACGGTTGTGGGGAAACGTTCATTCTGCAAATTTTTCTTTTCTACGGCAGCATCCTTTATTGAATCGTACGCACCGATACAAAGCTTCGTCCTGCCCTTGTGTGCTTCATCCGGAACGCGATAAGGGGTGTGCCCTTTTGCCCTGAGATCGGACTCCATTTTTTTCAGTTCACTCTCTGAATCAAAAATTCCAACCTGAATGACGAAGGGCTTATCAACCGTATTGGCATAAACCATCTCTTTATGCTTGAGGTTTAAAGCGGCATTGCGGGCGGCCTCGAGGGTTTCGTAATAGTCGACAAAGATGCGATACCAGATGCCTTTTCCCGGGATTTCGACACAGGAACTAAATGCAAGAAATCCGTCCGTTCTCAGCGCTTCAACCGCCCTGTTGGACACGTCTTTATCACGATAAGAGGCAACATGTATCGTATAAGGATGCGGGTGTTGTCCGTTCGAAACCGGTGCCGGTTTCGCGGTGCTCTCAGATGATGTTGAATCGCCGTCACCGGTTGAATCTTCAGGCGCTTCGCCGGATGGATCGGTATTCTCAAAAGCATTCGTTTCGGATTTTTTACGGCTTTCAGTCTTAAGCGGCATTACTTTTGGTGTCAGAATGCTTTTCGACGGCCGATCTATTTTATAGGCATCTACAGTTTTCGCAAGTAAATTTTTATCGAACTCGCCGGCGGGCTTAAAAAGTTTTACACCAATTAAGGCAAGCAAAACAAAAAATATTCCGGCGGCGGCATAAATGATGCCGGGAAATTTGTGCTTGCTCTCCGCCGTATCATCTTTATCACCATCCGTTATTTCTATATTGACAGGGGTTTCAATTATCTCCTGTTGTTTTCCATCTGCTAGGGGAGCTGCATCGTATTTATCGAACACTTCCGCCACACCATGCTCGATGTCACCCTGTTTGCTTTCTGAGGCGTCGTCCTCTCCTTCGAACTGTATCTCTATATCCAAGGGCGCTTCGATGCTCTCCCGGGGCTTCCCATCCGGTCGAAGTTCATCTGCAAACCTGTCAAACACCTCCGCAACCCCTCGCTCGATTTCACTGTTCCCGCTTTCAGCCTGATCGTGCGTCGATTCTTCTATTGCTTCGCCGTTCACCTCGTCTGAAGAAAGTTCGTCTATGAAGGAAGATATTCTGTCGTGAAAATCATCGTCTTCACCATCCGCAGTTTTCCTGTTTCCGACAATTCCCGTCATTTTGTCTTTTTTCGATTTTCTTTTCTCCGACATTACAATTCTCCCAATTTCAAAATAAGGATAAAGGCCGGGAATGTTCGGTCATCTTCTGAAAGGTTCAACTGTGACTCGGGAGTTGGCAGGAGCCAAAGAACAGGAATGCAGATTGAATAACTCTCTCTGTTGACCGTCATTCAAGCTGAAATGTCAAATATGCACTCTAAAGCCCCATTCCAAGACTTTCCATAATCTTGCTGACAAGGTCTTCCTGTGAAAACGGCTTGATGAGATAATTTTTCGCACCCTTATCGATCGCCTCGACAACTTTGTCCCGCTCAGCCTCGGTGGTGACCACCGTCACGGGAATATGCTTTAACATTGCGTGTGACCGCATTATTTCAAGCATTTCCATGCCGTCCATCACCGGCATGTTCCAGTCGAGAAGGATGAGATCGACATTGCCGTTTTCTCTTTCCAGCAGCTCAATTCCCTGCCTGCCATCACCCGCTTCTAAAAATTCAAACCCAAGCACGTCGATCGCGCGCCTGATGAACTGCCGGGTAGCTTTTGAATCGTCGACGGACATAACTCGCATTTCAGCTTCCTTTCCCCTCTTTGACTTTATAATACAGCCCCATGGTATGCCGAAGAATCTCATATTCCTGCGTATAATTGAAGATCGACTCGGAGGCGCCGAGAAACAGATAGCCGCTCGGTCTTAGCAGTCCTGCGATACGTCGAAGGATATCCTTCTTGAATTCGTCTGAAAAATAGAAAAGTACATTCCGGCAGAAAATAATATCCTGCCTTCCTAAAAAAGAAAAGTCTTCCTGGAGGTTCAATTTCTTGAAGTTGACCATTCTTTTGACGCCATTATCAATAACCCAAACATTTCCGTCAGGCTTGAAATAACGGTTTTTAAGGTCTTCGGGAAGGCCGCGTGCCATGGCAAAACTGTCGTATCTTCCGGCCATCGCGAGATACAGCACTGTCGACGAGATGTCCGTACCGACAATTTCAAAATGTTCGGGTTTCAATGAATTCTGTTTTCGCAAAAATTCCAGAACGGTCATCGCGACGGAGTAAGGTTCCTGGCCCGTTGAACACGCGGAACACCAGATTCGAATCTTCCAGCGTTTTCCCGATTTTATTTCCCGTGCATACTGTCTTAGAATCTCCTCGTCCAGGATAACAAACGGGCTGTTGTCACGAAGCCAGAACGTTTCGTTGGTGGTAATGCCTTCAACGATTTTGTCACGCAATTTATATGTATTGTCGGCGATGGCCTTATGGTAAAGATCGACAAAGGTGTTGCAGCCGCTTTCCACCATGAGGGTTGTCAGTCTGCTGCAAACGAGGTAAGTTTTATCATTTGTTAAATGTATGCCGCAGTTCTTTTCAATATAGTCCCGTATAAGGCGAAATTCTTCAATGCCTATCTTCGCTGCGGCTTGCATGCTAAAGCTTTCTGTGTTCATCATATCAGCAGTTTAAAATGGATTTCTTCTCATGTTTTTTCGACCGTCAAGCATATTGAGTATAGGGAAAAGACATTTGAGTGTCAATGGCGATATGCCGGCCTGGACCTTGACACTGAAACGCATTTATTTTATACTGTTTCCCCGGAGTCCAAAACATTTCGTTTTCTGTTTATCAGGCATTGCGGCATTAAGCATCCATGCCGGAGATCGACGTTTTTACCAGTGGGATGGAGCCGTCGAGAAATGACAGGGGTTAAATATGACGGACGACAGACGAAAGTTCACCCGCGTTCCCTTCAAAGTTGACGCCGAGATAACGGTCGACGATGTTTTTTTCAAAGTCAAGGAACTCAGCAATCTCAGCATCGGCGGTTGCCTGGTGCCGATAACGGCAGATTTTGAAGAGGGAACCGTGTGCCATGTGGAAATTCTGCTCAGCGGAACAAACAGCGATATGAGCATCCGGATAGATGGTGAAATAAAGCGCAGCGCTCCGGGAACCCTTGCCGTCAAATTCACCCGGATCGATCCCGACAGCCTCTTTCACCTCCGGAATATCATCAGATACAACTCTTCCGACCCTGACTCCGTCGATCGCGAAATTACCGATCACCCCGGCATCACCTGAACCGCCTCCGCGGAAAACCGTATCCCGATCCTGGCTTCCCCGGACAAACTTTCTCGCGACCGGCATAGAGAATTGTCATGCAACGCTGTAACCCCGCAGGTCTTAACTGCCAAAAAATCATTTATTTCATTGCATATTTTCATAAAATCAAGTATATAAATCAATTGTTCCGTCTTTACGCTGCGCTGCGTAAAAAATCGGAAAAATTACCGAAAAACGACCGGCGGGAGGAAGACAATTGGATTACGTTCTGGATCAAGAGCAACTGAACAACATAGAGAATGTCCTGCAGAAAGATCTTATGGAGCTGAACATTCATTGTGTTATTCTCATTGATATGGCGGGCAACATCATTGCAAACCTCGATGACGGCAAGGCAAAGCGTGACATATACTCCTTGGCGGCGCTTGCTGCGGGAAATTTTGGTGCGGTAAGCACCATGGCACAAATGATCGGGGAGCAGGAGTTTTCTTTACTTTTTCACAAGGGCGAAAAGGAGTGCATACATTTCAGCAAAGTTTTGACGGATTTTTTGCTGATCACCATATTCGGTCATGAAACGTCCCTGGGCTTTCTGCGGTTGAAAGTGGCGGATGCAATCGAAAAGATAGAAAAAATATTGTAATTAAGGCATTCCGAAAGGTGTTTTGCGATGCACCGCCTGTAATTAACATAACATAATAGATGAGTGAAACCGATGACCGAAAACTGTTTTGTGAGGCATTTTCCATGGCATTCGTAAATGTGAAAAAGAACGAAGTTCAGGTAAAAATAGTCTATTATGGCCCCGGCAGGGGTGGTAAGACATCCAATTTAGAGTATATACACAGCAAGTTCACCGAACGCGTAAAAACAGATCTGGTCGCAATTAAAACCCAGGGAGACCGGACCCTCTTTTTTGATTTCCTTCCCTTTGATATGGGAAAGATAAAAGGCTATGATGTTAAGGTCCAGCTGTATACCGTTCCCGGGCAGGTCATGTACAACGCCACCAGGCAATTGGTGCTGAGGGGTGTGGACGGCGTCGTTTTTGTAGCAGATTCTCTGGAATCAAGGAGGAAAAAGAATCTTATTGCCCTGAAAAACCTTCAGGACAACCTGAAAGTTTACAATAAGAGCATTTTTAAAATTCCCCTTGTTTTGCAGTATAATAAGCGGGATCTCGAACAACACGGCATCACGCTTTTGCCGGTTAAAACCCTCGAAAAAGACCTCAATTCAAAACTAAAAGTGCCTTTTTTCGAAGCCAGCGCCCTGGTTGGAACAAATGTAGCGCAAACCCTCAAACAAATCATCGTATTGACCATGACTTCCATAGAAAGCAAGCTGATATAGGAGACAGGCAATTGAAGAATAAAAAGAATGGTAATATTGCCGGCGAAGTGGAAAGTCAAATGGAATACCTTTTTGAAGAGAATGACAAGACACCTGTCTTTAGTGAGGATAGCGGCGCATCAGATGATTCTCCTATCAAAAGCCTGAAGGCCAGTATTTTATCCATTGAGTGGGAAATCAGCGATGAACTGTTGAATACGCTTGTCGGCGAAATCGGAAAATTGGAACAAACGTTCAAGGGCGACAAGGATCTCCTGCTGTTTCTTCAACTGCTGGGGTCCGTTGCAAAATATATCAAAAAAAGAAAAGTCAACGCCCACCCGGATGCGATAACGCTGTTGAATTCCGTATATAACAGCCTGGAGCGCGTTGTATTGTCAAAGGATATATCAGAGGATGAAAAGAGAGAAACGCTGCTTGTCCAGGTGGGAAATTTCAAAAAACTGAAAGAACGGATCGCCAGTCGGAAGGTTGATGAAGAAAAGAAACCCGTCACGAAACTACCCCGCACGCCAACGTCCACGATTTCGGTAAAAGATGCCGCCGCCCCGGTAAAACCGCCACCGGCAGGCAAAATCCCGGAAGTGTCGCCGCCCGACATCGACGGCATGACCCCGCAGGAAATGCTTGCGTATGTGCTGGCGGAGGTCAGGAGTGTCATCAGGGCGGAATTCGAAAGATTGAGGGAGGATCTGAATAAATAATATGACCCTCGAAGCACAGTATATGTACGGCAGCACGTCGCTTTTCAATATTCGTAACCGAAACGAGCTGCGCGTGATTCGCAAACTTCAAGACATTCTGAAGGAATACCCCGGCTACGAGCCGAATACCATCGATATTCAAGACATTTATGCCTTAGCCTTGAACAAACTTCCCGCACATTATGTGCAGGAAGGGAGTATCGTCCTTCACGAATCCGTGGATGACACAAGCATCAAAGACGCCATCAGAGATGCTGTGCACTTCGTCAGACAACGCCCCAATTACTGATTTTCCGTCTTCAGGTCCGCACCACTCCAGAAAAGACATTTAAGTAAACGACAAAAATGTAGGCTCACTTCAGAATTGTCCGGCAAAACCATTTACCCGCGACAATTAACATGTATGAACAGAATTTATAATGACAGGATACCCGCCGCCGGAAATCCTGCATCCCGTTGTATCTGAAATGATGGAATACTTGACAAGATGATTGAAGCAAACTAAGGTTGTTTTCTAATAAAAAACGACGAATTGCACCAATTATTAGAGAAGCCGGTGAACGACAATAAATTGGCAAAACAGGGGGAAAAGTTAACCGTCCGGGTGAACAGCGAGTTCAGGGATCTTATACCCGAGTTTCTCGAAGCGCTGAAAAATGATGTCAATGCACTACAGCGCGCCTTGGGACAGGACGACTATCAGGCGATTTGTAAAATGGGGCACAGTTTGAAGGGGATGGGCGGAAGCTGCGGATTTGACGCCATTACGGATATGGGGGGTGATCTTGAAAACGCCGCAAAGGCCATGCGCCCTGAGGATATTCGGAAAATCGTTGAGATGCTTGCGTTATATATAGAACAGGTTGAGGTTGTCTATGACTAGTCAAATCATGTTTTTTGGGCAACGGTAATTAAGTATTTCACCTGTTTGATTTTTCGTGTTTTTCGAATAGTTCTACAAGCTTTCTAACAGATTGCACTGCGGATTCATCCGCATCTATAAACTCAACGGCGGTTTCAAACATTCCCTCTTTCCCGGCTTTGTGACGTATCACTTTTCCATTGAGATGAACGAGTTCGTTTTCAATAGCGATTGTCAAAGACAAAGCGCTTTTTAAATCGACAGGAAAATATGTTTCCAGAAGAATTCCGGATTCAGAAACATTTAACGTCCTGCCCATGCCCTGATTTGCGTCAGTTTCATTTTCGCCAAAAGAAACTTCCAACAGGTTCAGGGAATCGACTCTGGTTTTTTTTCGTCTTTCTTTTGTTGACATGGTCTCCTCGGATGATGTTGCCGGGCTGAGTGTTGACCAAATGGAAATATTTGCAGCATGACCCTTGATTCTTGGTGGCATTTATACCGTATTCGGTATAATATTACAAGCACTGATCAGAATATAAACATTTTCAAGAAATACCGCCACATTTTCTTTTAATCGGGAGAAAGCGGATGGAAAAGGTTTTAATTGCGGAAGACGACCTAAAGCTTCAAAAATTTCTCCAGATTCAGTTGCAAAGATACAAGGATAAGTTCGAGACCATTTTTGTCAACAACGGTGAAGAAGCCATAAAGGTATTGAAACAGAAGTACATTTCCCTGATGGTAACAGACATTCAAATGCCCAAAGTCGACGGCATGGCGCTCCTGAGCTATATTAATAACAAGTACCCCCATATCCCCTGCATCGTAATGACTGCCCACCCGCTGCTGGGCCTGGAAAAAAGGATCTTAAACGACAATCTGATAAAATTGTTTCAAAAACCGTTTAAATTCGATGAATTGACGCAGTGCATACTTCAGACCTTGGAACAGGAGGTTCCGGACGGTACCCTGAAAGGGATATCCGTTGCCAGTTTCCTCCAAATGATTCAACTGGAAGAAAAAACATGCCTTTTGGAAGTTCATTCACCCGGCAAACGAAAGGGGCTGATGTATTTCAAGGAAGGCGTCCCGTATGATGCCGTTTACGGCACCTCCAAAGGGGAAGAAGCGGCATACGATATAATCGTCATGGATAAAGCGGAAATCAGCTTCAGGGTCATCCCCAGACAGAAGATTGTTCGGCGAATAGACACGGAACTCACGAGCATGATTATGGAAGCCATGCGGCGAAAGGACGAATCCGATGGATAAGGTTCTCATCGTTGATGATGATCCGGAATTTTTAAGTCACCTCACGGAAGGATTGCAAAAGTATGCGGGTCAATTCGAGGTGGTGACCGCTTCGGACGGAGAAGAAGCCGTTGAAGTTTTAAAAAGCGTGCGTATCTCCGTCCTGGTCACGGATCTTGCGATGCCCAAAATGGATGGGCAAGCGCTTTTAGCGTACATGGAAAAAAATCGTCCCCAGATCCCCTGCATCGTAATGACGGAGCCGGGAAGCCGTGAAGTAAAGGATGAACCGGGTCGGGACGTCCTTCAATACATCGAAAAACCTTTTGATTTTAAACAGCTTTTTCCTGTAATCATCGAGGGATTGGACCGTCTGGATGAGGGTGTTTTTTGGAAGTCGCATCGGAAGTAATGCCCCTCCTCCTAAATAAAACAGCCGGGGTTTTCCGGTCGTAAAAGAGAATGCAGAAAAACATAAAAGAAAATATTCAGACACTCTTTCGAGAAATAGAAATATACCGTTCCCACGGCTTGTTTGTGGAGGCCAGGGAAAAGTGCGATTTTCTGGCAAAACTGATTCAAGGCACCGACCGGATTAAAAACAAGCAAGAGCTTCTAAATGTCGTGGCAATGAAGGTCAACGCGCTGAAAGACGATGCCCGCAAGACAGAGGAAGTGTCGGAAAAGGCTCGAATGACGGCAAAACAACAGGAACTTGTCAGGGACCTGTTTGCATTTGAAAAGGACAAGGACCCTGATTCAATCGCCATGGAAGGCGCCACAGCCCTGCTCATGTTCGGTCAGTTTGAAAGGGCGTTAAGTGAATTTTCCAAATTACTGAAAAACGATGCCCTTCGTGTTGCCGCTGCTAAAAGCATCATACGGTGCCATATCGGGCTTTCTTCACTGGACGATGCGGTAAGGCATTATAACAAGTGGTTCTCAAGCGGCCGATTTCCCCGGGACGGGTTGGGGAAAATACGTTCATTACTCAATAGCGCGCTTAAGGAAAAGGGGATCGACGCGACCCTTCCGAAATCGGAAGAGATGCCGGAAGTCGGGGAAGATGACGCGCGCGCGGAAGAGTTCATCGACATCTCCTCCCTTGAAATCACTGTTGATGACACGTCGAAAAAAGGGAAACGCATCATGCTGGATGTCAGGTACCAGAAAGGAAATTTGGTAAGCGTGATCATCCCCCGAAGCGACAAAGCGCTGCTTGATCGCTTGAAAGTCGGATTGAAGCTGAATGACGTTCAGTTTTATTCGCCCGCCGTTGTGTTTATGGATTCGTGCGTCGTTTCTGCAAAAAAACAGATTAAAACAGGCCCTAAAAAAGAGGATTATGCAGTGGTAATGAAGATATTGAATATATAATGTCAGAAGTAAGACACTGAGTGTGCACCCGGCGCGCTTCAAAATCAAAAAGGGGGTACGATGACAAAAAAGATGCTGACTGTCGATGATTCGCCCAGCGTTCGCAAGCTGGTTGAATTTACGCTCAAAGCAAAGGGGTTTCAGGTAAATTCGGCAGGAGATGGTCAAGAGGCACTGGAAATTATAGCCAAAGAAAAATTTGACGCCATTATTCTGGACATCAATATGCCTCGGATGAACGGCCTCGAATTTTTGCATAAAATCCGGTCGACTGATGCCTATGCTTCCATTCCCGTGATCATGCTGACAACAGAAGGACAGGATAAAGACAAGGACAAGGCCATTTCACTCGGAGCGACGGCGTACATTGTCAAACCGTTTAAACCGACTCAATTGCTGAGCCTTCTTGAAAAAATTTTGCCGGCCGCCTGATTTCGGATCCCCAAACAAGCGCCCGAACAATTAAAACCGGGCGACAGATAAGGTGAAAGAGGAGATTTTTCATGCCCGAAAAAAACGGCATTCAGGATCTGGATGACCAAATACTGAACCGGATGCTGAAAGACTTCCTGGAAGAAGCCAGAGAGCATCTGGATCAGCTCAATTTAAATCTGATCCAGCTGGAAGAATATCCGGATGACGAAAATTTGCTCGACCAGATCTTCCGAATCGCACATACGCTGAAAGGTTCTGCCGCATTTGCCGGATTAAAAACCGTCAGCGAGATCGCACGCAGAATCGAGGAGGTCTTTGGAGATGCGCGAAAAGGATCTTTCAAGATCACCGCCCGGATCCTCGACGTTCTGTTTGAGGGGCTGGACATTCTGACAAAGCTGATCAACAACGCTGCGGATGGCAAAAACCATGCGGTGGATGTTGCCCGAATCCGTGAAAAACTTGACCATATTCCCGGGCTGGTCGCATCGGATTTCGAAGAAATACCGGATAGCGAGCGAGTGGATCTGCCCGATTCCCAGGAGGTGCTGGACATATACAAGAAAAGTTACGATCAGCTGGCCGCCCTCAAGCATCTCGTTTACTCCTCCGTCCATCTGTCCGATCTGGAGTCTTTGGCCCTCCTCTTTTCAAAGCAGATCGACGAGACAATGCCCCCGCAGAGAAATGCCGTCTGGCTCGTCGAGAACGATCAAGAAGTGGTGGAAATCGCACGCGACGGAAAGCTTGTGGAGAAAGAGAACCGCCGCGTTCTGGAAATCACGTCATCCGAGTTGATGACCCGCATCATTTACGAACAGCTGGTTGTCTGGGCGTCCAGCCTTCCGGAGGCGGGGGAATTGATGCCGGAATTTGAATCGCCCATTATTTTTCCCATCAAGGCGCAGCACCAGGCCCTCGGGTTTATCGTTCTGGATCCGGCAGAAACGGCCGAAGTTGAATTGTATCAGTTTGTCAGCCAGTTTGCAGCGATGATCCTCAATATCTCCAAGCTTCACCAGAAAGTCGAAGAACAGCGCAAGGAACTGGATGAGATGACGGAGATTCTCTTTAAACAAAACGCGCAGCTGTCTTCGCTTTATCACGTTGAAGTCGAACTGATGAAAGTTTCCGATCCTGTCGAACTGTGTCGCATCCTGACGGAAGCGACGGTGAATGATCTTGAAGCCAGCGGGGCTGCGACGTTTCTGATAGATTCCTCTTCGCAGGAATTAATCGGCGCGTCGGAAAGCGGCAGCATGGATGGAATCGCCGGCTTGAGGATCCCTGTGGATAAAAAAGAACCCATAAAACAGTCCCTGGCATCCGGGAGGATAATATCTTCCGGCGATTATCCGGACAAACTGCAACTGGGTTCCACCCTTCTGGAGGATTGGCTCGTTCTGTGCCTTAAAGGCAGGGAACACACACACGGCGTTCTGGTAGTGGAAGTCAAAGATGAGGACATCGGCGATCCCGTATCCATTCTGGCCAACTACTCGGGAATACTCCTTGACAACATTATGCTGCAGAAAAAATTCGGAAAGTAAGTATGGACAAAGTTCTAATTGCAGATGACGATGCACAGCTTTTGTTAATTCTTTCGGAAACGTTAAAAAAATACGGAAAAGGATACGACATCGTTACCGCAAGCGACGGATTGGCTGCCATCAAAGCACTGCAAAAAGAGCGTTTCTCACTGGTGGTAACGGATATTCAAATGCCGAGAGTCAACGGCCTGGTTCTTTTGTCATACATGTCAAAAAACTTTCCTAAAATACCCTGCATTGTCATGACAGGTCATGGAACACCGGACCTGAAGAGACGCCTGGAACGGGAGTCCTTGCATTATCTCGAGAAGCCGTTTCAGATACAGCAGCTTGCGGAGGCGATCATGTCGGTTCTGGGCCGGCAGGAGTCGCTTGGCGGGACATTGAACGGCGTTTCTCTTCACGGCTTCTTGAAACTCATCGAAATGGAGCATATAACGTGCCTTTGCGAAATCAATTCGGCGGATGGCAACAAAGGATATTTATTTTTTGACGGCGGCATACTGCACAACGCGTTTTATGGCGATTTGAGGGGAGAGGGAGCGGCTGTAAAATTACTCAACATGGACGGGGTGACCATCAAATTTAGAAAACCCCCCGAGAAAAAGATCCCGAGGCGGATCATCAGAAAACTTTCGGTACTGATCACGGAGGTTGCGGCCGTGCCCCCCGGCTGACGGAGCGCGGATCGAAATAACAAACGCCGGACCTTTAAAATGGCGTAAATTCTTTCCTGCTTGCCGGTTTTGTGAAAGGGAGATGAGAAGTGGACACGATTCTAATTGTTGACGATAGTGAAATGCTGATAAACTATCTCGCAGACGCATTTGCGGACTACAAAAATAAATTCGTCCCGATATTTGCCAAAGACGGCCTTGAAGCCATCGAAATATTAAAAAACAGGGACATCTCCCTGCTGGTGACGGATCTGCAGATGCCCAGGATCGATGGTCTCGGCCTGCTGGCCTATACACACAAATATCATGCGGGCATCCCGTGTATTGTCATGTCGGCCCATGGATCGCCCTCTATTAAAGAGACGCTGCAGCCGGACATCCTTCAATTCATCGAAAAGCCGTTTGCGGCTGAAGCGCTTGCAAAAATAATTATTTCCGCCTTGAAGCAGGACCGTCCGGACGGGTCGCTTTCGGGAATATCCATTCCGAGCTTTTTGCAGATGATAGAAATCGAGCAGAAAACATGTCTTTTTGAGGTCGAATCGCCGGACAACCCGAAAGGCTTTTTCTATTTCAAGGGGGGAGAGCTGTATCATGCTGTTTTCGGCGATCTCAAAGGAGAAGAAGCGGCAATGAAAATGATTCAGATCGACCGCCCGACAATTAATTTTAGAAAACCCCCGGCCCGGAGTATTCCGAAAAAAATTGAAAAGGAACTGACGTTTTTGATCCTTGAAGCCACGAGACGCAAGGATGAAGATTAGATTTTGGTGTATGGAAAAGGGATTTTGAGTTATGAGCGAAGTCGATGAAACGATTGACAGCCAGTTGATCAATGACCCGGAGATGGTCGAGTGTTTTATTGCGGAAGCAAAGGAGCATCTCGATGCGGTTGAGGACGACTTCCTGAGTCTTGAAAAACAAAAAGACGCTCCGGATCGCGCGCTTCTGGACAAAGTGTTTCGAGCCATTCACTCGGTCAAGGGCGCGGCCGGTTTTTTAGGCCTCGCCACGATGACCCGCCTGTCACATGTCATGGAAACACTGCTTTCCAGGATGCGTTCCGGTGAGATTCGACCCGAATCCGAATATATCGATGCCCTTCTGGCGGGCGTCGATCTTCTCACGACCATGCTGGAAGATATCGAGCAGTGCAATGCGGTGGACATAACACACGTCCATGACCAGTTGAACAGATTGCTTGAGATGGGGCCCGATCCGGGCCACCCCCTTAAGCCACTGCCCGCTGAAGTCGAAACAGACCCCGGCAAAAAAATATACGCCGCGGATAAAACCTGTGTCGATTTTGGGAGCACGGTTCGCATCCACGTGGACCTTCTCGACAAATTAATGGTGCAGGCAGGCGAACTGGTCCTGGTGCGCAACCAGCACCTGCTCTCCGTGGACGAATCGAATGCGGTTTCCCGGTCCATCGCGCATCGACTCGATCTGGTAACCTCGGAACTTCAGGAGACCATCATCGCGACACGGATGCAGCCGATCGGCAAGATCATCGGAAAGTTCCCCCGCATCGTCCGCGAGCTTGGAAAAAATCTCGGCAAGCAGATTCAGATTTCCATCACCGGCAGCGAAGCCGAATTGGACAAAACGATTCTGGAATCTCTGACAGACCCGCTGACCCATATCATTCGAAACTGCTGCGGCCACGGTATCGAAACACCGGGAGAGCGGGTGCGGGCCGGAAAACCGAAAACCGGACAGATAACGCTTGCCGCCTACCATGAAGCCGGGCGCGTCAGCGTCGAAATCCGGGATGACGGGAGGGGAATCGATCCGGAGCTCATTCGTAAAAAGGTTTTAGAGAAGGGGTTGAAGACCGAGTCCGAACTGGAGCAGTTGAGCGATAAAGAAATCCTGTACCTTATCTTTCTTCCCGGCTTCAGCACGGCAGAGCAGGCCAGCGATGTTTCCGGGCGGGGCGTTGGAATGGACGTAGTCAAGACCGGCATTGAGAAGCTGGGCGGCTCGTTTGATCTCGAATCCACGGTCGGTGAAGGGACCCGGATCCTTCTCAGGCTGCCGCTCACCCTGGCCATCATCCCTTCCCTTCTCGTCACATCAGGCAATAACCTGTACGCCATTCCGCAGGTCAGCCTGGTGGAACTGGTGTGCCTGTATGATTCAGACGTGCGGACAAAGATAGAATGCGCGCACGATCAGGAGGTTTACCGCCTGCGTGATCGGCTTCTACCCCTTGTTCGATTGTCAGAGGTGCTGGAAAGACCCGAACGATTCAGCAGAAAAACCAGATCCGCGATCGCTGAAAAATACCAGAGAGAGAACGAGGTCGCATCAAAAACCGGCATCGATGACAAAAACCGAACCCGCGCGGGCAAATCCGATTCCATGAGCTTTGTGGTTCTCAAAGCCGGAAACAGCCGCTATGGAATGATTGTCGATCAGATACTGGGGACAGAGGAAATCGTGGTCAAGCCCATGCACTGGGCGGTGAAATCCCTTGGGATCTACTCCGGTGCTACCATCATGGGAAACGGCAAAGGTGCTTTAATCCTGGATGTGGAGGGCATTGCCAGGCATACCGGGATAATACTGGACATGGACACGGCAGCGGAAGAGACGGCCAGGGGCCTCAGGGACGATGAATTGCAGACTGTACTTTTGTTCACGTCCGGCGAAAAAGAGCAGTTCGCCATGGCGCTGCCATTGATACGCCGAATCGAACCGATTTCCATGTCCGATATCGAGCAGGTCGGCGACAAGGAATACATCACCATTGACAACACATCGACCCTGGTGCTCCGGCTGGACAAGGCGCTGAAGGTCACGCCGGTTGTCGAACGGGAAGAGATGTACCTTATTCTTCCCAGACACATAAAACGTTCTGTCGGAATTCTGATATCCGACCTGATCGATATCGAAGAGACCGCCGTTGAACTGGATGTTGACAGCTACCCGGAAGACGGTCTGCTGGGTACGGACATCATACGCGGATCCATGACCCTGTTCGTTGATATTTACCGGCTGGTCGAAAGAATCGAGCCGGAATGGTTTGCCGACCGGCGCATGAATCTGTTCGGCACGACCGGGCCCCCTTCCGAATCCGCCAAAAATATTCTTCTCCTTGAAGACATCTCATTCCTCAGACATCTGGTAAAAGGGTACCTGGAGGCGGACGGCTACCGGGTCGTTACGGCGGAAAACGGGCGCGTGGGTCTGGATCGAATGGATGAAATGGAATTTGATTTGATCGTATCCGATCTCGAGATGCCGGAGATGAACGGTTGGGATTTTGTGAAACACGTCCGCCAGAGTGCCCATCAACAGGACATTCCCACCCTGGCGCTGACGGCTCTGGATTCCGATAAAGACCGTGAAAGGGCCAGGGAATGCGGTTTCGACCGCTATGAAATCAAGATTGACAGGGAACGGTTTCTTACGGCGGTGGCAGAGCTCTTGGCGCCGGGAAAAAACGAATAGGTGGGTCCGATGCGGGTTGCCATGAAAAACGAAGCGGTTGCGTCCCGAAAACGCCAGTTCTGTACGTTCCGGATACACGGACGGCTTTACGGGGTCAACATACTGGATGTGAAAGAGATCAACCGGGAAATCAATATCACTCCGATTTTCCATGCGCCCAGGGAGGCCAAGGGGTACGTTAACATCCGGGGGAAACTTTATCTGCTTCTCGATTTGAGGCTCATTCTGGGTTTTGAAAGCAAAGAAGTGGATAAATCGAGTCGTATTGTCCTGTTCAAACCCGCGGTGGGAGAATCTTTCGGTGTTCTTGTAGACAGCATCGATGACATCGTGTCGGTTGAAGAGAAGAAAATTGAAAACCGCCGCAAAAGGGATCAGGAGGTTACGGACGGCGTCGAACGCAGAAACGTCGATATCGGGAAGGGAGTATGCAGGCTGGAAGATGAACTGTTGGTCATATTGAACTCTCACCACCTCTTGAATGTCATCACCGCCCGATAGAGATCATGAAGACAAAACTTCTCATCGTTGATGACTCCAGAATATTTCGCAGCGCCGTCGAGGAGTGCCTGTCCGGCGAGACGGATATTCACGTCGTCGGTTCGGTCTGGAACGGAGAAAAAGCAATCGAATTCATCCGATCAAATCCTCCGGACCTCGTCACCCTGGACATAGAGATGCCGGGAATGGGCGGGCTGGAGACGCTCAAGACCATTCAGCGAATCAATGCATCCGATCTCCGTTCAAGACCGATCGGTGTGATAATGCTCAGTTCCCATACCCAGGAGGGGGCGGACATAACCGTGAAGGCGCTGGAGATAGGTGCGTTTGATTTTATTCCAAAACCCGAAGGCAAAACTCTGAAAGAGAGCATTGCGATTTTAAGGAATCAGCTTGTAGCGAAAATCCGCAATTTCACGACCCGGAGCATCTATCCAGGTCGTGCAGAGCCGCGGATCGTTACAGCACCTGCACCCCAAATCAGCCCTGAAACAGCGTTTTTCTCGAAAATTCGAGCGATACTCATCGGCGTTTCCACGGGGGGCCCCAAGGCGCTGGCAGAAATACTGCCGTCGATTTGTGAAAAAGTGGACGTGCCCATATTCATCGTTCAACACATGCCGCCCACCTTTACACAGTCACTTGCCAAAAGCCTGAATTCCAAATGCCGTCACACCGTGATAGAGGGAGAAAACAACGATATTGTACGGGATAAGTATGTATACATCGCTCCTGGGGGCCGGCACATGGTGCTGATGAAAAAGCGGCAATCCATCCGGACGATTATCAATGATCAGCCACCGGAAAAAGGGTGCAAGCCTTCTGTCGACATCCTGTTCAGTTCCGGCGCAACGGTGTACGGCAACCATTCAATTGCGGTAATCCTCACCGGCATGGGTGTTGACGGTACAGAGGGTGCAAGAGTTCTTAAACGAACCGGCGCCTATATCATTGCGCAAAATGAAGAAACGAGCGTGGTATGGGGAATGCCCGGCAGTGCAAAGGCCTCGGGCAACGTGGACAAGGTGCTGCCTCTCGACAAGATTCCGACTCAGATAACGGCCATGATGGGTAAACCGGTGCGGGAGTAACTCATGAAACTCACCCTGCCGGAATTTGATCTCCTCCGCCGTTATATCCACAGCCTGTGCGGAATCACCCTTAACGAAGACAAATCATACCTGATTCAGCAGCGTTTGGAACCGATCGTCGCAGCCGCAGGCTGCAAGAGCTTTGGCGAATTTTATCAAATGCTCAAGCAAAACCCCTTGCTGAACATGCGGGAACAGATCATCAACGCCATTACAACCAACGAGACCTCTTTTTTTCGGGACAATCACCCTTTTATCGCCTTTGAAAAATACATTCTTCCCGGGCTGGGAGCGATGATTCTTGACAGGAAGGCGCGCGACAGTGTCCGGAAAGGGCCGAAGGTTTCCGTCTGGTCCGCCGGAGCATCAACAGGCCAGGAACCATACAGCCTTGCAATGCTGATTCATGAATACGCCTCGGCCAACAGGCCCCGGGGGATATCACAGAACGATTTCCGATTGATTGCGACCGATATTTCAAGCGAAACCCTGAAAAAGGCCGTGGCCGGGGAATACACTGAGATGGAGGTTCAGCGCGGACTGTCACCGGATCGCATGGCAACCTACTTTAAAAAGATCGGGGGGCGATGGGTGGTCGAAAGCTCGATACGGAGCATGGTCGAATTCAGGCAGATCAATCTTGCAAAGCCCTTCACCATGCTGGGCGGGTTTGACGCTATACTGTGCCGTAATGTTTTGATTTACTTTGATATCGACACAAAAAAACGTTTGGTTGACCAGTTCTGCGAGATCCTTTCCGATGGCGGCTTTTTCATTTTGGGGTCGTCGGAGAACCTGTATGGCATCACGAAAAGGTTCGAACCCGTTAGCTACAAGGGAACGCTGCTCTACACCAAATCCTCCGGGAAATAAAAACGTTGCTCGACACCGCGCTTTGCGCTGTGCACTATGCGCCCGGCGCTATGCGCTTTTCACCTTGAACTTGCCCACCATTTTCTGAATCTCTCCGGCCATTTTGGCCAGATCAGCGGCCGAAACATCAACCTGCTGGGCGCCGGCACTTGAATATTTAGCCGCCTCGCTCACACCCTGGATATTTGACGACACCTCGTTTACGCCCTTTGCGGCCTCTGCGGCACTTTTGGCCATATGGTTGGCGCCGTTGGCAATTTCAGCGATGGCGGAGGCGATATTGTTTGTTCCGGAATTGGCCTGCTGAACGTTTCCGGATATTTCATTTGCCGAAAGGGTTTGCTGTTCAACCGATTTTGTTATGATCATGGACGATTCGTTTATTTTTTTAATGATATCCGATATACTCGCAATGACGTCAACCGCTTCCGCCGTGTTGACCTGGACACCATCGATTCGCCGGGCAATATCTTCCGCGGCACGCGCGCTCTGATTCGCGAGTTCTTTGATCTCATTGGCCACAACGGCAAATCCTTTTCCGGCCTCACCCGCCGAGGCAGCTTCTATGGTTGCGTTGAGGGCCAGCAGATTCGTCTGCCCCGCAATCCGCTTGATCACATCCGTGACCTCGCCGATTTCCTTGGCAGCTTTTCCCAGGATATTCATCGTGCTGGTCGCCGAATGAGACATCTCCGTCGCCTTTTCGGCAATGTCGGAACCCTCCTTGGCGCTTCCGGAAACATCGTTGATCGATGTGGACATCTCCTCGATTGCCGTGGCTACCGCATTCATATTTTGAGACATCTGCTCCGCTGTGGAGGAAACACTTTGGATGTTCACGCTCATTTCTTCTGCCGCAGACGCGATGGCATTAATGCTGACGGACATCTCCTCGGTCGCCGAGGCAACCATGTTGGACTGGTTGGAGGTTTGTTCGGAGCCCGAAGACATTTGTCCGGCAAGCTCTGAAAGATCAGCAGACGATTTGCTCAACGTCTCGCTGTGCATAAAGATATCCCTGACAATCCTCAAGACACTCGTTGCAAGCGTATTGATCCACGCGGCCATCTTGTCCGTTTCATCCTGAAGCGCACTCTGTCCTACCGGGCACTGAACGCAAGATTTAAACTCACGGGTGGTAAGACACCGGCATTGGATCTCGCCCGGCGCATTGGACCCGATCTCTTGCCAGCAACTGGTGACCTTTCCGTGAGCGGGACAATCCGAATGCTTGCAGTTTCGCATTTCCGCACAATTTCGTCCTTTCATGGGAACACGCTTCGTCAGGTCTCCTTCCAGCACCATTTTTCTTACCGTGCGATATACATTTCTGATCGGCAGATTGACCGACCGGTCAACAATATAGTAAAAAACACCCGTAAAAACAAAGATGACAACCACCCCGAATCCGATATTCATAAAAAGCGACTTCCGGGCATATGCGGAATCCTCACTGATATCAAAGGGAATTGCGGCAGCCCCGATACTCTTTCCCCCGGGGTCCTTTACCTGTGCAAAAAACGTCAGCATTTCTCTGCTGTTTTGACTCATCCTCAGGGTTTCGGTTCGACCGGTCTGAAGCACGCTTCTGACAATCTCATAGTGTTCGGCAGGAATGCCCGTTGCGCCGGTCGACGCCAGAATCGTAAAACCGGAACCCCGGGGTTCATAAATTGAAAAGTCAAAGTTATTCTTTTTCTTAAAGGCAAGCGATTCTTTCATCAGGGAACCGCTTGCGGTTTCCTTAACAAACGCATCCAGGATTTTGAGATAGACTTCGAAAACAGATGACGTGTATTTCAGGATGCCGTCCTTTCGGTCCAAATGGTTTGTCACGACAAAACCGATCAGCAGCACAACTATCAGAGCGGATATCGGAACCATGAGTTTTGCTTTCATACTTTTTAACATAACGTGTCCGTGCTCCCTTTTCTACGTGTCATCCGTCAGGGTCATGCAGTCCGCATTTCCAATTCAACGAATGAAATGTTTTAGGATACCCTCTTATACCTTGAACTTTCCAACCATCTCTTGAATCTGTTTGGCGATCTTTTCGATTGCTGTCGCTGAAGCATCGACCTGATTCGCGCCGGCGCTCGAATCGCCGGCGGCCTGACTGACACCCTGAATATTGGCCGACACCTCGTTTATGCCTTTTGCGGCCTCTGCGGCGCTTTTGGCCATATCGTTAGCACCCTTGGCGATTTCGGAAATGGAAACCGCGATGTTGTTTGTACCGGTGTTGGCTTGCTGCACGTTGCCGGATATCTCGCTGGCAGAAATTGTCTGCTGTTCAACCGATTGTGTGATCACTTCTGAAGCTTCGCTCATGTTTTTAATGATATCCGATATACCGACAATGGATCTGACGGCTTCTTCCGTCTTTGTCTGGATACCCTGGATTCTCCGGGAAATATCTTCCGCCGACCGGGCGCTCTGATTCGCAAGCTCCTTAATCTCATTTGCCACAACTGCAAAGCCCTTGCCGGCGTCTCCTGCCGAAGCGGCTTCAATGGTGGCGTTGAGCGCCAGCAGGTTTGTCTGTTCCGCAATCTGCTTGATCACTTCCGTGACCTCGCCGATCTCTTTTGCGGCACCGCCAAGTATAGACATGGTGTCCGTGGCGGCGGCAGACATCTCCGTTGCCTGTTCGGCAATGTCGGAACCCTCTTGTGCGCTCACGGCAACATTTTTGATTGTCGCAGACATTTCTTCAACGGCAGCGGCTACCGCGTTCATATTCTGTGACATCTGCTCTGCAGTGGATGAGACACTCTGGATATTGACGCTCATCTCTTCAGCAGCGGACGCTATGGCATTAATGCTGGCGGACATTTCCTCGGTTGCCGAAGCAACGACATTCGACTGCAAAGAAGTTTGCTCGGAACCGGATGACATCTGATGTGAGATATTTGAAAGCTCAGCGGATGAACCGGACAATTTCTCGCTGCCGATTTTAATTTCCCGGAACATCATACCGAGGTTTTCACCCAGGTCGTTCATCCGGTTGCAGACATGGCTGACCTCGTCACGGCCTGCCACTTTGACTCTCGCATTAAGATTTCCTTTTCCGATTTCACCGGTGATATCCAGAAGCCGGTTCAGTGGACGCGTTATCATCCGGTGAAACAGAACATAAATCAGAATCATAAGCGCAAAAATGCCGATAAATCCTATCAGAATGCTTTTGTTGCGTGAACTTCGGATAGCGTAAAGTTCACTCTCAACCAGGGTCCGGATCATGATTCCGCCCAGAACGTTTCTGGATCTTCCGTGGCAGTGATAACAGCGGTTTTCGTTCAGAACGGGACGAAATATATTCACATAGAGCTTTCCGTCTATTTTTTCTTCGAAGACTTCCCCGGAATCGATGCCGCTGTTTATCATATTGCTGCTTGCTGTCAGGGCGCTCGTGTTTCTGACCAGCGTATCAAGCCCCTTTCCAACCATTTGAACGTCGGTTGCAAATGAAATGGCTCCGTTAAAATCATAGACAAAAATATCGACATCCCACATTTTCTCCTTAAGCCGGCTAAACTGTGCCCTGACCGAATCGTTATTCCCGGCAGCCAGGGCGTCGTCCATGGCGCCTTCCACGATTTCGGCCATTTTCTCGGCCTGTCCCCTGACCTGATCCATGAAAACACGGTTCTGATTCCTTATGTTCATCACGATCATCAGTGCAACGACCACGATCATGGCAAAGGATAAAATAAGCATGATTTGGAACCAGAGATGTTCTCTGTAGAACTTCACCAGATTCATTATCTCCCTCCAGATTTCAATGTGCCCCGCCGAAGATCATCGGTTTGAAATTGAATGCCGCCGCACGCTCCGAGTTATGGCAGGCCCTGCATTGACTTTCCGAAAGTTTGGCGACGATATCTTTCGCGGCTTTACTCTGCACGTGAAGACTCCCGGGGCCGTGGCAGACTTCGCAGCCCGCGTCCTTCAGATCCGGGGTTTCCGTATCGGATACGAAACCGCCCGGTTTGCCATACCCGGTGGTGTGGCAGCTGAGATCCCGGCAACAAAAATTCTTTTCATTTTAATGGGATTCATCGGCATTCTCCCCAAAATACAAAAATTGCGGTTGATCCACCCGTTCTCGTCTGATTGTTTTTAGCACAAAAGCAAAAAAAGTTCCATACTTTCATATTCTTCAGTAATTCAGAGCAAAAACGATGCCAATCTTATCCGGTTGTCCGATGCTAAAATCAAAAAATGTATATCCAATTGAAATACTTATGGGTTTTATTTCCGGAAGTATAATGTCAGGGAGCCCGGTCGGGAGGGAAGCGGCGTCGGGGCACGACAAAGTTGTAGAAATCCTACATTTTTGTCAGCCTTGTGATCTATTTCTAAATACGGTACTTCTTCATCTTGTACGACAGAACCCGTTCACTGACGCCCAGTGTCTTTGCGGTTCGTGACTTTATCCAGTCGTTTTGATTCAGTGCATTTTGAATCATCCGCTTCTCGACCTTTGACACGACCTCGGGAAGCGTTCCGCAGCCATCGTGTGAATCGTGAATACTTTCCGAA
Organism: Pseudomonadota bacterium; assembly: GCA_043827325.1. GTDB lineage: Bacteria > Desulfobacterota > Desulfobacteria > Desulfobacterales > UBA11574 > JBDRPF01. Next base: position 14,062 of record JBDRPF010000015.1, on the reverse strand, counting down.
AGAAGATCGTTCAGTTCCAGCGGCAAATCCCTGACCCGGATCATGTCCCTCTCGCACATGGCGACCGCACTCTCAATGGCATTCTCAAGCTGCCTCACATTGCCGGGCCAGGAATAGTTTTGCATTGATTTCATGGCCTCCACGGAAAGGGTCTTGACGTCCTTGTTGCTGATCCGCTTATAGTGGTCGAGAAAATGTTTTATGAGAAGGGGGATATCTTCCGGATGATTCCTGAGGGACGGCATGGATATATTAATGACGCTCACCCGATAATAGAGATCCTCGCGAAACGCTCCACCTGCCGCCAAATCCCTCAAATCCCTGTTAGTCGCGGCGATCAGCCTGAAATTCGAATGTAAGGTTTCCTGACCGCCGACTCGCTCGAATTGTTTTTCCTGGAGCACTCTGAGCAGTTTAACCTGGGTACTCAAGGGAATGTCACCTACCTCATCCAAAAACATGGTGCCCTGATCGGCCAGTTCGAATCTCCCCTTGTGGTCCCTGTGGGCACCTGTAAAAGCGCCTTTTGCATGACCGAACAGCTCGCTTTCCCGGGTTCCTTCCGAAAAGGAGGAACAGTTCATGGAGATAAACGGTCCCTGTCTATTGATGCCGTTGTAGTGAATTGCTCTTGCCGCCAGCTCTTTCCCGGTCCCGGTTTCTCCCGTTATCAACACATTGGATGAACTCCATCCGGCATTGTGGATGTTTCGATAGGCTTCCAGCATGGAAGGGCTCTGACCGATCATGTTCTCAACGCTGTATTTTGATTGGACCTCCTTTTGAAGTCTGTACAACTCGTTTTTGACCTGGCCGATGTTCAACGCCTTGTGAATGACGACAACGATCTCCTCCGGGTCAAACGGTTTTGTCAGGTATTCAACCGTCCCGAGTTTGATCGCCTCCATGGTGCTGTCGATGCTGCCATAACCGGTTATCAGAATGAAAGGAATGTCCCTGCCCTCTTCTCTGATCGCTTTGAGAAGCTGCAGGCCATCCATTTTCGGCATCTTTAAATCGGAAATGATCAGGTCCACATGTTTTTCATCAACCGCCTTTTTGGCCTCAACGCCGTCATTGCAGGCCACCACTGCAAACCCGTGCTTTTCAAGCATGCGCCGCATAACGTCCCGAAGTCCCGGGTCATCGTCCGCAATCAGAATTTTCAAATCCTTTATCATTTTATGCGCTGTTATTTTGCCGGCAAGACTTTCGAAAAATCGGAGTAAAAAATACAGGTTCAAAAAACCCGGTTTTCGGGAGCAACTAAAGTCCGGACTTTCTATGACGTGATCAACCCGATGAGTGGCAAGGATATATGAAAATACGTCACCGTGTCAACATGCAAAGAGATTTGGCAGGCTGGGGTTGTTTAAAGAAAAAGGAGGCCGACATGCGTGTTGAGTCGACTCGCGATCCCGACAAAACGGGACCGCAGGGCAAAACAGGGGGAGGCCGCTTCTATGCCGCTTTGATTTTCCGCTTCACTGAGACGACAAAACCGTCGTCTCCGGGGCGGCGAACCGGATGTTCCGCGGATGTTTTCCGCTTGCTCTCTCCCTCTAAAAAACCGCCCCGCTCTATCACCAGGATGCTTGAGGTGATCTGTCCGATCACTTCTCCGCCGGTCTTAATTTCGATCTCTTCACAATAGGCGGTCCCTGAAAAACGACCGTATATGACAAGCTTTTCCGAGACGACGTCGCCAATGATGTATCCGGTTTTTCCCACGGAAACAACGCTTTTGGACGTGACCATGCCCGACAGATCCCCATCGACATGTAACCTGCAGTCGCCATGAATTTCACCCGTCACCGTTGTGCCGTATGAAACAATTGTCGTGTTGGTGTTGTCTGTATCCGATTTACGCGTTTTGGTGAAGATTGCCATTTTCTCTCTTTATTGTGCGAGATCCCGGCCTCGCAGTTATTGACTCCCATTTAGTTCATGCCCGTGGAAACCGTTCTTTCTCTTGGGCCTATTGTCTCTTCTTTGCGTCGGCAAAACGGGCGGGACGATATAGTATACGGTCATCCCGCAGCAGTTTTTCCCAAACCCCGAATTCAACCAGTGATTCCAGCGCCGGCAAAACCGCCTCTACAGGCATTTTGACACACCATTTTGCAATCCCTTCCGCCGTATCGGAGGCCATTGGATTTTCATTTCCATAAGACACAAGCCTTTGCGCTGCCAGAGCTTTAATTTTATTTTGCTTTTCCATCCCTTTCCATATCCAATTCGACGATCAAGATTTTTATATACATCGGATTGGCGCTCGAGAAGATTTTTACTTTTTTTTAACCGGCGAGCACTTTTTGCCGTTTCCTCTCAATTAAGCAAAAAAGGTGCCAATATTTCTCCTGAGCGGTTATGGATGCAGTAAGCGGGGATATCTTGTTAATATGTTTTGTTTTCCATAATCGGGCATTAACCGCGCCCGGCAGACGATGGATTGTGGAAAGGTCGATATTATACAAAAGCGTTGCGAAAGCCAACATTTTTGTCCGTTCACTATCAGATTTGACTTTATAAGATTTGTCTATTGAATAGTAGATCGGTTGCTTTTTCAGCTTCAAGCGGCATATTGAAAAGCATACCCTGGGCATATTCACAGTTCATTCCGAAAACGGCTTTCGCTTCTTCTTCGGTTTCGACGCCTTCCGCCACGACATCCATTCCCAGGTTGTGAGCGAGATCGATGGTGCTTTGTACGATCTTGTGATTTTTATGTTTGTTTTCAATATCCCTCACAAATGACTGATCGATTTTCAGGGTATCAATGGGAAAACGATGGAGATAGCTCAGGGAGCAATAGCCGGTACCAAAGTCATCCAGTGCTGTTTGGACACCCAGTTTCCGAACCTCTGTCAGTATGTTGTCAACGCGGTCAGGGTCATCTATCAGCGCACTTTCGGTCAGTTCGAGTTTAAGCAGTGAACCGTTTATCCGGGCTTTTTCAAGGGCATTCTTCAGCGTGTCCAGAAAGGTATCTTCCTTCAATTGATGACCGGAAACGTTGACACTGACCTTGATCCGCTTCCCATCACCAAGCCGTGATTCCCATTCAGCTGCTTTGAGGCATGCTGTTTCCAAAACCCACGAACCCATGGGCACAATGAGTCTGGTCTCTTCTGCCAAAGCAATGAACACGTTCGGCGGCACCAGGCCCTTGTCCGGGTGCTGCCATCGGATCAGCGCTTCAAATCCTGTGACCGCTCTCGAAGCGAGAGCAATGATCGGTTGGTAATACAGACAGAATTGGCTTTTTGAAAGCGCCAGATTCAAATCGGTTTCCAGTTCGAGCCGTTGCAGGGCGTCCTGGTGCATGATCTCGTCGAATATCTGATAACCGCCGCTCTGCCTGGCCATGTTCGCCGCCAGCCCCGCATCCCGCAGCATATCTCCGGGGTCGCCGTAACCTGTGGAGCTGAAAGCCAATCCAATATCGACATTTCCTGAAATGTCGTGCGTCTCGATTTTCAAAGGTTCGCCGAGCCTATGATGAACTTTTTTTGCAATAACGTTGCCGTCTGCAGCATGATTAAGGTCATTCAGGAGTACGGCGAATTCCTCGTGTCCCAAACGCGCCAACAGGGCATCGGAAAGCTGAAGTTGTTGGAGCCTTTTCCCCTGGGCAACGATAAATTCACGCCCTGCGGCCTGTCCCAGACTGTCTACTATTTTCTTGTAATTATGAAGCCTTATCACCATAACGCTAAAGAGTGACCGATGCCGCTTCAATCGCCACAATTCTTCTCCCAGGCGTCTCATGAAGAGGTCCTGATTGGGTAGCCCGGTCGTAAAATCATACAGTCGAAGGTACTCGCTCTCGACATCTCTAAGATGTTTTTTCTCCAGGCTCGCGCTTATTCTGGCCTTGAGCAGCACCGCATTAAACGGTTTGGGCAAATAGTCTTCTGCGCCCAGTTCGATACATTTAACCGTGCTTTCCATGTCATCGAGCGCCGTTATCATGATCACTGGAACATTTCGAAGCTTTTTATCGGCCTTCATCAATTTCAGGACTTCGTAGCCGTTGAGTTCAGGCATCATAACGTCGAGCAGCACAAGATCGATAGGATTTTCTTTTAGCTTTTCAATTGCCTCGCGTCCATTCTCAGCCTGGAGAATGGTTGGAATCCCCTGCTTCTTCAGGTGCGTTACAAGAATGAAGCGGTTGCTTGCAATGTCATCGACAACCAGAACTTTGGCATCGGCCATCATCGTCTTTTCTCCACGTCTAACAATGCTGTCTTCAAAAATATTAAATGCTCAAAAATATCAAGGTCGGATGTGATTGTAAAGAAATACCAAGAAAAAAGATACGGGTAAAGAATTTTAAATGATTGAGGGGTCGGAAAGTTTTTTACAATACCGCGCGGAATGAATAATCCACGACTTCATCGTGCAAACTCATGCATAAGGGATCGTTAAGAAGAAACAGAACATAAACTATTAAAACAATGGGTTAGAGGGTTGTAAAAAATATCGAATTTTTGTTGTATACAGAAATTCCACTAAAATATTAGGGGTGATCGCCGTTATTGTACTGGTTTTTTCTTTTCAAACAGCCTTTGGATGGGGTGAAAATTATGGGATACTCAAAAAAAGCCTGGATGTAGAAAATATGTTCGTGTCCCGCCAGGTGCCGCCGGACAACCGGTATTACTACAGCGGTCCCGATGACTTTCCCAACGCGATCATAGGTATTCAGAACGATTACTCGCTGGAATCCAGGTTCAGGTATACACGCCGAATCTGGGTGATGACCCGACAAGAAAAAGTGCATTCGGGTGCTGTTGACGCTGAAACACCCGGCCACATGCAAACAATCTTGAAAAAAAATGAAGAGGTTCGCAATACTGTTGTCGGTCGCCAGATGCATTTTCGAGATAGCTTCTAAAGTCGGATGGACATACACGTCAACCCCCCGTCCATCTTCTGTGCCTCGCTCACATCCAGTTCAATAATGTCATATCCGGTTGCCTCGAGCTTTTTCCGCGTGTCCGGAAATCCCCTGGGTGTTATCAGACAATTGTTTATCAGGAGTGTGTTGCACGCATAGGTCTCGTCTCTTTTTACGATGATCTTTTCATACCCGCTGAACGCACGTAAATCCGGGTAATCCAACAGAGCATCCAGCATGATGATCTCTAATCCCAGTGACGCCAGCGTTTCAACGTATGCCGAGTGCTGCTTCATCAGCAACGTGTAGACCGGTCTTCCCCGGCTGGAAGTGGTGATGCCGTCGGCGAAATTCTCCCCGGGTCTTCGAACAATGGCATGGGTGAACATGTCCGTCTCTTTCAAGTGCATAACGTCCTCGCCAGATGCTCCCGGCTATTTTATCTGTGCGATCCGGTTTTCAGTTTCCCGTGTCCGGCCTGGCGTCTGAAGTTAAATTTTAAGTAATTAAACAGGATAATACAACCCATTTCAACAAAGAATCCGCACCCAAAGAACCCGGTTTTTAAGGGCGAATAAAAAACTCCGGCACCGGGGTTTGACGGACAAACCGGTGATGTGTTACCCTTGATGAAATCATACCTGAAAAAACGGACCGGCGGTCTCTGTATGGAGGTGTAATTGGGTCGAGGAGAGAATCGATGAAGCCCTTGCGCATATCGTCGATCTATGATTTCACATCCATACTGATGAAAAGGTTTCATGATCCAATTGATTATTATCCGGTTAAAATTCTCTCAGCACCTCATGAATGCCTTTATGTATTTCATACCAGAAATTAAGCGCCGCTTCGGTTTTGTTCTCTTCAAAACCCCGGATCCATTCAGCGAGTTCGGCATCCGTATTTTTCTCGACGGTTTGTTTTCTTTTTAAAAACGTATAGATTAAATCGATATTTCTTTCCGATTCCCAGAAAACCGAAGCGTTTCGCGCTTCAATGCGACTGGCGGTGGTGGTGATCGTTTTCAGGTATTTCTCCCCGAGTTTGAAAAGCGACTCAACGATTTCGGGAATCATCTCTTCGGCCCAGCCCCTGTGAAAACGGCACATACCGATATTGTCCAGAATTAATTCCTTTTGGAATCGATCCGCATTTTTCCGGCCCAGTTCACGGGGCGGTAAAAAATCTTTTCCGTAGTACATATAGTACTTCCCCATGATCGCCATGGGTGAAAGCACGCCCGGTGTCCAGTACTGGTTGGGAACCACCCATCCTTTTCGGGCATAGGGGATATACACGAAGGCGTTCAGAATTTTCTTGCCCTTGTCTTTTGAAATTCGCTGGGCAAATGTGCGGGCCCCATTTTCCAGATCGATGACACCCCGTTTTTCGATGATGGCATCAAGCAAACCGACACCGATTTCTGCATTGTGCATGGAATCCGAAACCACGTTGAAGTCAACGGGGGAGAATACCGGAATTTGATTTACGCCAAGTTCCTCCGGCGTCAGATATCTTTCATACAGGCATTCCATCAGCCACGAAAGAACACCGCCCGCGGAGATCGCGTCAAATCCATACATGTCCGCACGGTGATTCAACTTCTCGGCAGCCCGCTGATCAAAAATTCCGGCCAGCGGCCCCATGGCCTGGTATGGTTCATAATCTTTTTTATACTTGCCGTGCATCTTTTTGCAAACGGCGACGCAGGGCTCACCGCATGTTTTCTGTTTTTTTGTTTTTATGGTTTCTTCATTAAACTGCTTCAGATAATGCTGAAGGATGAACCTGTCGTGAATATCCAGGCGTTCTTCCTCCTTCATGAAAATGCTTCTGTAATTGAAAGAAAGCATGCTCCCGGCCAGGGTGGCGTAGTTTACGCCAAAGGTTCCCCCGGTCTCAAAATCGGGATCAAACCGGTATTTGGTGGTGGCCTCAAGGTCCTTTGCGGCGAGTTTTTTTTGATATCTGTCGATGAACCACTGGTCTGCTACTTTCCGGTCTCGAAAATCTTCTGCGATAAATGTTCCGCCGTAAATGACAGCGGCAATGCCATGTTCCTGAAGAAGCTTGGAGCCGAACCCGCCGCGACCCGCCCATGTATCGACGTAACTCAGCTTGCCTTTTGAGATGGGGACGGAAGCAATGGCACCAAAATCCGTCGCCGCCGCCGCCGGACCCACGGCAAGGATTCTCGGATCGGTTGCGAAATCCTCCCCGAAACGCTCAAAAGTATAGTCCATCAAGGAATAGATGCCCATCCGGTCTTCACTCCATACCTTTTGAAGTTGAACCGGAAATATTTTGACTTCAATCTCTTCGCCGTGGGTCCTGTTGAGATACAGAATGGAAGGGGTTGGTGCCTTGTTCACGATGGTAATCATATTAACGCCGAGATTATCAAAGACCAGGCCGGCGCCGCCCATGGATGAAACGTAAAAACCGGTCCAGCATGGTGAAAATCCGCTGAAGAACAGCCGGTTCGACCCCGGAAAGATGGATCCTGCCAGCAATCCGGTTCCGATGTTCAAAGACCGGTAACGGCCGGCGAGAGAGAGCCCGAGATCGACAGGACCGAAAAAATCTTCACCGATGACAAATCGCTCGATGCGGTAAAATGCGGTTCCGACATCTATCAAAAGAACTTTCTGATGGCTTTCCATAAAACACCTCACGCGCTGGACATCCTGCCTTTACGGCGAATTAGATATCGCCCGGTACGCTGCAGCTTGTATCGACCATCACCCACTTTTTTCTGCGATCTTTTCGACGAGACCTCCGCTCATACATCTTTCTGCGTTCAACGCCGCCTGTAGTAAAATAATTTAGATCGTACGTTTCGCGCCTGTCGTCACCCGTGCGGCGGTCCATAACAGATCGACCTTTCAGGTGCGCTTTGTCTCTATCCGTGGGGTCATTCGGGTCCATCAATCCCTCCGGTGCATTTTTGGGTCGTTTCACAGGCATTACATACGGCGGGTCTGGTTTTTTTTACCCGATATTACCATATTATGTCAAGAAAATATGCTTGTTACATGCGATCCGTATTGAACAAATGAAAATATTGTGTTAGTTTAATTTTTCTATTCCCCTGAAGGGTTCATGCCAGAGAGATGGAAACATTTCCGTGAAAAAGATTCCGTTTTTCAAACCGGTTGAAAGGTAAATTTTCGTATATTCGACGAAACTTATGAAAACACGCGCAAAGACAAAAATCGAGTTGCCGAAGGATATAAATGTAACGAATCTGTTAAACCAGTACAATCATATATACGGTCAGCTTTCCGCCTTAAAACACATCATCTATTCCTCCATTTCCCTTTTGGATCCGGAGTCCATCGTCGCCACCGTTTCGCATCAAATCAGAGAGTGCCTGGCGGAAAGAAGAAACACCGCATGGTTTAAAGACAAACAGGGAAGATTTGTCAAAACAGCACATGACGGGAAGCTGTTGCCGCCCGGGGAGCGCGTGGCCATTGAAGCCGATTCACCCGATTTGCCCGAGGGCATATTGACCGGCAGGATGGCGGTCTGGGACCCGGGATCGCCGGACAGCCCCTTCGTGTCCGGCTTCGGCGCACCCAGCTTCTTTCCCTTTAAATACAGTGATACGGTAACCGGTTTTCTGGTCGTCGATCATGTTCCGTCTGAAGAAAGAGATGTCTACCAGTTCGTCGCCCATTTTTCGGGAATCATCCTCAACATATCGCTGTTACACCAGGAAGTGGAGCGGCAAAAAAAAGACCTCGAGGAGATGACCGGGCTGCTGATGACACAGAACGAACAGATGAGTTCCCTGCATCACGTGGGGATAAAAATCGCCATCGCGCAGGATCCTGCCGCCATTTGCAAGCTTATAACAGACACGATCGTTCAGGAACTGGAGGCAAAAAATGCCGCAGCTTTTCTTCTGGACGAACAAAAAAACGAATTGTACTGTGTCTCGGAAGCTGGGGACCTGAAACCCGTGGACAAAATCAGTATCCGGCCGGACAGTCAGGCCCCCTTGCAGCAGTCACTGTCGTCCGGAAGGATTCTGACGCGCAGAGACCATCCCGTCGTGCTTGATATCGGAGACAACCGTCTTGAAAACTGGTCCGTATATCCGCTGAAATGCAAAGACCGATCCATCGGTGCCGTTGTTGCCGAAACCGGAGAACTGGAAATCAGTGACCAGGCGGCGATTTTGATCAATCATGCCAGTATCGTAATCGAAACGCTCATGGTGCTGGACAAGGTTTCGGAAGAGCGGCAGCAATTGGCGAATACGTTGAGCTCGATCGGTGACGGCGTCATTACAACAGATCTTCAGGGACGTATCACCCTCATGAACAAGGTTGCGGAAAACCTGACGGGATCGCGATTCCGGAAAACCGAGGGAAAATATTTAAACGAAATCTTTTGCCTCATTGACGAGCAGACCCGCGAGCCGGTTCAGGATACACTCCAGGCGGCGCTGCAGGCAGATCTTCGCTCTGAACCGGTCTATCAAATGCTGATGGTGTCCCGTGACGGGACGGAACGACCTGTCGTAAAGAGCGGAGCCCCCATCAAGGACTCCCAGGGGCGAAATGTCGGCGCGGTTGTCATATTCAAAGACATCACAGATTTTCGAAGCCTCGAAAAAAAATTTCTGAGAGTTCAAAAGCTGGAATCGCTGGGTGTTATGGCCGGCGGCCTGGCGCACGATTTCAACAATCTGCTCACCATCATTCTGGGAAATATCAACCTTGCACAGATGGGACTTAAAGCGGATGATCCTGCCGCAAGTCCCCTGGAACAGGCCGAACAAAGCATACACAAGGCCAGAGATCTGACACAGAAATTCATAACATTTTCTTCCGGTGGAGATCCCTTTAAGAGAAAGATCGACATAATTCATCTGCTCAAAGATGTGGCGGAACTTGCATTGAGCGGCTCCAACGTGAAATGTGAATTCAACTTTTCAGATGAGATCTGGTCGGTGGATGCGGATAATGAACAGATGAGCCAGGTACTGTATAATATCCTGGAAAATGCCAAACACGCAATGCCCCACGGCGGGGTTATCCGGATTCGCGCCGAAAATTGCCGCGCAGATGAAGCGCACACGGAAAAGGACCTGCAAATTCCAAAGGGGAAATACGTCATGATCAGCGTGACAGATAGCGGAGTGGGCATTGAAGAAGAAAATCTTCATAAAATCTTCGATCCCTACTTTTCCACAAAAGACAGAGGTATCGAAAAGGGAATGGGCCTGGGGCTTTCCATCGCGCATTCCGTAATCCGGAAGCACAGGGGAGACATCCGGGTGGAATCCAGTCCCGGTAAAGGTACCAGCATGCACATTTATCTGCCGGCTTCAGTGCAACAGGCGTATGAAGCTCGGCTGCCCGGACCGGATGATTCCGTTCGGACGAAAAATCGGGTATTGTTCATGGACGACGAAAAATTTCTCAGAGACCTCGCCATGCAGACACTCAAGGCGTTGGGATTTGAAGCTTCGACGGCTGAAAACGGTGAAGAGGCGATCGCGCTCTATGCGAAAGCCATGGATCAGGGAGAACCCTTCGGAGCGGTCATTCTGGACCTGATGGTTCCCGGCGGTATGGGGGGAAAGGAGACCATAGGAAAACTCCGCAAGATCGATCCGGATGTCCGGGCCATCGTATCCAGCGGCTACGCCGGTGATCCGATTATGGCCTCATACCAGGACTTCGGGTTCAAAGGAGCCCTGCCCAAGCCCTATACATTGGCGGATCTGAAGGGTGCACTCAAGGCGCTCATGAAGCGTTAATATAAAAAGATCTTCAAATCATTCTTACCCCGGCAATTAAGCCGATTTTGCCTGTATTCCGTTTTAGGTGAAAAGGCAGATTTTGCAATCCTTCGCAAAGACTAAAAATTCTTCGGCGTTCCATACGATGACGCCGTCGACGAGCTTGCTCTCATCGATTTCCATCATGTCTATGGTCATTTTGCACGCGATCAGCTCCACGCCCTCCAGTTGCGCGATTTCCTGGAGTTCTTCCAGGCTGGGAATGTTGGCTTTGTCGATCTTCTTTTTCATCATCCCGGTAGCGATCGTGCTCATTCCGGGGATGGCCCCCATAACCCCCGGAGGAATAAACTTGGCTCTATGCGCACCGCCTTTCATGACCATATTCAGGCCCATGAATGAATAAAAGATCTTGGTTTCCATCCCCTGCCTTGCCGCGTTTATTCCCAGAATCAGGGACGGATAAGCCCCGTCGATCGTGTCTTTCACACAAATAAACGCCGCAGTATCTTTTTTGTCGTTCATCGTTTTTCTCCTTTAATCTTGACCGTTATTTAGAGTCCTAAACAGACGCTTTCGATTTCGTTTGCGCTCATTTAGGATTATATCACATGCGGGGTGTCGATTCACGCTTTAAAACCGCCACGTCAACCCAAAATCAATACTGCTTTCACTGAGCGTCGATTCAATCATTACCGGCTGGCCGATAAAGTCCGTTCCGGTCTCCGTAATCGTGTTTTTAAACGCGTACATGTATCCGAGATCCAGCGAAAAGCTGTCCGTGAACGCATATCCGATTTGAGACAGCTGTGAATATCATCTCTGTATCTTAACGCCGCAATAGGGACAGAATGTTGAATCCGCAGGGGTTTTCCTGTCGCATATGTCACAGGTTACCGGAGTTTTCTGCAGCAGAACACGAACTCTGGATTCCGACACCATTTCGTCGAATTTGTCCGGATCGATCTTTATGGCCTTTGCAAACGACAACACCGCTGATTTTTCCGACTCGACCAGCTCGCCGTCCTTCAACGACACCAGGATCATGTCTTCGAGATTTCTGACTTTGTCGGAAAATCGACCCACCGGAAAGAGCGTGTAGCCGCCCCCGGAAATAACCGTCAACGATTTCTGCAAAACAGCTTCTGTCGCCCCGATCTCCAGACATATGCTCACGATTGTTTTCGCTTCCGAAGGGTTGAATTCACCGTCAATTGCGGCAACCCGGGCGACATTGGCCAGATATATAACCATTTGATCTTCTGTCATTGACCGCTCTTCCCGTATGGTATGCCAGGTGCCGTGCAGGCAGGTTCAAATCCCGAAACTGTGTCTGTTGCTGCTGAAAGATTAAAAGCGCGACCGCTTCTATTCCACAATGATGTTATGCTGAATAGTCATATAATTTTTAAGCTTTATCTTTTGTTGCCGAGTGTTACTCTCCCAGGATTTTTCCCACCTGATTGATGATCTCTGCTGCTGTTGCCTTATCCTTCAAAATAAATCTTTTCCTGGCATCAACTTTGACCTGCGTCGTTTGTGGCGTTACTTCTTCTAAATTGATTACGATGTCAAGTTCCTTTGTAGCTGCAGTTATGGTTCTGCCATCTTCTGACTCGCTGTCATCAATAACCTCAATGTCCATTTTTTTTAAGGCAGCAATTGCGGCGGGATGAACTCGATCCACAGGAGAACTGAAAGACCTGTAAGCGACATTGCTGAGTGTGTAGCTTGCTCCGACTCCCACACCCGTCAGGGCGATGGCGGCGCATCCCGACAGTATCGGAAGAAGAAACACAATGAAGCATTTTTTGAAGTCGATCATCATCTTGCAATGCTCCTGGTGCAGCTTGTTTTGCGTCCGCATGGCGTTCGGAAGCGTAAAGGCAAATCTACACGAATCAGACACAACTCATATGGCCATCCGAAATCATAAAAAATTACAGATCACTTACCAGTCAGACAATATAAGATCAACCGATTTCGGTTACATATATACAAATAACCAATTGACAATTGCCGAATTTCTTTTCTAACGGTATCTTTTCCAGGATTGTGGAAATACTATGTGAAATGGATTTGCCCCATGAAAAACGATATCACACGAATCTTATGGACATGATGTGTTACGTTTTAATAGCAGGTATCTTTAACGATGGAGATCACCTGCCCCTATGGAGCGCCGTTGGAATAGAGGTCAGGGGGATTGATGGGTTGCTCGCCTTTATTCAAGACGTAATTTTCATCTCCGTTCGACATCCAATATTTTTGTCTTTTTCTTAACTATTATGGTGACCATAAAAAATATTGAGCTGACTGATAATATGATAAGCCACATTCTGTCCAATTCTAATTTATGTTCCGCAAAAACATCTCCTAATATTTCAAGAATAAAATATGAGACAATCATTGCAAAAAAACTTTTGTATTCGTTTTTCAAAGCCTTTCTAAAGGAAAATGTCACTTCCGAACGTCGCCAATTTCTAATATTAGGTATAAAAGCAGGTGTCTTTTGAGCCCACATCAAATATGATTCCCCGAATTTTTCTCTTAAATATTCTTCTTCGGCAAATATTATTCTTTCATAGTACACCCAAAATATAAGCGTGACTATCAGGCTAACCCACCATAACCTAAAAAACATTGCGATTCCGAACCAAATAATAAAATTACCCAGATACAACGGATTTCTCACTATAGAATACATTCCGGTCGTATTTAATAATTCCGCAACCTGTCCACGTGTATTCGTTCCGGATGTTCCTTTTGGCGCGTATCCTATCGTCAATGCACGAATTCCAATACCCAAACAAGATATGAGCATGCAAAAAATTTCCCATATATCATCCAATTTTTCACTATGACCGGGATGTTGGAAATATGGCATAGCCAAAAGAACAATTACAATCATAAGTAACGGAAGATAACTTCTCCATCTGAAAAGAAAGGCACCTGTTTTTGAAAATTCCTCTCTTAACGGCATTTTTATTTCTCCTTATTTATGGCGGCTAACATTAGATATTGATTCGCCATGAAAACCTTTCAATTTTTAGAAAAAATGAATATGAGCAAAATCTGTGCAGTGATTATTCAGACTGATAATAATCCCGCCCTTTTAATAGCATAGCCAATTGAATATTCAATAATAAAATTATTAAATAAAGCTTCATTATTATTTGAATTGGGTCGCTTGGCTTACAGATAGCTTGCCAATATCGAGGGGATCACAAAAGTACATGGCATACGGATATCCTGTTTTGAACGTGCCAGGACGATCACCACTGTTCCAGCCGGTAGATTTCGGCGGCCGACCGGCGCAGCTCTTTTCCCAGCGTCCCGCCGATCTCGTAGAGGAGGTAGAGCGCCAGGTCGGCTTTGGCAGCTTGATCCAGCGCCAT
>JBDRPF010000014.1:0-40851 GCA_043827325.1 Pseudomonadota bacterium | reverse complement strand
CCTAATTGCTTTCATATACATTTTTGAATCATCAACACTTTCTTTTATAAGTTCATGCCTTAGTGTTTTAATCTCAGCAAGAACATCTTTCAACTGCGTTTTGACTGGATCGAATTTTGTTACTAATAGATTGCTGAAAATATGTGCTAATTGTTTCTTTAATTGGTTTTTGGCTTCCTTCGCAGAATTATAGGTCAATATTCCATTATTAAACGGTGATTCAGCTACCTCTTTTATTAAATGAAAGGTTCCTTTTGGATCGTCCATTCCCGGAAATTTTGGCCCAATTCCATTCTCGATATTTGATTCATATACTCTTTGAAAGGATTTAACCTCCTGATCGACAAGAGTTATAATTGGAATTTTGGTTTCTTTGGCGATTCTGTATTCGTTATGTGTAATGCCCAAATGATTTTTAGATTTTGAACCGTATCTTTTTCCAACAAATAAAATGGCCAATTGACACTCAGCAATTGTCTTGTAGCATGATTCTTCTGCTGACAAATCTGGCGCATAGCCAATATCTCCATATTCGCTCATCACAGGATTATATGACAATTCTAAAATAGTTTCCCGTATGGCATCTCTAAGATATTGCAAATCCTCAATTGTTGAACTGATAAAAATATTTGGAATCATAATGTTAAATTCGCTTTTTTGTTTGGTATCCCACAAGTATCCTACTTTACAAACATTCGAGATTTAATGCTTTCTTTAATGCGTTTACATGTTTCTCATAGGTATCATTTGATGAATTTGAAAGTCCTCTTAGGCTTATAGATGCCGCTAAAGGATCTTCTTTTCTTTTTTCAAGAAAGAGTTTTCTATACCACCACGGGAGCCTGAGATAGCAGGCTGCAATTTCAGATGCATGCTTTCTATTCGAAACCCGTCTCTCATCCGCTCTTTTTTTTAATTCATCTCCTAAAATGTTGCTTTCGTGCATAACATTAGCATAAAAAATCAAATCTGATGTAACCTCATGACGTATATTCAAATATCGTAGAATTGGATTCATCCAGAAAGTTGCTATAAGATATCCAGAAGCACCGGCAAGTAAACTAAAAATTAATAGGACAATTTCCTTCATTCTATTCTCTTACCAACCTTTATTTTAATTGGGACTTAAACCGAGCCCTTTTGAAAGCCTCTGTTGTGTTTTTATTATATAAAATCTATTCTCTTTTCAAAATCTATTCCCTTTTCAACCAACCAAGAATGAACGATTTTAATCAATTCTTTTCCTGGAAAAATATACCTTTTGCATGAATAGGATACAAATGGTTTGCATGCTTTCTTAAATGGAGACATAGAAATTGTACTTAGAATACTGCCCGAACCTTTAAACAACAAAGACAGATATTCTTGCTCTCTTTTTTTGTATACGCTGTAGTTCGCTTTTTCCAAATCTAATCCTTCAATTGGGTTTTGTGCTGTGTAATCCATCTCTTTTTTGATATTTTCTTTATATTGAGCTTCTCGGTCACTAAATGCTTTACCCATTTTACGCTCGAATTTTAATCGCGCAGCATACAAAGTAAATGCATAGCAAAAATATACAAATTCATTCTCATTCCACACATGTTCTGCTTCTTCCGGCAAGTTTTCATTATGATACCGAAAAAAATCCTCGCCCATATTAAGTGCGAATTTTATCCAAGGGTCCTCAAACCAATCGCTCATGGCATCTTTCCTTCACCTTCCAATGTTGCACATCGCAGAAGTCCCAGGCACCATTTCTGTCAACTTTATTTCATTGTTTTCTAAACTTCGCAACCTCACTTTTCTTTTCAACCAATTTCGTTGCGGTTCTTGCTACCATTAGACTTTCATCTATGTTAGGCTGTAAATATCTTTCAAAGGCTTTATTTGTATTATGCCCGGTCCCTCCCCTTTTAATCTGTTCAGGTGTTAACACTTTTGAGAGGGCCGTTGCGGTTGTGTGCTTAGTTCCACCATAGAGATCAACACCCTCAATCCCTAAATTCGCAGAGGCTTTTTTCCACCATTTATAGAAGTATCTATTCCCAAAACGCCGACCTGCTTCAACCCCAGATATTCCTTTTACATGCCGAAAAAAATATAGATCAGGCAACCCTCTTGGTTGGTCTTTAAAGATTTCAATATCTTCATCAAGCAGCGGAACAATTTTGGGCCTTTTTTTTGGCGCGGCTGAAACCTATTTTCTAAACCGCGACGAAATCAAATTCCCCCAAATTCCGGATATTCTTTCCCATATTCGATTTTAAAGCATGTCGCCTTTGAGATCGGCACCTTGGTCCGCTTTCTTTCCTCGATGTCGATAATACCATATTTGGCGAATGTTTTCAGAGTTCGGGACAGATTGCTTTTCTTACGTCCGGACAGATCCGCCAGCTCGCTTATGGATTGCGGTTGCTTTTTTTCGATCATCTTCAGCAGTTCAACATTTTTGGTGCTGAGCACCTGGCTCATGGTTTCGATGGATTCAAACCATACCTTAGGCTCATTTTTTTTGAGTTGATATTTCCCGGCGGCAATGGCTATCGTATATTTTTTGAAGTTTTCATACGGCATGATGCCGACTTTCATTTCTTTAGTTTTCATTTCATCACCTTCAATCCTTTTCTCCTATTATTTGATCCACAGCTTTCCAGAAATCAGTCAAAAGCTGAGTGGGTGATCTGAACTCATAGTGAGTTGCGTGTTCGAATTTGTGGATATGGTCCCATTCGACAATTCGACCTGTAAACTTACTCCTCTTTTTGGCCTTTATCGAATGGGCATTGTCAAACCCGAGGATTCGGGTATTGTTCTTGTCATGCAATGTCAAAGAATATCTGACACCATGCGGAATCTGATCCGTCGGGGTGACCCTCTTTGCATTGAACTTCACCCAATATTTCGCATTCGGCCAAAACACCAGGCCGTCTAAATCCAGAAGCGTTTGAAGCTCATTATTTTCAAAATCCGTCATAAGTCGCATTTTAGATTATCATCAGATGATAACCATGTCAAGTTAACGATTTTAAAAACTGCTCTTGGTATATAGCCATTTCTTCGAAATCATCCCTTTGTTGATCCGGGGGATTCTCACAGAACAACCCTCGCCGGCGTTCATTATGTATTAGATTCCCATCGCATTCAGGGCAATTCTGATCGGTATAAATGCGACCACGCATACAGATACCTCCAAAATCAATTTCTGAAGGATTATCATATATTTGTGGCGAAATCAACGTTGCATGCATTTTGGGTGGTTGCTGAGGTATTAACCAATTCCATTTCATCATAGAGCAGATCAAATACGTTGTTATTTTCTTTGTTCCGTTTTTGCCTTCCCTTATTTTGTTCAAATTAAGGCATTGTTCATATTTAATGGACAAATATGTTTTTTGAACATAAGCTGCCCTTTATGACGCCTTAATGTTTCTATTAGTTTGCAATAAATTCTCTTAACGGTGAGAAGATTGCCTACAGAAAGCGGCAGTCAATCTTCAATCTTTATGGTTTTATGCGCATTCAATTCAACGGAGGAGAGAATCCATGAAAACAATCATAAACTGGCTGCGGAGCATGGAAATGCTCGCCAGTAACGTCTATATGGAAGCCGCGGATCAACTGGACAAAGACCAGGAGTTCTCCGCCTTCCTTTCCAGAATGAGCGATGATGAAGCCTGGCACTTCCATATCATGGGCAGTGCCATGATGTTCCTGGAGGAAACAAAAGAAACGCCCCTGCCGGCCATACGCATCGACTCTGATATCAAGGAGACACTGGAGCTTCCCTTTAAAGATTTATATGAGGCGATATCAAAAAAAAGCATAACAAGAAAAGACGTGGTTGATTGCATCGTCAAGACAGAATTCACGGAGTGGAACAGTATTTTTGTATATGTAATCAATACGCTTCAGAAAAGAACCGCCATGTTTCAGCATGTTGCGGCAACTATTGAATTGCACAAGGAAAAAGCCATAAAGTTTCTTGAAAGTCTTCCCGAAGATTTGAGAGTCTCCGGCGATACCTGGAGGCTGCCCGATATTTGGGATAAAAAAATTCTCATCGTCGAGAACGAAACAGCCGTCCGTGAATTGCTGTCAGATGTGCTCAAGGGGATGGGGCAAATCGAAACAGCGGCCAACGGCCAGGAGGGCCTGGATAAAATCTTCAGGGATTTTTTCAACGTGGTAATTTCAAACACCGATATGCCTGTAATGGACGGTATCGAGTTTTATCAGAAAGCCGTTGCGGCGAATCCAAATATACATCGCCAATTTCTCTTTTGCACCGGTGATATGGAGCCCGAAGCCAGAAAATTTTTGAAAGAGAGCAATCTGCCTCACCTTGAAAAACCCTTTTCCCTAAGAGCGCTGAATCGCATTGTTCAGGAGATGATGGAAAAAACGTTATAAATTGACAGGCCGCTTTTTTAAAGAAACGGTGAGCTTCAAAACGATTATGCAAGCCTATGCTTTCTTCCCGCATTTTGTTCTTCCATGCTAACCTTTTTCGATAAGGGGGATAAACACTTGAAAACAGCATTTTTACGTAACCGAAAGCAGAATTTAACCATCGTTTCCATCGTCCTTTTGATGGCAATCTGCTTTACTTTTTTGCAGGCAGCCGATTCCCATGCCGCCTCTGCCAGAGAGATCGATGTGAGCGTGGACGTCGCATTGGAAAATTTTAATAAAGAAATCAAAGGCGGCAAGGAGTTCCTGAAAGCCGCCAAAGGCGTGCTCGTGTTTCCCGGTGTTTACAAGGCCGGTTTCGGCATTGGCGGTGAATACGGCGAGGGGGCCTTGCGCATCAACGGAAAGACGGTTGATTACTACAATACCGCTGCAGGTTCCTTCGGTTTTCAGCTCGGCGCCCAGAAGAAAACCGTGATTTTGGTCTTCATTCAGCAGGACGCCCTGAAGAAATTCCGTGACAGCTCCGGATGGAAGGCCGGCGTGGACGGTTCCGTCGCTCTTGTAACGGTCGGCGCGGGCGGCGCCATCGACACGAAGAACATCACAGACCCGATCGTCGGGTTCGTCTTCGGCCAGAAAGGCCTGATGTATAATCTGACCCTGGAGGGGTCCAAATTTACAAGGCTGAAGAAGTAGATGGGCGAAAAAGAATGGATTGTGCACAACCCTGAAGGCATTCGGCGGGTGTTGGTGACCAAACCGCTCCCGGGCGACCGCTGGCTCGAAATTTTAACGCGTGCCGACTGCCGGGTGGCGGTGTGTACGTCACCGGACGCCTTGGCCGTCGAGGAGATTAAATCCGGCATCGGTGATCGCTGTGACGGCGCCATCGGGCAGCTCACCGAAGACTGGGGTGCCGATCTCTTTGAAGCCCTGAAAGTGGCGGGCGGCAGAGTGTACAGCAATTACGCCGTCGGCTACAACAACGTGGACCTGGTCGCGGCCACGAAACAGGGCATTCCGGTTGGCAACACACCGGGCGTTTTGACCGAAACCACCGCAGAGATGGCCGTCGCCCTCACTTTTGCGGCGGCACGGAGAGTGGTGGCGGCTGACACATTTATGCGCGGCGGCCGGTTCAAAGGGTGGTCGCCCACGCTTTTTCTGGGAGAACGCCTGCATCGCAGGACCGTGGGCGTCATCGGCGCGGGCCGAATCGGCGCAGCCTATGCCCGCATGATGGTCGAAGGGCATCGGATGAACTTGATCTATTACAGCCCGCACCCGAACAAAGCGCTGGAGGACCGCATTGCCGCGTATGGGGAATTTCTGGAATCCCGGGGAGAAGAACCGGTAAAATGCACCTATGCGGAAAGCGTGGAAGCGGTCCTTCGTGCATCAGACGTGGTCAGCATCCACACCATACTAAACGAATCCACCCGCCACGTCATCAACAGAGAGCGCCTCGCCCTCATGAAGGAGAACGCGATCCTGGTGAACACCGCCCGCGGGCCGGTGATTGACGAGAGCGCTCTTGTGGCGCACTGCCGGTTGCATCCGGACTTTCGGGCAGCCCTGGATGTGTTTGAAGACGAACCCTTGATGAAACCCGGGTTGAGGGATCTCGACAACGTGGTGATCGTGCCGCATATCGCATCCGCAACCCGATGGACCCGGGAGGGCATGGCCGTTCTGGCGGCCGGCAATGTTGCGGGTATCCTGATGGGATATCCGGCCTGGCAGGATCCGGATATTTCTCCGTTTTTCGGGAAGGAACCGCCCATGGCCGCGCCCAGCATCCTGAATGCAAAAGAAGTGGGTGTTCCTTTGTACGCATCGGAGCCGTCGGGTTAATTTCGTTATCTAAATGGAACATTTGACGGGGCGGGCATGATTTGAGGTTTTGAAACAACGCCTAAAAAGACCAGAACTTATTGTCGAACCATATCTTTTCCCTTAACGCTTTGTCGATATCCAGAAGGGCGTTGAGGTGTTCCCGTTCCCAGCCTGACAACCAGTTGAACAATGCTTCGGCTTCGGGGTCTTCAGCGGCTTTTGCGCTTTCAGAGTACAATTTGACGGCCCGTTCCTCCATGGATATTGCGGCTGAAATCGCCGCCGCTTCATACCCGGCCGCCGCGATTTTTTCTTTTAATGCCTCATTTTTAGAACGAATAATATGAATTCGCCTGACCACCGGGTTCAGGCTATCTGATGATGATTTTTCCCGCCGGTTCCGATACGACATCTCCGATGATCGCGGAGAAGTCCATCCCCTCCTTTATCAGATTGTCGATCAAGTCGTCGGCGCTCTCCCTGCTCACGCAGATCAGCAAACCGCCGGATGTCTGCGGGTCGTAGAGGATATCGGCAAGGCTTCGATCCACGGACAACGACATGTTGATCCCGGGCGCGAAAAATTCCCGGTTTTTGTATGCGCCGCCCGGTACAAGTCCCATGCCGGCATATTGAAGGGCTTCATGTACGATCGGAATCCTGCTTGATTCGAGCCGGATGCCGCATTCCGCTCCGCTCACCATTTCCGAAAGATGCCCCAGCAGGCCGAAGCCGGTAATGTCCGTACAGGCGTGAACCGGGTAATTTTTCATCACCTCGGCGGCATCCCGGTTCAGCGTCGACATGAGCCGGGTGACAAATTCCGTAACCTCTTTCGAAGCCAGGTTGCCCTTGATGGCGGTGTTGATGATGCCGGTGCCGAGGGGTTTGGTCAGTATCAGCTTATCCCCGATTTTTAGGTTTTTCTTGGTGAGCACTTTATCCGGATGAATGAATCCGGTCACGGAAAAGCCGTATTTCAATTCGCTGTCTTCAACACTGTGACCGCCGAGGAGTACGACGCCCGCCTCCTTCATCTTGTCTATGCCGCCCGTCATGATCTGCCTGAGAACGGATATGTCCATCTGTTTCGCCGGGAACGCAACTATGCTCATGGCGGTTTTGGGCACCCCGCCCATGGCGTAAATGTCGCTCAATGCATTGGCTGCCGCGATCTGGCCGAACGCATAGGGGTCGTCCACAATGGGTGTAAAGAAATCCACGGTCTGGATCATGGCAAGATCACCGGATATTTTATAAACACCCGCATCATCCGGCCGATCCAGGCCGACGATTACATTTTCATCTGTCGGGAATTCAAGCCCGCACAGTGCCTTGTCCAGGTCCCCTGGAGACAATTTCGAGGCTCAACCCGAACCCTTGACGGTTTCCGTAAGGCGAGGGGGGTTAGAGGCTGTCATCGGTTTTATCCTTGATGTTAAGCGTTTTTAGCCGAAGGGTTATCATCTGGAATATTTTATTTGGTTCTGAAAAAGCCGGATCCACTGGGCCCGGATTCCTTACTAAATCTTGACAGCGAAAACCATCGCACACGTGGTCCCATAGCCTATTCCTTTTCTCAGGAAAAATCAAATGGTTAATATCGATGGTTCAAATCCGTCCGCATTCAAATTTTCAATCCGACGGGTCTATGGCCCGGCCGGAAAATTTCTGCCGCGCTATTGAAAATGTCGATGAAAGCACGAAATCGGATAGAAATTAAGAATTTTACAAGCGATTGTATTTTATATAAATAAAATCGCGCGGCGATTTTATCAAATGAATCATCTGGATGAAACGAACGTTATGGCTGATTATCCGACAAAAGCTTTGGAAAAGGGCGGCGCTGTCCGGCAAAACCGTTACCGTTTTATTTTGTGGATAAGAGATGCGCTTTTGTCCGTCCGGTTATACCGGGCGCTCCGAACCATTCTGGCGGTCGCATTTATAGGGTCCGGGACTGTCAAGCTGCTGGACCCGTCGGCTTTTGCCGCTGTCATCAAGGCTTTTGGATTGATCCCTGAAAGCTGGGTCACATTGTCGGCCGTCGGCCTTCCCGTTTTAGAAGTTATCGCGGGCGTTGCCCTGCTGCTGGACATTCGCGGAGGCCTGACCGCCGTCACAATAATGATAACCCTTTTCATGGTGATCTTGATTTACGGTATCCGGCTGGGACTTGACATAGACTGCGGATGTTTCGGGCCGGGAGATCCGGAAGCCCGGGCCTTTCACGGTCTCCGCTCCGCGCTTTACAGAGATATCGTTATGGTTGCCGGAATTATTTATTTATATTTTTGGCGTTACTGCCGGTCCGTAAAGTCTTTGCGGTGAGGCAATATTTCAGTCTCAATTCTGTTTACGCTCAATTAGGGTTTTACTAACACTTTTTGCAAAGGAGGTTGGGTGAATGCGAAGGATTAAAAGGATTTTCCATTCGGTCGTCTTGATTTTGCTGGTTATGGGTCTTTCTTCACCGGTAATGGCGAAGAACAAGTTTCAACAGGAGGTGGAAACGGAACAGGGGGCGGTAAAACTGGTGCGCGAGGTGCAGTCGGGCGGTTATGATGTGGTTACGGCGGAGGAGCTTAAAACCTGGATCGACGAGGGCCGGAGCATGCTGATCGTCGACACCATGCCGTATGCGGCAAGTTACAAAAAAGAGCACGTGCCGGGCGCGCAACAGTTTCTATTTCCGATCCCGGACATGAAAACCTGGGACACCAAGGAGACAGACGGCAAAACCGAGGCGGACTTTGCCTCGCTGCTGGGTCCGGATAAAAACAGAACGATCGTTATTTACTGCGGTTTTGTCAAATGCACCCGCAGCCACAACGGCGCAGCCTGGGCAAAAAAACTGGGCTACACGAACGTTTACCGGTTCCCCGGCGGAATCTTTGCCTGGAAGGGCGCGAAATACCCGACAGAAGATGTAAAATAAAGCCATTAATATTTCCGGATGTTTTTGGCTTTTTGCGGATGATCTGTTATACGTATCAGAATTGTTTTCCGAAAAAATATCCGCTTCAAAAAAGGAAAAAGAATTGCGTCATGGTATTACAGGGAAATGGACGACATCTGTTCTGTTTTTCCTGATCATGGGGGTTCCCGCCCTGATGTTGCAGGCGGATGCCGGCCGATTCCTCGATGTCGGAAAGTTCTCCGCAGCAAGCCCGGAAGAAGCGCTTCCTTCCGGCTGGGAACCGCTCACCTTTAAGAAGATTAAAAAACACACCGCATATTCCCTGGCCAAGGATGACGGTGTTGTGGTCGTGAAGGCCGAGAGCAGATCTTCCGCTTCCGGTCTTATCCGAAAAATAAGAATCGATCCGAAAGAATATCCCCTTGTCGCATGGCGCTGGAAAGTGACGCGGATTTATACGGCAGGGGATGTCAGCAAAAAAGAAGGCGATGACTATCCCGCCCGGATTTACATTGCCTTCGAATACGACCCGGCCGGGTTGTCATTCCTGGAAAAGGCAAAATACGGGGCGATCAAACTCTTCTACGGGGAATATCCGCCTGTGGGCGCGCTGACATACATCTGGGAAAGCAAGGCTCCGAAGGGCGCCATGGTCCCCAACCCATACACGGACCGTGTGGTGATGATCGTTGTGGAAAGCGGAAAATCCAGGCTCAACACCTGGATAAGTGAGGAACGCAACATTCTGGAGGATTACCGGAAGGCGTTCGGAAAAGATCCATCGGCGATCTCCGGGGTTGCAATTATGACGGATACCGACAACACCGGCGAATCCGCAGTCTCATATTACGGCGATATCGTTTTCAAGAAGAAATGAATGGCTTTTCACCGCTCGGTGACGACAAACTTTCTCTCCCTTGCGACCAAAGCGTTGACGGTTTTTTTCAGCCGGTACTTCAGCTTGATCCGGTTCAGATAGGTAAACGGGGACCTGAAAACCCGCACCTTTCCTGCCAGTGCGGCGTCCGGTTCAAATACAATATCGAGGATGTGGCTTGTCGGCATGATGCGATCCAGAAAATAGTTGCACCCGGCACAGTAGGTGATCAACCGTGCGCCGTTGGTTTCTTTTTTTCTTCGGTTCCCCCAGGACCGGGCAAACCCGGGTGACACGCAATTTACCGCACCGCCCTCTCCGCAGCAAAAGGTCGTTTCCCTGCTGTGCGGCATTTCCTCAATGACCAGGCCCTGTCTGGCGACCAGTTCCCTGACGGCGGCGTGTACCTGTTTTTTAAATCTGACGGCGCACGGGTCCTGAATGGATACGGTCTGATGTATCTGTTTTTTAGACGGCAGATCGTTTTTCGCCAAAAACTCATAGACGGTTTCAACGGAGAGCGCTTCTCCATACCGGCTGAAGACCTTGTAACAGTTGGGGCAGGCAACATAAACATTTCGAATGTTGTTTTTGACGAGGAAAGCTCTCATCTCTCCGAACATGGCGTTGAAATAGGTTTCACGGCCGAGGTCGTGAGAGGGTTTTGTGCAGCAGTCCAGTACAATCCCAAGGGTCGGGATCTGCGTTTTCATGTATTCGTACAGCCGGATTGTTTTGTCCGGCCGGGTGCCCGGGAGTGTGCAGCCGGGAAAGAAGACGGTGTTGCAGTTTTCCGGGAGGGCGTAATAGGTGTATCGTTGTGACGTCCCCCGCTTTTCGTATTTCAGAATACCGGCGTGCCCCTGTAAGTCGCCGGTTCCCTGTCTTACGGCCTCCCGGCGCATCTCCAGAAACATGCCGGAGGGATCGATTTTGACCGGGCACACGGCGGCGCACAGCCCGCACAGGCTGCATTCGAACGCCATGGTCTGGTATTTTTTTTCAAAAGGATCAAAGGCGTCCGCGATTTCTTTGGGTTTGCCGTATTTTCTTAAAAACGCGCATTCTTTTATGCACAATTCGCAGTTGATGCATTTTTCAGAGATCGTCCGCAGCGTATGGGTTAATGCCGGTGTATCCATTTAGATATTGATAACCTTATCCGCGAGCTGCATGGCGGTGACGATGTCGAGCATATTGGTGGTTTCGCCCACCCGTTTTTGATCCAGGAGACCAAAGTGATTCAGGCAGGTCCCGCAGACCAGGATGAGAAGCCCTTTTTTCTCGTATTCCTTCAAAACGGGCAGGAGTTCCGAGCCCTCAACGGTGAGTTTGACCCCGTTGTTCACAAAGATCAGGCGCCACAGCTCGGAACCCATCTCTTTTAGCGTGTTTATAAAGCTGGCCATGAGCTTCAAACCGAGTTCGTCATCTCCGTAGCCGATGCGGTCCGTGGCAATCATGACCATGATTTTCTTTTGTTCGGCCTGCTGTTCCGGAGTTGCGGGTGTTTCTTCAGGACGAACACCGTCCCCCTGCTTCCCGATAACATGAAAATCATTTCCCTCTTGTTTTGCAAAGGATTCAAACTTCCGGGATTCAAGAAAGCGGGTGACATTTTGTTTGGAAGCTTCGTTGTCCACGATAACTTTGATAAGATTCGGATGCTCTTTCTCAATCGCCTCTTTCGCCAGCAATACGGGGGCCGGGCAGGCCAACCCCCGAGCGTCTATCTCTTTCATTTTTTTCTCCTTTTTATTGCAAAACCGGAAACCTTGCAGTCGAGCGCTTTCACGATGTCTCCGGGTGACATCATCACCATTGTTCCCCTCTGGCCGGCATTGATGAGGACCCGGTCAAAGGCCAGCAGGCTCTCCTCCATGGCGACCGGCAAAGGCTGCCTGGAACCAAAGGGGCTGATGCCGCCCACTTGATATCCGGTCAACCGTCGGGCTGTTTCCGCATCGACCATGGCGGCTTTTTTAACGGAGCAGGCACCTGCAAGCTGCTTGAGATTTAGCTGTCTGTCTCCGGGCATAAGCACAAACGCGTATTTTTTCTGCCCCAGATCAACCACCAGCGTTTTAATGGTCCGTTCAACGGGAAACCCGACAGCCCTGGCGGCATATTCAGCGCCTTTTTCTTCGTGCGCGTAAGTTACAACTTCAAACAATATCTCTTTTTGTTTGAGGTATCGTATGGCTCTGGTCGACATTTTGGCTGCGCCCGGGGGTGCGGTAAACCCGATGCATGAAACACCCGGGGTGGTGACCTCCATGATATTGATCTACTTTACGGTGGAAGATATCAAAGCAGAAAGGTAAAATCCAATAGATATTTTTAATGCGGTTCCGGGACATGAATAGAAAAGGTCAATGGTGTTGAAGTGTCAAAGGTGTTTTTATGCCGGTACGTTGAAAACTGTCTCAACGCAAACCGGATAAATGTGCTTGATTACGACTTAAGAGTTGTGCAATCTATACGTTGAGAGCTGCTTTAAAGGAGAAGTGTTTAAAATGACACATCCCATCTATCTGGATTACAACGCCACCACACCGCACGACCCCGAGGTCATCGAGGCCATGCGGCCGTTTCTGGAGACCGAGTTCGGCAATCCCTCCAGTTCCCACTGGTATGGTATTGTCCCCAAGCGAGCCGTAGAGGCCGCACGCCGTCAGGTGGCGGGACTGCTCAACTGCGATCCGCTCGAGATCGTGTTCACCAGCGGCGGTACGGAATCCAATAACCACGCGATTATGGGTATCGCCCGTGCAATGCGGGATAAAGGGAATCACATTATCACCAGCGAAATGGAGCACCCGGCGGTACTCGAGGTCTGCCGCTTTCTGGGGGCTTTTGGATTCGAAACCACGTACCTGCCGGTTGACGGAGAAGCGCGGGACAGGAAAAGGGACGGCGGGCCGGTACCGAAAACGTTCTCGAAATCGTGGGTATGGGAAAGGCGTGTGAAATTGCCGGGCGTGATCTCGAAGAAAACCTGAAGCAGATGAAGCGGATGCGGGACCGGCTTCATGAGGGGCTCAGTCGGGAACTGACCCGGATGAAGCTGAACGGACATCCGGACCAACGCCTGCCCAACACGCTGAACCTTTCCTTCAAAGGACTGGAGGCCAACCGGATTCTGGAGGAGATCGGGCTGGAGGTGGCGGCTTCCGCCGGGGCGGCCTGCCATTCGGACAGAGTGGAAGTGTCCCACGTGCTTGAGGCCATGGCAGTGCCGACGGAGTGGGCCAAAGGCACGGTGCGGTTCAGCGTGGGACGCATGACGACTGCGAAAGAGATCGACAGGGCGGTCCGGGTTGTTGCTGATGCGGTCAAAAAGCTGTCCGGTGAAACCTAGTTACATCAGGGGCCGGGGATATTTTTTCTTCGTATGAAAGGGTTCATGAAACTTAAAAAAAATCTATTTTGCACTTTCTTGTTCTGCCTGTTGTTCGCCTGCACTCACGCAGGCGTTGCGGAAAAAGAACCCGATAAAAAATCAGGTGTATACACATCCCTTATGGAGATATACCGGGGTCCTTTAGATCACCTTTCCGCTGTCAGGCGCGGTGTGTGCCCTATGCACCCGTCGTGCTCGGAGTACAGCCGGCAGGCGATCGAGAAACACGGATTTGCCGTTGGATGGCCCATGACCCTTGATCGCCTGATGCGGTGCGGCCGCGACGAATTGAAAATGGCGCCCATGATTTATATTGACGGAACGTGGAAATATTATGACCCGGTGGAAAACAACGATTTCTGGTGGGGTGAAAGAGAAGTTGAGGAGGAGAACAGATAAAAGTGCTTATCACGAAGTCGCGAAAAGGCGAAAACACGAAAAATTTATAAATTCCATAAGTCCGGGAAATCGAGGACCCGCTCGGGCTTATCGGAAAAGAGTTCTTTTAAACGACGATCGAGGGTACCGCTAGAAATTTGCGTTTAAAAACCGGATAACAGCGAATGTTGCCACTTGACATGCCACTGTGTGGTATTAACTTTGGACTGTGTAGATTGGCGATACACACTCAGCGCACTGTGGGAGGGCGGTCTTTAGAGGGCCGCCCTTCTAATTGGTGTATCGTTTATTTTGAACGCCGAAGGCTCTCATACAGGGCAATCCCGACCGCGGTGGACAGGTTGAGACATCTGATCTCGTCGGTAATGGGTATATTGTATGCAGCGTCATTATACATCGAAAGAATTGCTTCGGAAAGTCCCTTTGTTTCCGAACCAAACACAAGAAAGAGCCTGTCCGGGGCCGGCATGTCCCAGAACGGTTTTGCGCCGTTTTTCGTGAACACCGCGATTTCGCCTTCTTGAGGTGACATTGCTTTTTCAAAGCCGGCAAAATCATCCCAGACAGAGAGTTTGACCCTGTGCCAGTAATCCAGCCCCGCCCGTTTCAGCTCCCTGTTTTTCAGAGAGAATCCCAGGGGTTTTATGAGGTGGAGAAAAGCATCCGCCCCAAGGCAGGTTCGCCCGATATTCCCCGTATTCCAGGGCACTTCCGGCGATACCAAAACGACGTGGCGTTCGGTATTCTCGGCCGTGATTTTTGATGGATAACTGTTCATTTAAACCGGATCACCGCAGTAGGGACAGAATTGAAAATTTTTATCCAGAGTTTTTCCGCAACGCCTGCAACGGGCTTCCAACCTGCCGGGTTCGGGTGTGTAATCCTTCGGGAATTCAACCGAGATGTTATCGCAGCGGTCACAACTGACAAAGGGTTCCCCCTTTTTAACCCTGAAGACGGGAATAAAAAACAGGTTGAAATAACTGTCCGCCCGTTTGAGCCTTGCCTGTGCCAATCCGCAGGAAGGGCAGATCCTCGGCGCATGATCGATTATTTTTATCTTTGGAGAAATGCCGGCAATCAAAAACATATGAATCCATATTCCTGAAGTTGCGGCCCAAGCTATCCGGCTGTTGACTATTACGGCTGTATAATACAATATGGAGCATTCATCAACAGGCGTTGAAACATTTGTTTTTATAACGACTGTTTGTTTTAATACGACAATTCACCGCCCATTCGCTTCGCTCATTAGAGCCGCAGAGAACGCAAAGGCCATTTATATTTTTGTTTTCCGTTGAGAGGACGGAAAACAAAAAAATGCCATGCGGGCATTTTGAGCCCAAACTTTTCTTGTGGCGATTGATTTTTTTCTTCGCGTGCTCTGAGACTTTGCGGTGAAAATGGAAAACGAACTCAAATTATATAAAATCGCGAAGCGATTTTATTAGCGATTTTATGGAGGGAAAGATGATCGTCGATTTTCATACCCACATTTTTCCGAAAGAGATCCGCAATAACCGGGAAAAACGCTTTTCAGATGAGCCTGCCTTCAAACTGCTCTATAATTTACCCCGGTCGAAACTCGCCGGCGCAGAGGAGATCGTCAAATCCATGGACGCACACGGTGTGGACAGGTCCGTTGTCTTCGGGTTTCCATGGCAGACTGCCGAAACATTTAAAAGACACAACGACTATATTATGGAATCCGTGGCACGATACCCGGATCGCCTCATCGGTTTTTGCTGTTTCGATCCGATCAACGCGGAGGCGGTTCAGGAAACCTTGCGCTGCATTGACGGAGGGCTTTCGGGTGTCGGAGAGCTCGCATTTTACCAGTCGGGAATCGATGCGGCGTGTATCGACAGGCTGGGACCCGTCATGAAGATCTGCGCCGAAAGGGATCTTCCGGTTCTGATTCACACCAACGAACCGGTGGGACACATCTACCCCGGCAAATCGCCCAACACCCTGAGGCAGATATACACCCTTGTCCGGCGGTTTCCGGAAAATAAAATCGTCCTTGCCCACTGGGGCGGCGGGATATTTTTCTTCAATCTCCTGAAGAAGGAAGCCAAGGAAACCTTTTCCAATGTGTATTTTGATACTGCTGCGTCACCGTTTCTGTATGATCCAGAGATTTATCTTGTCGCAAAACAGGCTGTCGGCACGGAAAAAATCCTGTTCGGCAGTGACTTCCCATTGTTAACACCCGCGAGATATTTTCTCGAACTTGAAAAAGCCGGACTGGCGGCGGAGGACAAGGAACGTATCAGCGGCGGAAACGCGGCGCGGTTGCTGAAGGTGTAGTTATATTTAGTCATGAAATATATGCTCATTTTGATATTGTCATATTGGCATCATTCCGAAATTGCAGCGGTACGGCAGTTTTAATAGCGGGTATCAAAATAACCTTCCGTTTCAAGCCACCTTCCATTTTTCCTTACCAAAAAAGATCGGAAGTTCGGCCGCGCATACGGGACCGACGGTTACGGACCGATCGCTTTGCTCTGCCAGGCCGTCGCGTATCAATGCAGCCAGACCCGGAAGGAAAAGTTCGGATTCAGGCGCAATGTGATCCACTCCTTCCCGGGCGAGTGTTTGCACAACACGTTCGGCGGTCAGCGTTTCGTAAACCATGGCCATGTCCACGGTATGGCCGTTCGTGTCTGCAACAAGGTACCAGAACGGGCTCAGGGTCGTGGAAAATACGGCGGTGAGAACCTCGACGGTGAGTTTTGAATTTCCGGAAACGATGATCGGTGAGTTTTTTTCCGGTTTGTTGACGGGAAAGAGCCCTGTGGGGCTGGGGCTCGGATGCTGGAAAACCTCCACTTCGGGCAGGATTTCATTTGGCTTTGCCGCCCAGAGCAACGGAAGAAAACGCAGCCTCGCCATCGTGCAATCCGAGGGTTTGAGTTGTCCGGAACGAAGCTTTTTTAAGAATTCTTCCCGGCTGTGAAATCCACAGGCCCTGCAGTCAGCGGGAGAGACATACGACTCTAAATGGACGCTTTTTTCGTAAAGGTCTGCTCGGATCATTCTTTTACTGTTCTGTTGCCATTGGTTTGATTTTTGGAACGGGAAAAATTGAAACAGGATAGAAAAGACCGGACTATAGCGACATCTCCGTATCACATCCGACAGCGAAGCATTCCAGGTCGTGGCCTTTTTCGGCGATGCGACGCCTGCAGTCCTCAACGATGCCGTCCATGTCCTGGTCTGTCCTGTCTTGGTTGATATGGAACAGTCCCAGTTTCCCGACGCCGGCTTCAACGGCGAGATCAACCACCTGGGGATACACGGAGTGCCCCCAGGTTAGGGTTGTTTTATAATCTTCGGGGGTGTATTCGGCATCATGAACGAGGAGGTCCGCACCCGAACAGAATTCCACATATTTCTTGTATCCAAGGCTTCCGGGGTGTTCGAAACCGAGTTCGTTGTCGGTCAGAAAAACAAACACTTTTCCGTTTTCGACAAATTTGTATCCGCTGCCGTTGTTGGGGTGGCTGATGGGGATCGGGGTTATGGATACGGAGCCGATCCCAAAGGTTGAGGGACAGGCCTCGATATAAGATATTTTTGCTTTGATATCAGAGAATTTTACGGGAAAGTAAGGTGGAGACATGACCTTGGAAAGGACGGTTTCCACGAATTTGCTGTGAAAAGGGCACATGTGCATCCGGAATTCGGCATTTTCCGAAAAGATAGGCTTGAAAAAAGGGAATCCCATCACGTGGTCCCAATGGGCATGGGTGAAAATAAAATGAAAGGTGTCGCGGCCTTCTTCCAACATCCGGTTGCCAAGTCTTCGGATGCCGGTGCCTGCATCAACGATAATTATATCATCACTTTCGTTCCGGATTTCAATACAGGTGGTATCGCCGCCGTACTTGAGATATTCTCTGCCCGAAACAGGAATGGAGCCTCTCGATCCCCAGCTTTTAATCTTCATCATTATCCTATCGGGTGAAATAAAATGGCATATCAGCACACCTTTCCCAGCAGTGTGTGCCAGATACCATCGCCCTCCCAGTTTTTAATGATTTGTACAGGGAATCTCGATAATGTATACACCACGTCCCTTGCCTGGCTGCGAAAAAGTCCGGACAGGACAAACCGTTTTTTTCTGAGAAACCCTTTGGACGTTACCAGATATTTCATAACATCATAGTGAATATTTGCTATCACAAGATCAGAATGGCAGTCAATAAATTCCTCAGCGCGACCCTGGACGGCGAGAATTTTGTTTTCCATCCCATTGAGCAGAATGTTTTTCATGGCGGTTCTTGCGGCCAAAAAGTTAATATCGACGGCAAGGGTTCGTTTGCAGCCGAGCCGTGCTGCTGCAAGGGAAAGAAGACCGGTTCCCGTTCCAAGGTCAATGGCCGATTCTATCCTGTTTTCGCCGAACACCATTTCAAGCGCTTCGAGACAATCCTTTGTGGTTGGATGAATCCCGGTCCCAAATACGACCCCGGGATCAAGGGTAATGTGAAGCGCCTGTTTTTTTGAATCTGTTTTTTCCCACGGGGGAGATATGAGAAAGCCGCCGGATTTAAACGGCGCAATCTTCTCGCCGTGCCAGTCGCTGTAAGGTATATGATACTTATCAAGAAGTGTCAATTGCGGCTGAAACCGCAGAATGGCATCCACTTTTTCGTGAGAAGGTTTTGAAAAAAAAAGAAAGGAAAACCCATCTTCCTCCCAGGCGCCGAGAAAATTACAGCCGGCGATCCCGTGATTTTGTTTCATGCGCCCCCGGAGATAATAGATATAGAGATCCTCGTGAGGGGCACCGGTCGTTTTTCCCTCATCCGGGTGTCTGTTCTCGACGCTATTCATTTTTAGATAACTGATCCATGTACCAGTCCATGGGGTCAAGAAGCGTGTACCCCATGTTCTTCAGCTTTCTTTTCACCGAGCCGATGTTTTGCGTCAGAAGGTACGGAAAAACAGCCCGCTTGTCCGGTTCCCAGTGTCTCGCCACGAGAACGCTCCCGAAGGAGATGTTTTCTTCGGTAATGGCATCGACGATTTTTTTCATCTGACCGATCTTTTCTTCCACTATAATGCACAGAAGGGTTCCGGGTTCTCCGATGCCCAAAACGGAGACGAAGGCGCGCAGAAGATCCCGGACGGAGATGATCCCTTTAAGCGCACCCTGGCCGTCCACAACAGGAAAAGCACCGACGCGTTTTTCCTGAAAAAGAAGAAGGGCATCTTGAATGGTATCAACCAGAGAGAGGGTGTACGGATTCGATGTCATAATATCTTTTATCTTAATCCCGGAAAGTCTTTTCTCGTCGTCTCCGCCAAGGTCGTCAGGAAGACGGCCCGGAGGGAGGGCGCTTCTGATGTCGCGGTCTGTGACAATTCCGATCAAGCGATTATCCGGTTCGACCACGGGAAGATGGCGAAAACCCTGTCGGGCCATTATATCAACGGCTTCATGGATATCGGCATTCTTGTCAATGGTGACAACGTTTTTTGTCATGGATTTGGTGACAAACATGATCGCCTCCTGTATCTCTCGGTATGTGTGTCGTATTGGTGCTATGCATTCAGCAAAATTTCAACATGATTCTTTGCCAGTTCAGGAAGGCGTTTGAGACAGTATCCTCCCTCCAGGACGGAAATGATCTTCCCGCCCGAGTGATGCGCCGCCAGGTCTACGATTCCTTCCATTATCCACGAAAATCCCTGGGTTGAAAGACAGAGACCCGACATATCATCGTCTGCGTGAGCGTCAAAGCCGGCTGAAACAAGGATCACTTCCGGCTCAAACCTGTCGAATGTCGGGAAGAGGTCGTATTCCATGATGTACTTGTAATCGTCATCTCCCTGCCCCGGCAAAACCGGATAATTTCGGGTAACCCCGGCACCCGCACCGGCGCCTTTTTCAAAAACGCGCCCGGTCCCGGGAAAAGCGAACGAGGGATGCTCATGCATGGAGTAGTAGAACACGGAGGGGTCCTGTTCGAAGATGTGCTGGGTGCCGTTGCCGTGGTGAACGTCAAAATCGATGATACCGACTTTTTTTATCCCCCATTCTTTTTGAAGGTATCTCGCCGCAATGGCCACGTTGTTGAAATAACAGAACCCAAGGGCCCTGTCGTGTTCTGCGTGATGTCCCGGCGGCCGAACAGCACAGAAGGCGTTGTCGGTTTCGCCCTCCATGACGCTTCGCACCGCATCAAGTATGCCTCCCACCACCAGAAGTGCGATGTCATAGGTTTCGGAGCACATCTGATTGTCCGGGTGGTCAAAGGTTCGAGCTCCTGAACGGCAGGCCGCTTCAAATCGTTGAATGTAATTTTTGTCATGGACGGCTTCGATCCACTTCAAATCCGGATAACTGGCGTGAATCAGCGTCAGTTTCGGCAGAAGATTTGCCGCTTCTATCCCTTTATATATGGCCCGAAGCCTTTCAGGAACTTCAGGATGATAGGGGCCGGTGTCGTGAAGCAGGTACCTCTCATCATACAGAAAGCCTGTTTTTTTCATAATGGTTCTCTGTGAATCGCGATTATTCAACGATCTTTTCGAAGATTTCAAACGCGGCTTTAACGGCGGCGTTGGCTTCCGGCATGTCAACGGTCGGGCGCCCGCTCAGGTCATATTCATAGACGGTGTCGTCTTCGGGTATGGTACCGGCAAGCTCGAGACCGTTTTGGTCAATGATGCTGAAGACCATATCCGATGGCGCCTCTTTTGTCTGGTTGATGATGAGACAGCTTTTCTTGACGCCGATGTTAAGGCTTTTTGCGAGTTCATTTATCCGAACGGCGGCCTGGAGCGCGCGGCGCGATGTGTCTGAGACGATAATCAACAGATCAACGTTCTTGGTGGTCAATCGGCTGATATGTTCCATTCCGGCTTCATTATCCATAACGATATACGGATAATTGTTCGTCAGTTTTTCCAAAAATCCGGTGAGGAGGGTGTTTGCGGCACAGTAACAGCCCGGGCCTTCGGGCTGCCCCATGACGATGAGGTCATATCCGTCGGACTCTAAAACCGCCTCTTCCATTTTCATGGATATAAAAATGTCCTTGGTCATCCCGTCGGGGACCTTTCCTTTTTTCATGTCTTCACGGGCATCGCCGAGGGTTTCCCCCAGTTTGAGACCGAGGACCTCGTTGAGATTGGCATTGCTGTCCGCATCTACCGCGAGAATGGGGGTTTTATTCTTTTTCAGCAGGTATTTGATGAGCATGCCTGCGACGGTGGTCTTTCCCGTACCGCCTTTACCGGCCAGTGCAATTGAGTAGGGCATAGTGAATTTTACCTTTCATTTTTTTATAAGTGGCTGGAAGCAGTTTGATGGTCGACATTGCTTCCGGTTCAGTTTCCACCCGATAAATATTGAGTTCCGGGTTCAGCAAAAACTAAGTCAGTTAAACCGATCCGTCAAGTATCTTTTA
Source organism: Pseudomonadota bacterium (assembly GCA_043827325.1). GTDB lineage: Bacteria > Desulfobacterota > Desulfobacteria > Desulfobacterales > UBA11574 > JBDRPF01. The sequence continues at coordinate 19,594 of JBDRPF010000014.1, read as the reverse complement.
AGAGATAATGAAACTTGAACAGGGCATTTGCTTTTGAGATAGCTTCTGCTCAATTTAAACCGAATGCGGCTTTAAAAATATTGACGGGGGCAGCACTTTTTTAACAGCGCGGACCGTCTGAAACAGAGCAAACTCCTTGCATTGGACCTGTTCATGTGCTAAGTTTCCAGAATTGTATAGTATTTGCGTCAAAATTTTACTGTTCAGCTGAAACATGGCGAGGATGACACAATGGATTTTGAACTGACAAAATCGCAAAAAGAAATTCAGAAGGCGGCCAGGGACTTTGCAAAGGGTGAGTTTGACAAAGAACTTGCTCTTGAACTGGACAGGAATCACGAATACCCCACCCAGATTTGGAAAAAAGCCGCGGGTCTCGGGTTTATCGGCATCCACTTTCCGGAGAAATATTCCGGGCAGGGCCTGGGTATTCTGGAGAATATTCTCGTTGCGGAAGAATTCTGCAGCAGGGATTCGGGCATCGGCAGCGCGCTGATTCTATCCTGTTTTGCATCTGAATGTATTTTACGATTCGGCAGTGATGCGCTCAAAGAAAAATTTCTCCCGCCCGTTGCAGAGGGAGAGATGCTTTCCGCCGGCGCGTTTACCGAGCCGAACCACGGTTCCGACATTACATTCATGGACACATCCGCCGAAAAGGACGGGGATGAATGGGTCATAAACGGAACAAAAACATTCATAAGCAACGGCGGACTCGCAGGCTATTTCACGGTTCTTTGCCAGAGCGACCCTGAAAGCAAACCCTCTTACCGGGGAATCAGTATGATTCTTGCGGAGGCCGATCGCCCGGGCGTGTCCGCCACGGACCTCGGGGACAAGATGGGCATCCACATGATGTCCACATCCGAGGTCGTCTTCAAGAATGTCCGCGTGCCCTTGACAAATCTTATCGGCGAAGAGGGCAGGGGGTTCTATCAGGTGCTCGAATTTTTTGACGAGAGCAGGATTCTGATTGCGGCGCAGGCTCTCGGCATCGCCCAGGGCGCTTATGACCGCGCACTGGCATATGTCAAACAGAGAGAGCAGTTCGGGAAAAAAATTGCCCAGTTTCAGGTCACCCAACACAAGCTTGCGGACATGGCCACCAAAATCGAACTCGCGAGGCTCATTACCTACAAGGCGGCCTGGAACTATGACCAGGGCCGCATCGATCCCAAGTTGACATCCATGGCTAAAATGTATGCCGCACGGACGGCTGTGGAAGTGGCCGATGAAGCGGTGCAGTTGCTGGGTGGATACGGATATATGGCTGAATACGAAGTCGAGCGATTCTTCCGCGATGCCAAGATTACCGAAATCTATGAGGGGACCAAAGAGATTCAGAAAAACACCATAGCGAGTGCTATACTCGGAAAAATTAAATAGGTTCCATCCGGAAACCTTTTTTCGCCCGGGCCGCATTTGCGGTTGGGCTTTCAACAGAAAAAGGAGGCGTTGATGCTGAATATTATTAAAAAGACCATGCTGACCGGCATCGGACTTGCGCTGAAGTCCAAAGACGAGGTGGAAGAACTGGCCAGAGAACTCGCCAAAAAGGGTAAAATGACAGAGGAAGAAGGCGGAAACTTTCTGAAAGAACTTCAGAGCAGGTACGAAGAAACCCAGAAGAAGCTCGAGGCGAGGGTCGAAAAATCAGTGAGAGAGTTTTTGAAAAAGGCTGACATTGTCACCGGCGATGAGCTGAAAGGGCTGAAAAAGGAAATCAGAGAACTGAAGAAAGCCCTCAGCGAAAGGACTGAAGCATCCCAGTAATATGCTGAGCATACGAAAAATCGGTGTAATCGGCAGAACCTACCGGCACCTCAACCGCTACCGGCAGATTCTGTCCGTTCTGTTCAAGTATGGATTCGGGGACCTTGTCGAAGTACTGAAGATAGAGCATTACATCGAGGTGGGCCTTCAGCTGATTTCAAAGAATCGGCGCGAGCGCATCGAAAAATTTTCCAGAGCGGAACGGGTGAGAATGGCACTGGAAGAACTCGGGCCCACCTATATTAAACTCGGCCAGGTCCTTTCCACACGTCCCGACCTGGTCCCGCTTAATTTTTTAACGGAGCTTTCCAAACTTCAGGATAACGTTCCCGCCCATCCGTTCAGCCAGGTCGGCAAAATCATCGAGGAAGAACTGGGGGCCCCCCCGGAAGATGTTTTTGAGTTTTTTGACCAGACACCCATCGCGTCCGCTTCCATCGGTCAGGTGTACCGGGCCCGCCTGCGGGACGGGGAGGATGTGGCGGTCAAAGTACAGCGCCCGGGCATCAGAAAAATCATCGATGTCGATCTTGAAATCATGCTGCATCTGGCAACCCTTATGGAGCGCCACGTGGAAGAGGCGGCCCTGCACCGGCCCGTAAAGATTGTCGAGGAATTTGCCAGAACCCTTGAAAAGGAGATTGATTACAACATCGAAGCCACAAGCATGGAGCGTATCGCCCGGCATTTTCTAAACGATTCGACCATCTATGTTCCAAAGGTTTTTCGCGAGACGACAACAGAGCGGGTTTTGACAACAGAGCTGGTTGAGGGTATCAAGGTGTCAAGGATAGACCAGCTGGACGATGCCGGGCTGGACCGGGAGCTCATCACCCGGCGGGGTGCGGACATTGTTTTAAGCCAGGTATTCGATCTGGGATTTTTTCATGCCGACCCGCATCCGGGAAACATTTTCGTACTGCCGGACAATGTCATCTGCCTTCTCGACTTCGGCATGACCGGAACGGTTGACCGCCGGACCCGGGAGGATTTTGTCGATCTGGTGGACAGTGTCGTGCGCCGGGATGAATCGAGAGCCACCCGGACACTCCTGAAATTCACCTACTGGGATAAAGAGCCGGACGTTCGGGAGCTTCAAAAAAATGTCGCCGAATTCATGGGGCAGCATCTTTATAAACCCCTGAAGGATATCGAAATCGGCAAACTGCTTCAAAACCTTCTCGAGATGGCCTCGCATCATTACATGAGAATCCCGCCGGATATCTTTCTGATGATGAAGGCCCTGGGTGCTGTCGAGGGCGTCGCCCGGCAGCTCGATCCGACGTTTGATATGGTATCCCGGGCTGCGCCGTTTATCAAACGGGTAAAACTTGCAAGACTGTCTCCACCGAGGGTTTTAGACGACATCACCCGGCTTGCTGCGGATTCGTTTCAATTCCTGCAGGACTTTCCGAAGGATGCTCTCGAAATCGCGCGATTGATCCGTCAGCAGAAGCTGACGGTCAAGTTTGAACACCAGGGCCTCGAGAACATGCTGGCAACGCACGATCAGATCAGCAACCGGCTGTCCTTTTCCATTATCATTGCGGCGCTGATTATCGGATCCGCACTCATTGTCATCTCCGATATCCCCCCCCTGTTTTACGGCATATCCGTCATCGGGATTGTCGGTTTTCTCGCGGCCGCCGTCATGGGGGTATGGCTTCTGGTGGCTATTTTGAGAAAAGGGCGATTATAGCATGGTGTAACCCGGCCCTTCCCCCCCTTCCGGACACGTCCAGGTGATATTTTCATACGGGTCCTTAATATCGCAGGTTTTGCAGTGCACACAGTTGGACGGGTTCAGCTTAAGCCGCCGTTTTGATGTCTTTTCATCGGTTTCGATTTCATAAACATTGCCCGGGCAGAACCTCGTGCACGGGTTTCGATATCGATAGTAACATTCGTTGACGCAGACATTTGTGTTGTGAACGATGATGTGAGAGGGCTGATCCTCCCGGTGCATGGTTTTCGAGAGATAAATCCCGGTCAGCTTGTCCACATAGAGAACACCATCATATTTTTTTGTGCCGGTGTCTTCGGCCACATCCCGTAGAATTCTTTTCACCGGCGTATATTTCCGGCGATCTTCCTCAATCGGTATTCCGTCAAATATTCCCCGGCCTTTGGTGAAATATTGAGCGCCCAGGTGTATCAGTTTCATGGGGAATTTCATTGAAAGGGCCTGGGAAAAGTTGCGGCCTTCATAGATTTCTTCTTTCAGCCAGCTCTTTTCAAAAAGACGTTGATAATACTCGAGGCTTTCCCGCGTGAAACTTTGTTTTTCAAACGCCTTGATGATGGCTTCCGCCGCCAGCATCCCTGATTTCATGGAGACATGGATACCTTTGAGCCCCGGCAGATTCTGCATGGCAGCGCTGCCGCCCGCAAAGAGAGCGCCGTCAACGGCAAGTCCGGGAATTGTATAATACCCGCCCGTCGAAACCGTCCGTGCGCCCTGTTCGATAATCCTGCCGTTTTTGATGATGCCGGCCACGAAGGGATGCCGCTTAAACTTTATGAACTCCTCGTACAGATCGAGCATCGGATCCCGGTACGAGAGCCCCAAAAGAAATCCGATGGTGACCCTGTTGTCCTTCATCTCGTAGATAAATCCCCCGCCCGGCGTATCGAGACTCAGAGGATAACCGAGGGTATGGATATCGTTGCCTTTGCTGGTTGCAAAATAATTTGTTTCAGGCAACTGGATAACCTCCTTGATGCCGGTTTCGAATACCTGGGGCATTTTTCCGGAAAAAAGATCGAGTTTTTTTCCGATATCCTTCATCAAGCTCCCCCGAGCGCCCTCAGCGAAAACGGTCGTTTTGGCCAAAAGATCGATGCCGGGTTCAAAGTTGCCCTTGGGCGAACCATCCTCTCCCAATCCCTTGTCACCGGTTCGAACGCCGATAATCGTCTTCCCATCATCGGCATACAGAACCTCCTTTCCTGCAAAACCGGGAAAGATATTCACACCGAGATCTTCAGCAATACCGGCAAGCCATTTGGTGAACCTGGAAAGACTGATCACGAAAAAACCTTTATTGTGCATCTGCTTTGGTGTCAGCGGAAGACGGAATTGACTGTTTCGGGTCAAAAAATAAAATTCGTCCCCCCTGACCGTTGCTTCGACAGGGCAGCCTTTTTCTAAGAAATCCGGAATCAGTTCCCTGAGTGCCACAGGATTCAGGATGGCTCCGCTCACAGCGTGGGCGCCGATTTCGGCCCCTTTTTCAATGAGCGCAACTTCGAGGCTGAGTCCTTTCTTTTCGGCAAGCCGCATCAGGCGGATGGCACCTGCCAGGCTTGCAGGACCGCCTCCCACAAAAAGCACGTCAAAATCGATCTTTTCTCGTTCTGTAGTCATGGTAATATTACCCCATATGTTTATTTGGTCTCGAAAGACCTGATCCTAAAGTCCAGGTTAAAAATAACGGTTTGCCATATTAATCGGTTGAGTTGGAATATTGGAATACCGGAGTGTTGGAGTAATGGGTTTAGCGAAATGTTCTCTATTTTTAGGTATATATGAATTAGACTTCACCCCTCTGGGGTGCACCAAAGCCAGGGCCGGCCGCGCCGTAGCCAGGCGAAGACGGGTCCTTGTGGGTCCGGATTTTTTACTCCACCCGGACCGTTTCTCCCGGTCGCGGAACAACGACCGAAAACCCTTCGTTTTCGAGACACGTGGCAAAAGCGAGGGACTGCTCCTCTTCGCCGTGGACAACGGCGATCTTTCTTACCCGTAAATTGGATTTCTTAAGGAAGCGGAGCATCTCGTTTTGGTCACCGTGGGCGCTGAAACCGCCCAGTTTCTCGACGCGGGCTTTCAAGGGGTATTCCTTGTTGAGAAATTTCAGAACCGGCGGCGCCCCTTTTCTGCCGGACGCCGCGTATGCCGTCCCCCCGTCCAAAAGGCGTCGGCCGAGCGTGTTTTCGGCCATGTAGCCGACGATGAGGATCGTGTGCCGCGGGTTATGGATTTTGTGGCGCAGATGATGGAGAACGCGGCCGGCCTCGCACATTCCTGAAGCCGCGATGACGATGTGCGGCGTATTGTCCCGGTTCAACGCCATGGATTCCTCAACGGATGCGACAAAATGAACCTGGTCGAATGAAAACGGATTTTCTCCGCGTTCAAGAAACGTTTCATGGGTTTCCCTGTCATAAACCTCGGGGTGTTCTCCGAAGACTTTCGTTATTTTGGTCGCAAGCGGACTGTCCACATACACGGGGACTCGCGGCACCTCGCCGTCATTGTAAAGTTCGTGAAGCACATATAAAAGCTCCTGGGTTCGACCGAAGGCAAAGGCCGGTATGATAACTGTCCCGCCCCTGTTATACGTGTCGTTCACTACCCGTTTCAATTCCGGTTTCATATCCTTCGTGGGTTCATGGAAGCGGTTCCCGTAGGTGCTTTCCATGATCATGAGATCCACGTTTCGCACGTCTTCGGGGAAGGACAGGGCCGGGTCTTTGATAATCGGCTTGTCGAACCTGCCGATATCGCCGGTGTAGCAAATGGTGGTGGATCTCCCGTTTTCGATGACCTGTATCATGGAGATTGCCGAACCGAGAATATGTCCTGCTTCAAAAAACGTGCAGGTCGCCCCCTGTCCAATGGTGATTGGATGGCGGTACGGGTAACCGTCAAAATGTTTGAGCGCTGATTCCGCGTCATCCGTCGTGTACAGCGGCTGAATACCTTCGAGGCTGTGTACCTCGAGCATCTCGTTGATTTTTTCCGTGTCGAGCCTGTGACCCTCTGTTTTTAAGGATTTTTCTTCGGCGCTGCGTGCGCTTTTTTTGCCTCTTTTCTTTGACGAAGACGTCTGCGAGCGCGACAGATATGACCGGACGGTCTTGTAATTGAGATAGGCCGCGTCTGACTCCTGGATGTTCGCGCTGTCCGGCAGGAGATATTCGCATGCGTCCGCCGTGGCACGCGTACAGACGATGCGCCCGCTGAAATTGTTTTTGGTCAGTAACGGTATCCTGCCGGAATGATCGATGTGGGCGTGAGAAAGTACCAGGTTTGTAATGCCTTGCGGGTCGAAAGGTATGGTCCTGTTCTTTTGTGCGGTCTCCTTTCGGCGTCCCTGAAACAAACCGCAGTCCAACAGTATCCGGTTCGTATCACCGGCCAGAAGATGCATGGAACCGGTGACTTCCCTTACCGCGCCGTAAAACGTTATCTGCATGTGAAGTTCAGCTCCTTTCTGTCGGTCTCGACAATTCGTGTTAAATTGAATAGAAGTGCAAAAGATAAGGGGAACATAGGAAAATCGGTATCAGGTGTCAAGGCAAAAGGATTTGACCCGCTCAGGCGCGTGCAATATCCGGGGTTAGGGCTTGCCAACATTTTCACAATGGGTTATTGGCAGAGAGGAAATCTTGAACCGAAAAAGCGAGCACATTCCCCGCAGCGACTCGACTTGAGGCCTTCGAGTGAGCCTCAGCCGAACTCCTCGCCGACAAGTCTTGCTGCAGGGTACTCTTCAATTCATAATTTTTTTCAAACAGATAAACCCAGGTATAAAAGGAGGTCAAAAATGCCAGTACGAATGATCGAACGGACCCCATGGCTCACGCAGGGGTATGTGAAAGAGCCTGAAAAGGGTGAAGCGCTGTGGAAAGACGGCTGGTTGCACACGGGGGACATCGGTTTTATAGATTCTGAAGGTTATCTGCAGATTACGGACCGCATTAAAGATGTGATCAAGACCGGCGGGGAGTGGATTTCGTCATTGGAACTGGAGGACATTATCAGTCGGCATGAGGCTGTCAGTGAAGCCGCCGTGATCGGCGTTCCGGATGAAAAATGGGGCGAGAGACCTCTGGCGCTTGTGGTTTTAAAGGAAGCATACAAGGGGAAGGATTTGGAAGATGACCTCAAAGCGTTTTACATGACGTTTGTCGAAAAAGGCATTATACCCAAATACGGTGTACCCAACAAAATTGTCGTCACGGACGCCATTGCCAAAACAAGTGTGGGAAAAATTGACAAGAAGGAACTGAGAAAACAATACAAATAATTAATCCGCCCTGAAAAATATCGATTTAAGGGGAGATGTTATTTTTTGTTATTTGACAATTAAGGAACAGTGATCGTTTGGTGTGGGCGGATTAATTCTAATTTGGGGTTTTGAAACCACTTCAAAAAATTTTATGTCAAAAATGCATCTGACGTCCAATGGCTGTGTTGCTGCTGCTATTTTATCCAAGCTCTTTGCGCCATGCACTAAGCGCTTAGCGCCCTGCGCTTTGCCCTATGCGATAAACAGGCCAATAGAGAGCATCACCGGTGTCAGTATGTTGATGACGACATTTTTACCCATGTACGGTATCAGGTTCGGAATGTCATCCGCATATTTTCGAACGCCTCTTAGCGTGGGGACCGCGATTACAACGGAAGCAAGACCGAGCAGACCTTGGAACGGGAGAACCCCGAACAGATATCCGAGGATTATCGACACGTAGGCCCCCGCAAGGAACAAGCCGTAAACACTCACACCGACATTCCTCCCTGCCACGATAAGCAGGTGCCTTCTGCCGATGCCTTTATCCGCCTCGAGATCCGGGAACTGGTTCAGGAGCAACAAATCGCTCACCAGGAAGAAAGGAACGATGGAGGCAACAAAAGCGGTCCAGGAATATGATCCGGTGAGGACAAAATCAGTGCCCATCACCATCAGGGGACCGAATCCGATCCCGGGGGCAATGAGGCAGAGGAGGGGGCTTCGCGTTAGAAACCGGGTATAGGCGACGATGGTGATCAGCCCCAGCAATCCCAGCGGCAGCAGCCACATCCCCCAGACATACAGGAAATAAATGCCGACAAGGGCGGTGATCGCCAGGGTGATCCATCCGGTAATTCTCGCCACGTGGGCCTTGTCCGGGTATTGCGGCAGGGTTCCGCTGCCTCCGCTGAAGGGGGTTCTCTCGGTCGTCAAGTCCAGCCCGCTCTTGAAGTCATCGTATTCATTGAGAGCGTTTACGCTGATGTGTGCCGATACGGCGCCGAGAAGGGCCAAAAAAAGGTAAAATACATTTATCGTGCTTCCAGACCATACGGCTGACGCCGCTCCGAGCATCACGCACGCCGGGGTCAGAATAAGAAATGGCAGACGCATGGGGCCCAATATGGCTATTCGATCTGAATGGTTCACTTTTAGTTATCTCCCTGTTTCATATGTTCAACTGCAAATTATCCCTATCTCTTTTATTACAAAATACACGGATGTCAATGGGAACGTTTTATTTCTAATGTAATTCCGTATTGTAACTCTTATCAAAGGTCTGGGTGTGGCTGTGATCTATGGCAGACAGTAAAGGTTTTGGAATGGTTTGAACAGCATGCCCGAGGAAAGGTCTTTTTGGAAAGATGACCTGAAAATGGATGTACCTTCATATCCCAAGGGGGTTGACTTAATTTGACGGATCTGAAAATAGGAGGCAATCAAACAATCTTTCCAATCATCCGAAGATATCGCCATTCAGGAGTTGATCGTATTGTTTTCCTTCAAACGAACAATCTATCCTTTTATCATACCTGCACTGGTAATCATTCTTGCGGCAATAACAATCTGGCAATGGCCTGCACTGATGCAAAAGGTAAGCGAGGTAGAAAAGTTAAGGGCGTTTCCGGCAATCCTTCCGGTCATGCCCCATGCTGTCTTTTTCATCAGTATTCTGATGGGATGGCGTTTCAACAACGCGGGGTTGATACTGGCCGCAACGACTTTGGCGCTCTCTTATTTTGTCTTCAACCGATTTGGTCTTCCTGCCCAGCCACAAAAGGCCGGTGGTCTCTCCATCCAAGAGGCGACCGCTTTTCTGCTTCCGCTGAACCTGGCCGTTTTTAGTATAATGACAAAGCGCCGGTTATTGACCTCAACCGGCTTCATCTGTGCTATACTCATCCTGCTGCAGATTTCCTTTCTTGTTCTGTTTTGTCCCTGGTCGGAATTCCGGTTGGTGGCGGCATTAAATCAGACCTCCCTGTCATTGGCTGAAAAACTCGCCGGTTTTTCAATCCATCTCGGCTTTGCGTTTAACAAATATGATTTTGGACTGCTTGAGACTATTTCAACACCTGCGATATTGGCTTTTTGCGGTGCACTGGCCTTTTGCCTGATCCGCTTTCTCTTTACCCGGGAAACACTGTTGGCCGGTTTCGCGGCAACGCTGGTCGCGACATTTCTGGGAATTACGGCCAATCAACCGGACCCTTCCAACATGGTCTATTTTTCGGCGGCAGGCCTGATCCTGATTATTTCTGCTGTAGAAACATCTTTCTCCATGGCGTATGTTGATGATCTCACCGGCCTTCAGGGGCGCCGGAGTTTCAATGAGACGCTGATCAATCTAGGCCATCGATATACCATTGCCATGATTGATGTCGACCACTTCAAAAAGTTCAACGACACCTATGGCCACGATACCGGCGATCAGGTCCTCAAAATGATTGCCTCAAAACTTGAAAAAATATCCGGCGGCGCGAGGACATTCCGATACGGTGGAGAGGAGTTTTCGGTAATTTTTTCAGGAAAACCAGCTGAAGAAGCGCTGCCGCACCTTGAAAAATACAGGCAAACCATAGCTTCGACACCCTTTGTTGTCAGGGGTAAGCCTCGTCGCAAAGGCAAATCGAAAAACAGAGGACAAGTCAAAACATCCGGTCAAAAACAGGTCAAGGTTACTGTCAGCATCGGTGTTGCTGAACCCGATAAACACGCGACCCATCCTGAAAAGGTCTTAAAGGCGGCAGATAAAAATCTGTACAGGGCCAAAAAAGCCGGAAGGAATCGGGTAATGGGTGGAAAACAGGCCTGACCGATTTTTATTTAAACCCATCAGGGGTCTTATCCTGCAATAAGGATATCACGGGATTTCGGTCCGCAGTTGAACAGCAGATCGAATACGGAGAGGTTGGGGATGAAATTGCCCCAGAGCTGTGGAAAGATCGGTGACGGGGGTTTAAAAAACTCGATCCGGATTTCCGACGCCTCGAAGAGGCCCGCATCGAGATATCTTCCGGCGGTGTGCAGGGCCAGATAATGAGTGGCGCCCGTTTTCCGGCATATCTCGACAGGAAGCCGGTTTCCGCTTGCTTTGATCTCCAACTCGGAGAGCAAAACGATCCGGGTGTCAATGCCGAGCGCTTTAAAAAGGTATCTGATGATTTCGAGGTTGAAGTCACAGATTTTATCCATGCCGGATGAGAAGAGTTCTTCAAAAAAGGTGAAATGATCCGAAAAGTACGGGGCATTGCCGTACGATTTCCTCACGCTTTCCAGGTGCTTTTTTCCCCACCGGCCTTCTCGGCATATCCTGACGTCAGTAATCTTTTGAAGCCCGAGACCTTTTTTCCATACCGGTATGGTCATCCACAGGGTTCCCTGGTCGCCTTTGAAGCGGTTCCGGGTGATCCAGGTGGTGCCGCGGGGAAACTGAACATCATCGAGCAGAACAAAAATATCCGAACGAAAAGCTTTGTAGAAAAAGCCTGGAAACGGGGCGAAATAGGGCTGGTTGGCGGATACGATCATTATATATTCTTGATATGAGATTAGCCACAGACCCACACGGACAGACAAGAACTTTTTATATGTCCGGCCGACATCGGCCGGACATATACTCATTCTGAAAAAATAATTTTGTGGCCGTCGGATTCGAGTGCCTCGACGGCGCGGGCGAGGTCCTTTTCTTTTACAAGGATACAGTCTGTTTCGTAGGTTGACAGGGCAAAAATTGGAATTCCTGCGTCTGCAAGGGGCCGGGACAAGACAGACAGGATTCCGGTTTCGGAAAAGTCCAGGGGTCCCTTTACCTGAAGGCGTCGCCATCCGATGCTGCAGCGATCTTCTTTCAATATATGCGTTTCATTGCAGATGATGGAGAGTTCATCGGGTGTGCGGGTAACGGAAAGGAAGGAAGATTTATACACTCGATCCGGAACCGTTGCGGAAGGATCGCGCCCGCAGATGCCGAGCCGTTCCGGCAGAACAATCAACGCAAAAACCCTGTTTGTCTTACTTGATGCTGTCATCTTCCTGCTCGCTTGGATGAATCAGTGTCCACGCGATTTCGAATTCGTCTTTAACGACAGACGCGATATGCCCGTCAAAAAAGAAGTGCTCGACGTGCCATTTTCTTTTTTCGTAGTCGACAATCAGGTTGCCGTCGTCAAGGATCTCAACAACGCGAGACTTTGAAAGATCACGGATACCGATTCCCGACGCCTTGAGTACCGCTTCCTTTGATGTCCAGTAGCGAAAAAAAAGGGTATCACGGTCAATGTTCGACAGGCGCCACTCTTCTTCACCGGCTGTTTTTTTAAAGAGCCCTGCCGTGCACGGCCGGATTTCCTCGATGTCCATTCCGATTCGTGACGGAGCAGTCACCCCGCCGACATAATTAGTTTTATGGGTGAGGGACCAATAGGTTCCATTAAAGGGCAGGGGAACGCCGTTTTCGCCTTTTTCCAGGTCTCCCAATGGAATATTGTTTTTTTGGGCCGAAATTTCGAGCGCGAGTCTCGCATGCCTGCTGAGATACGCAACCCGTTCTCTGCCGGTGAGATTCAGTCCTTTTTCTTCAACGGCGAGTATGACCGGATATATGGTTTGGTTTTGGATTTTGGATAGCGGCCTTTTTAATAATAGACACATACCGATCAAATTTGACCTTTCAATTTCAGGGCCTCTTCATACACCGCCTTTTTCGGGAGACCATGTTTTTTTGCGACTTTTTTTGTAATATCGGAAAGGCTGCCTCCCGGTTTTTCAAGTTCTTCTTTCAGCTCATTTCTTATGATTTCCATATTTATGGATTTTCCCCCCTGAGAGCCGGATACCAGTAAGGTGCACTCCCCTTTTATTGAAGGGCGTCCCTTGAGCGTGTGAAGAATCGCTGACAGAAAATCCCTGATAAATTCTTCATGGAGTTTCGTCATTTCACGGGACAGGACACCGTATCTGTCACCCATGATCGTGACAATCTCTTCCAGAAGGGTTAGTATGCGTCGGGGAGACTCATAAAAAACGATGGTTCTCTCTTCATCGGCCAGACGCTCCAATTGCGCAAGGCGTTTTTGCTTTTTTCTCGCTGGAAACCCCACAAAGACAAAAGAATCGGTGGGAAGGCCGGCAACGCTCAGCGCAGTGACAGCGGCGGACACTCCCGGAACGGGGATAACCGGAATATCGTTTTCGATGGCCGATTTTATCAGGGGATAGCCCGGGTCGGACACAGAGGGTGTCCCGGCATTCGACACCAGCGCGACGGATGCCCCTGAACGGAGTCGTCTGATAAGGCCCGGAGTGCGCTCCGCCTCATTGTGCTCGTGATAGGAAACGAGGTTGGCCCTGATGTTGTGATACGCAAGAAACCTGCCGGTATGCCGCGTGTCCTCGGCGGCAACAATGTCGACTTCCCCCAGAATTTTTATGGCTCTTAAGGTGATGTCTTCCCTGTTTCCGATGGGGGTAGCGACGATATATAGTGCGCCGGGTTGAATGTCTGGGTTTGACGGCAAAGCAAAACCCTCTTTGCTACGGATATGCGAGTTCAAAGGCATTTTTGATGATCTCTACACTCGGGCGGTCTTCCATTGACAAAATTGCCACGACATCGAATCGCGCTTTTACGCGACCCTGGTTCGTGTCGTTGAGATAGTAAAGGGCCACTTGGGAAATCTTTCGCTGTTTCTTAAGGGTTACGGCCTCTTTTGGATTTCCGAAACGATCAGATCTCTTGGCTTTGACTTCCACAAAGACCAGCGTGCCCTTGTCTTTTGCAATGATGTCGATTTCGCCCAGCTTTGACCGATAATTCCTTTCAAGAATTTTATATCCGTTTTTTTTCAGGTGGCTGACGGCGATGGATTCGCTTTCCTTGCCGAATTGTTGCCGTTTGTTCAACATCAGGTCACCACTGCTTGTCCAGGTGTTCTCAGAATGCACTGAGGATCGAAAAATGACATCCCAGGTGTTTATTATTTATGCAGAAAAGGATTCCTATATAGTGACCATCCATAAATGGCTATTTTCCCCATGAGCGGGGTTCTCCGCGAGGTTCCGCGTGCCTGTCCCCCGTTAGCGGGGCGAAGTACCAAGCGAACGTCTCGGCGCAACCCCTTGTGTTTTGCCTTGGGCGAGACTCAGAGAAAAAATATCTCATCCCAAAATCGTGGATGGGCACCATCTAAGAATCAGTAACTCCGTATTCGGATTGGTCCTCGGCAACTTTGGGTTGTTTTGCAGTAGGTGGGACCGGGTGTATATCGTATTTTTCACGAATTCGGCGTAAATCATCTATTTGTCGTTTCGCATCTTTCTTATAGCTTTCTGACAACTTGGTGCGAATATCACGCATTGTTTTAACAGCATCAAAGCTCTTCATACAACACCTCCCTTGGCGAACGGATATCGATCATGGGGTATCCAAGCTTCAGGTTTACGGAATTATAAAGCCTGATACGATTTAAGTTGACGATATGCTTGAAATTCCAGCTTACCATAACATCAACTCTGGTTAATGTTGCTATAGCAATATGCTGGGCATCCAATAGATATTTGTCAGTAAGCACGCCTTCGCGAAGATAAGCTTGTGCCAACTGCATGGCCTTATCGTCAAGTATAACATATTCTTGGCAAGCCGGCGGCAATTCTTTTAACTGCAATCTTACGATTTCCGGGGCGATTTCCAGTTCCTGAAGCGTGATGTCCGAAATAACCGCAACCTTTAGACCATCCCGGAACTCCTGCATCAACCGTAAAGACCACTCTGAAAATTCTTCATCGCAGCAACCGCCGATTACCGAGGTGTCTATATAGGTACGCAACATAACCTCTCCTGATTCAGCACGGCTACAACCGTTTCGTTTTAGACTTCATCCTCCATAAACTGAGGTTTCAATGCCGGTTCCGTCTCGGTTGCAGAAATTGAGTTATGCAGTTTCTTCATTCGTGGGGAACTTGGGATGATGCTGTGCATTTTTCAACTTCTCGGCCGTTTTTCATATTCACCCAGATGGGCGCGCATCAAACTTTTCCAGAGTTTTCCGTGATTCGGCACAAAGAAATGAAGCAGTTCATGCACAATAACATAATCACCCACATCCTTTTCGAGATCCAAAAGTTCGGAGTTGAAATTTAAAAATCCTTTGGTCTAACAGACGCCTTCTTTGGGATTTGGGGTCGGGCCACGCTATCAAGTCTGTTTTCATACTTCCAGGCAACAGGTATCTGTGATAGGCTTCCGAAAAAATTGCAACTTGATTTTGCTATTCCTCGTTCATTTTGCATGATCTTTTTCAAGGACTAATAGCCGTAGTGTCCATTTCCGAAGTCAGAATATGGCAGCCATTAAAAGGTTAACGTTTGGTAATAGGTCAGTCGGAACAGGCAGTACATTGGGGACTGAAAAACGTAGCTTTCCGGCCGTTTCCATAAAGGAACTGTTAGAACTTAGAATATTACTTACCGACAAGAACATACAACAGTTTTTTGGTGACGCGTCCAGACGCCTCTCCGAGAAAAGAGATGCACAGCATGCTTTGGACTAAAAATTCCAGAACCAAGCCGGCAGATTGTGCAAAGTCGCCGTGATGAAAGCCCAAGATAGGTGCTGCCCGGTCGTTTCCGATACCTGCCATCACTGCGAATCCAGGTGATTGAAGAAAAATCCTGTCTTGCCACTGATCCTATCTCGCTATACGCATTCGCATTTTCCTCTGATCCGTGGTGTGGTGCCGTTGATAGTGCCCCGTGAAGCTGCGACGGAAGACTTACCCCTGCAAGATCGGAGTCAGCGTTAAATAGAACTCCTGGGTGCTGTTTTGTGGGCGGGGACCAGAAGACAAGACTTTCTTTGTTCGAGACTGTTAATGCTAGAAAATCCAAAAGACGACCCACACGTGGACGCACTCTCGTGATGGCTTTGGCATTAATGGGTTTAAGCGCCGTCACCCCACCTCTAGGCGTGTGAGGGGCGAACTCGAACCATCGAACTGGAATGCCTCGGTGGAACGCCTCGATAGCTATAGCTCGAATCCGACTGGCCGCATCGATGGCCGACCACAGGAGTTGAGATTTGACAGGTTCAAGGTGTCGGTAATGAAAGTAGCGTTGCAGGACGACGTCCGGTAACCAAAAACTAAACCAGGGAGCCCTTTCCCAAGCCTCTGCCTGCTCAAGTACTCGGATGTATGATTCCGGCCATCCATCCCCCTCTACAGGATGTTCGTCACTTCCCAAGAGCCTATCATCCAACGGGCCACGTAGGCTTTCTGCATAAGCCTCAATGGGAGAGATACCCAACAGCGACTCCTTTGTCTTCGGTAGACTATCCATCTCTGTAAGTTCGCCCGCCAGTTTGTCGTAGACTTCCACGAACGGATTCAAAACATCCTTCAAAGCTGCCAGCCAACGGCCAGGCAGCCACACCTCATCACATTTAAGGCCAGCCTCAAGGAACCCGAGGATTCCGCTCGCGTGATCGGTATCGTTGTGAGTGCAGACGAGGACGCTAACACCATCTGCCTTCGTAACGGCCTGAAACATTGAGGGGAATCCGAATCGGCTTCGACCACCGTCTACAAGAACGGAAAAATCTTCTCGCTCAAGATAGAAGGCATCACCCTGGGCTACAGGTATTGCAATGAATCTTGACATCTCGGGATCTTTCTATCTCGAAGCTCACCTGAGGCGAAGCCATTGGCTCGCGCTTTTAGGTAGTGACTAGTTGGTATTTATTAACTTATTGGTTTCTTCTAAATCTCCAATTTGTTGAGGTAAACTCCTGAATTTGCATCTAACACTACTTGCCAAATCGATCACAAATGCGAAGCGTGCGGAATACTACATGGTTATAGCCGTTGTGCTCAGATTTGATTTTCGTGATACGTTGGAGATAACGAGAAAATTGAAATAGGTCCGGTTCGGGTGCTTTAATTATTATCAACAAATTGCATGATTCCTGTTTTTCAGGTCCTCTAACGCCATTTGTAATTACACTGAAACCCTTACATTTAGTTTCTTCTCCAAATAGTCAACGATTGTCTTTTCTGGGTCTTCATCGTCGAATCTAATATATAATAATTTGACGTTATTTTGTTTGCATAATTTCCGTTTAATAGAGTCCCGGACTTTAGTTTTCTCAAACCCTTCCTGACCTCCAAATATATCAACAGGCTCATAATGTTGACAGCCTTGATATTCAAGAGCGAAATTCAACTCGGAAACGAAAACATCTAGATGCATGGGGGATAACCATTCGGGCGATGAGTGACGGGAAACATCATAATCAGCCAAGATCTCTTTTAAGAAAGCATATATTTCTGTCTCGGATTTCCACTGTTCACCTATGTTTGGTAAACCTCTTTCCCTTCTCAATTCATTTTCGCAATCGGTACAGAAATCCGAGATTAACTTTACCATTTCAGGGCAGTGCGCAAACGAAATATGTATCCATTTCTGCTCCGAACCGTGCAAAGCTTCAGGATTAATACTTGTTTTTTGCATCAAGGGTTGAGTCGATATTTCTTGTTCCAATCCATATTTTCCATACCCGCCACCAAAAAACGTGCGAGTATAACGATACAATTCACCATCAGGACCATATCTACCTAAAGGAATTTCTTTGTTCACGTATTTATCATTCAGATAGCATAAATATTCTTTGTCGATGCGGCTTTTATATTCTGAAAGATGCTGTTCGCATCTATTCACTATTTCTTCAATATTTCTTTTCGAAAACATTGATGGTTTATAAAATCTATCAAGGACAACTGAACCTACATTATTAGAAAATTGTGAACTAAACCCGATTTGAATTATGTCCATTCCTGTTATATCCTGGTTCAGCAAAAATTTCATATTTATATAATAATCAATATATCTCCAATGTTTATTAAGATGCTTAAGCATCCACGAAAGCGCTTCATCAAATTCGTTATTGAACAAGTATATTTCAGCTATGTCTATTATCAAATCGGCATCAGCCACATTAATTATGTTACCAATAATTTTGCTTCCCGTATCCTTCTCAATAGCCTTGTAGCTTTCAAAAAGATTGATCAACTCAGTTTTTGCCGAATTGAATGCCCGCTGGTTCAGCAGACCCCCTATAAATTTTATTTTATCATAATATCTCTCTTTAAACCGCCGATGAAGTTTTAAAACCTCATGAGCTTCCCCTATTCTGTCCTTAGCTATTATTTTTTTTAGGCTCGACCCTCTCGTTTGTGTGGCTGACGTTTTCTCATATAGCTTGTAATAAGAAAAAGCATCTTCTAACGAACCGAAGTTCGAAATTACTTGGTCATATAACCACCTAAAATCTTTTCTAATATTGTCGAAACTGTATTTTTTAGGATATTTTTCGTTTAGATGATAGAAAGCCTTAGCAATTTTTGGAATTCTAACCCGGGATAGTTTGTCACTCGGTTTCCAAGTCCACCCAGGATAAATTGTATACGGCTTGGTCAACGCCATGTAATACGTCAGGCACTCTTCGAAATGCTCATTCTCAAAATAAGCATCAGCTATGAAATCCGGCCTATTACATAATTTGGCATATTTAAGAGCGTCCTTTGGTATCTCAGCCTTTAAAGCTAAGAGTGTAAGCTGTCTGTAAAACTGGTATTTTTTCGAATATTTATAATCAGCATCAAAAGCTCTGCTCTTTTTAACAATGCTTAATGCCTTGTGAATTAACTCTATTGCGGTATCGTAGTCCTTTTCCTCTTTGGCGATTCTACAGCCTTCTTGCCAATAGAATTTTGCCTTCTCATGCGTTTCAAAAAACGATTTGGTCGTCATTATTAGCTCTGAGTCATTTCAGGAAATTCAGAATTTTCCTTTAAATAGGATCAATCAATAAGGTACTTGTTTAATAAACGAGTTTTGGGCCTGGGAGGTTACAAACCATACCTTTCAGCGATTGGTTAGATTAGTTCTTATAATATCACCTAAGCTCAATCCGAATTCCGTTACTTTTATCAATGCTCTTTTGCAGAATACTGATTCGATTTGAATCCAGCCATTTCTCATGGATATGCCGTCATTCTCATCAACAAATTGTTCAAGTAGTTTCTTATCTCTATCACTTGAACATAGCCCTTGATTATGAGCAATGACATTCCGAATTCGCCAAAGCCTATATATCGTATCCCAGTCTAAGACAGACAAGTTTTCTGGAATGCAATGATTAAGATAATTTTTAACTTTGTCGGGAAAGTTACCTTTGTATTTAGCCAATTCTTTCATCTTGCCATCATGCAAGATTTGACAAACACACTTTAGATAGAATTCAAGAGTTGATAGTAGGGAGACAACAAAGGATGCCTTGAGATTTTCTTCAAAGATGTCCTTCCAATAGCAGGGATAATTATAGGCCCAGAACTCGCTTTTTCGACTGTTAGGAAGATTCTTTGCAACACCCTCAAGGCGCTGCACGTTCTTTTTCTCTTGTGATTCTATAAATTCTGTAAGTGTTTCAAAATAAAAGCAAGCTGCTTCAGTCGCATCAGCAAATTGAACATAGATGTGGTTAAAGTTCTCTAAAACCGCTTCCGGTGTATTAAACATGCTGTAATTTAACTGTGATTCACTCATTATAACTTTCTTTTTAAAAAATTGAGGTGCTTTCAGAGTCAGTTGTTCCGACAGCATCTGTCCTTCAAAACACTGCTTGCCATAGTCCGCAGTCACTTCAAATCAAATTAGAGTATAGCTTGTGAGCGATATTCATCAATTTTTTCAAATAACAGAGTTGACGAATCTTTAAATGGACTTTTTCCCAACCGGCATAGGAT
>JBDRPF010000013.1:0-37026 GCA_043827325.1 Pseudomonadota bacterium | reverse complement strand
ACAAGCCTGTGGGGCCACGTTTTGGGCTCCTAAAAATAGCTGTCTGCGGGGTACTGCGGATCTCGAATATAATCATCCGCACAGGGTCCGGGCTGTTCGTCATATGTGGGGAAAACTTCGATGGGAGGGGCGTTCGCGCGGAACAACGGTTTACGCTTAACAATCCACAAACCCAAATGCCTGAGGATTTTTTTAATCACATCCTCATCTTCGATAAAGGCAATTACCCTCATTGGTCCCTGGCACCTTGGACATGTAAGCGGATCAACTTCATAGATCTTTTGTATCAGCCGCGCCCAGTTTTTTCGTAATTCTTTCGGGCTCAGCTCTGGCTCCAAAATATAAGGGATCTGATCGTCTGTCTGAGCCTTCTTGCGGCATCCCCGACTTACGTTGCTATAGTGGCCATAGTAGCGAACCATCTGATGAAACTGCCCAAAATACAGAGCTGGGATGTACAAATTTCAGTGCAACAGATTGGAATAAAAATGTCTTGGCAAAAAGAGAAAAACGAATTAAGAGTTCGTAATTACAAAAGCCAACAAGACTGTGTTTTTTTACGGCGGTAGCGCTTCTCCCTGACAGCATATGCAACATTATGATTGTCATTGGCCTCACTATCTGGATGGGAACTACCCGCTTTGTCCACGCTGAATTTCTCCCTTTGAGAGAACAGGATTTTGTAACGAGCGATCAATGACGCATGACACCCTGATATCCGTGCAGGACCTGAAAGTTTACTTTCGAAGCAGGGATGAGCTCGCGCGTGCGGTCGACGGGGTGAGTTTCGATGTCCGCAGAGAAGAAACGGTCTGTCTCGTCGGCGAATCCGGATGCGGGAAGACCGTCACCTCGCTGAGCATGCTCGGTCTCATTGAAACGCCGCCCGGGGAAATCGCCGGCGGACGGATTCTTTTTTCCGGACAAAACCTGCTGGAACTCAACGAAGAAGAAATGCAGAAAATACGCGGAAACCACATTGCCATGATCTTTCAGGAACCGCTCACATCGTTGAATCCGGTCTTTACCATCGGCGACCAGGTCGGCGAAGCCATCGTTGTTCACAAGCGGGTCGGCGGCGATTCACTGCACAAACGTTGTGTTCAACTCCTGAAAGATGTCGGCATTCCCTCGCCCGAAGAGCGGCTGGGCGACTACCCGCATCAACTCAGCGGCGGTCAGCGGCAGCGGGTCATGATCGCCATGGCCCTGGCCTGCGACCCTGATCTGATCATTGCGGACGAACCCACGACCGCTCTCGATGTAACCGTACAGGCACAGATTTTGCGTCTTCTCCGATCGATTAAAAAGATGCGCTCCATGTCCGTTTTATATATTACCCATGACCTCGGTGTGGTTGCCGGTATTGCGGATCGAGTTTATGTCATGTATGCCGGCATCATTACGGAACAGGGAAATACGTCCCAGATCTTTCATGATCCGCGACACCCCTACACGCAGGGACTTCTGGCCGCTCTGCCAAGCCGTTCAAAACGGGGAAGCCGACTTTACAGCATTCCGGGGGCGGTGCCAAATCCGGCTTACAAACCAGAAGGCTGCCCGTTTCATCCGCGGTGTCGTGAGGCGATTCCGGAATGCCGAAGAGAATTTCCGGAAATGTGTGATTACGGCAAGGGGCACATGGCCCGATGCCCGGTACTTTTCAGGAGTCGTAACGTTCACGAGAAGGAATATTAACTTTTTGAAATGAGAAATAATTCTTCTATATAAATGTCCAATATCCAATTATCAATGATCAACACCCCGCTTATAAACCGTTGATAATTGGATATTGAGAATTCGACATTGGATATTATCATCTTTAGAATTTGAACCTATACGCTATGAACTCGGCTCAAAAAAATATGCTCCGTGTAGAAAACCTTAAAAAATATTTCCCGGTACAAAGGGGATTTTTTCAGCGAACCGTCGGCTGGGTCAAGGCTGTTGACGGTGTGGGCTTTGAAATCGAACGCGGCAGGACACTCGGGCTTGTGGGTGAAAGCGGTTGCGGAAAAACAACGGTTGCGCGCCTTATCCTGAAACTTTTAGCGTTGGACAAAGGGAAAATCATTTTCAGGGGAACGGATATCAGCGGCCTTAAAGAAAAAGACATGCGGCCGTATCGAAAAGAGATGCAGATCGTCTTCCAGGATCCCTTCGGATCTCTGAATCCCAGAATGACTGTCGGTCAGACTATCGGTGAGGGGCTTCGAATTCTGGGAATTAAAGCCGGCCGGCAGCGAAAAGACCGTCTTGAAGAACTTCTGCAAATGGTTGGGATGTCTCCTGATTGTGCCGATCGTTACCCCCACGAATTCAGCGGCGGCCAGCGGCAGCGCATCGGAATCGCCCGCGCGCTGAGCGTCGAACCTTCGCTGGTCATATGCGACGAACCCATTTCGGCCCTGGACGTCTCTATCCAGGCGCAGATCATCAACCTCTTGAAAGACCTTCAGGACCGGCTCGGCTTGAGCTACCTTTTCATATCCCATGACCTGAATGTCGTGGGATATCTGTGTCACACGATCTCCGTAATGTTCAAAGGCCGTATCATGGAGTCCGCACCTGCCGAAACGCTTTTCGAAAATCCGCGTCACCCGTACACCCTGGCATTACTCTCCGCCATACCTGTCGCTGAACCGGGTAAAACAGACGGACCGAATCTTTTGGACTTCGATCTTTCCATGGATATGACCGTTTCTTCCGGATGCGGTTTTCAGGGAAGGTGCCCGATTGAGGAGACCCGCTGCCGGGAAGGTGAGATAAACTTCGAGAAAGTCGGAGAAGAACACTACGTAAGGTGCTGGAAGGATGATAAAAAATAGAACCCCTGCCCGAAGGACCCGGCTTTGAGTGCACCTCGGAGGGCAAGTTTAACTTATAAGGTTCCCGGTTCCGGGTTTATCGTTCAGGGTTAACCTCCGAACCTTGAACCTCTGAACCTCTGAACCTTGAACCTTAAACCTTAAGGAGCTTTAGAATGGAACCTGTGATTTACGAAAAGGATGGACCCCTCGGATGGCTTACGTTGAATCGACCCGAAAAGCGAAATGCATTGTCTTTGGAATTAATGGCAGACCTGCAGGAAAAACTCCTTCAGCTCGAACAGGACCGGGATATCCGGGTGTTGATTATCCGGGGAAACGGCCCTGCTTTTTGCGCGGGACACGATCTGACGGAAATGGCCGGGGCGCATCTTGACTTTCACCACTTTCACAGGCTTTTTGATGTCTGCTCTCAATTAATGCAATCCCTTCATGCGCTTCCCCAGCCCGTCATCGCCCAGGTTCACGGCATCGCCACGGCAGCCGGTTGTCAGCTTGTGGCCGCGTGCGATCTTGCCATCGCGGAAACCAATGCCCAATTTGCAACACCGGGGGTGAAAATCGGACTCTTTTGCACCACACCCGCTGTACCTCTGGTCCGCGTCATCGACAGACGCCGGGCCCTGGACATGCTCCTCTCGGGACGGTTTGTCTCAGCCGAAGAAGCCGAGCGTTTCGGGCTCGTAAACCGCATCGTTGAACCGGAAAAGCTTGCACGGGAAACCAGAGACTGGGCCCTTGAACTGGCCAAATGCAGCCGGTTCACGCTGGGTTTTGGGAAACGGACATTCTACAGGCAGGTGGATCTGGATGAAATATCCGCATACAATTATGCGGTCAACGCCATCGCAATGAACTGCCTCGATGCGGATGCCCAGGAAGGTATGAAGGCCTTTTTGGAGAAGCGCGAACCCATATGGGATAAACGTTAGGCAATTGATCTCGGGCAGGGAGCATATACCACGAAGGGCACGAAGATTATATCTAAATTCTTCGTGATCTTCGTGGTAAAAACAAAACCGGACGCTTGGGACTCGGGTCTGTTTTGCTTAAAGCCATACAAGTTAAAAGTGTCTAAAGTGATCTAAAGTGCCTTGTGGAGTCGCTACGCTCCGCTTATTTTATATAATTGGTAGAATTCCTTAACTTTAGCTCACTCCAAACTTTATCCGCCACCGTACTTTGGCGGATTTAGCTCACTTCAAACTCTTGTAGCGATTCTTCAGGCAGGTCCGGAGAACGCTGATCTGACCCAGAGGACCAGGTTTTCAAAGATTAAATAAAATCAGTTACCGTTTTGAGAACTGGAACCGCGCCCGTGCGCCCTTCTGGCCGTATTTCTTTCTTTCCTTAACTCTGGGGTCACGGGTGACAAAACCGGCCTTTTTAAGCGGCACCCTGAAGTCGGGATTGACCTGCATAAGTACACGTGTGATACCGTGACGTATGGCGCCGGCCTGTCCGGAAAAACCGCCGCCGGCAACGCGAACTTTTACGTCATAAGCCCCCAGGGAATTGGTCAAAACAAGAGGTTGGAGCATGAAGGCCCTGGCTGATTCAACCGTGAAATAATTTTCCATGGGCCGATCGTTGACGATGACTTCACCGTTTCCGGGCTTTAGCCATGTTCTGGCAATTGCATTTTTCCGCTTTCCTGTCGCGTAATAGATGTTTTCTTTTTCCATAGAATTTCCAGAAAGTTTACGAGTTAATAAACGTGTCGCGGCGCTTATAGCGTTAAGGCCTCGGGCATTTGGGCTTCGTGCGGGTGCTGCCCCCCCGAATACACTTTCAACTTCTTGAACAGTTTTGTTCCGAGACTGTTTTTGGGCAGCATCCCTTTTACGGCAAACCGCACAAGGTCCTCGGGGCTTTTTTCCAGAAGCTTTTTGGCGGTAATCTCCTTGAGGTTTCCGATGTAACCGCTGTGCCGGTAATAGGTTTTCTGGTCCCACTTTTTCCCGGTGAGGACGACCTTGTCCGCGTTAATCACGATTACCCAGTCACCGGTATCCACATGGGGCGTAAAAAAAGGATTGTGTTTCCCCCTCAGGCGGGCGGCCACGGAGGATGCCAGCCGGCCGAGGACAGCACCTTCGGCATTCACAACACACCATTTTTTTCCGCTTTCGAACTTTTTTGCACTGCTTGTGTATTTCTTCAACGGTTTCACCTCTCTCTGATAAAGAATTTGATCTTGTAAATAAAAAATAGGCATGTGTCAAGGGAAAAAACAAGTTCGAAGCCATCCCTTTCTAAAAAAACACTGTTGCCGATCATTAATTTTTATGCAAGATTCAGGTAGTGCGATCCTCGATGCGGACAGTGTAAATATGGGGCAACTCTTTGGAACAGCTTGAAATCGAAGGAGAATCGCAAGATATCAGAAATATATCATCCGCCATCGGCCTTCCATGGGAAAGAAGGATCCTCTTGAATTATCTGGAAATATTTGATATTATTCGGGTTAAGGAGCGGTTAACAGCTTCTTTGCGGATTCGTCCTGGCCCGAAATACACGTTACGTCGGCATTCAAGATCCCTCCGGCCTCTACGACGAGATTCCTGCAGACAACTTTGCCGGTGCAGCTTCCGCTGGAAAGAATGATCAGCTCGTTCGAAGCCTTGATCTCTCCTTCAAATTTTCCGCCGATCGTAATTGCGACAACCGTGACTTCGGCGACAACAATCCC
Source organism: Pseudomonadota bacterium (assembly GCA_043827325.1). GTDB lineage: Bacteria > Desulfobacterota > Desulfobacteria > Desulfobacterales > UBA11574 > JBDRPF01. Next base: position 31,506 of record JBDRPF010000013.1, on the reverse strand, counting down.
TTCCGGGGCGATAACCACGGTTTCACCCTCAATTTTCCCCTTCACCGTTCCGTGAATATCCAGCCTCCCCTTGGAAGAAATGGCACCTTCGAAGGTCTGTCCTTTATTGATGAGAGAAAAATTTTTGAATTGATTCATCGGTATGTGTCTCCTGTTTCAGGGGCCTGAGCAGAATGGACCCGAGTTTAATAGTTTCACGTTCGATCTCGATTCGATAAGACCGGGCTTCATCCGTGTCCCCCGGCTCGATCCGGGGAGGCACTGCGACGGGCGCTTTCACGTCCAGCCGCTTCCTGAACGAATCCGGTCCGGCAATGAATGCCTCAACACCTTGATTCTGTTCAACATTGGTGTTGATATCAAAAATCTCAAGCGGCCGCTGCATGTTCACGAACGCCGTATCTCCGGACCTCAGGCACTGTAGTTCACCGTCCGTCGTACCGAGAACGATGTACGCCAGGGCGGGCTCTTCCAGATCAACGAACAATTTTCCGACCGCATCACCGTGAAATGTGACAATTACCTGATATGCCCGCCCCTCTTTGTCCAGTGAATACCGCTTCCAGAGATCTCTGGCCGTGTTTATGACGTAGCCCCGGTCCTCTCCGGTGTTGCCTTTGGCGTCACCGACATATCCCTTGAAGTTTACTTCCAGGTCGGCAGTCTTTCCATACCCGGTGATGACATCCACAAGCTCTAAGGAATCACCCCGGATGAGCTTTATGTGCCCATGGTTGGGGGTAATCTGATCGGTGCCATTAATACGGATTTTGAAAAAAAGAAACGTATTATTCTGCACCGGATCGCTTGAAACAGAAACGTTCCGGGCCAGTTTTTCCCGGTTCCCTCCCAATTCGATGCCCACGCTGCCGCATGAGAAATAATCCTTCCGGACAATGATTCGTGTCGGCCCGGTAATCCGGATCGGTTTTCTCACATCGCTGATAGCGCCGTAGCCGACAATATCGGCACTCAATCCGCGATCGTAATTGGCTTCGATGTGCGATATCATAACGGTATCGCCGGGATCTACAAATAACGTCTGCTCATTTTTAACGACAATGGGCAAAGAATCGTTCACCGACACCACCAGATAATGCAAAACAGGCGGATCGAGGTTGATCCCCGGAGTTTCAGGGATGATATCGAGTCTCTCCATGAAGGCGTTTATTGCTAGATTGTGATGGCGGACCTTCATCTCCAGCGGGAGAGATTTGCTGGTTTCAATTCCAAAGGCCGGTATGCCGCACTGATATAAAGCAAAAAACGTGGCCGATTTTCGCTGTTCCTTGTGCGGCGAACGATTGTCTTTTGTTCTGTGGTTGTTGAAATGAAAATGGTGCCCGGGGTCTTCGATGCTTTTGTTCACCTGCTCGGATACGGATTTCGCCATGGCGCCCAGTTGGAGCGTTTCCCCTGTCTCCGGATTTACATGGGTTTCGCTATCCACAATGATCGATTGACCGTATCGTCTCGGATTTCTGTCAGGCCCCTCCACTTTCTCGGAAAAAAAACCGCTTCCGTCGTGCAGATTGAGCAGGCAGTCGCTGTCACAGATCAGTTTTTTAAGTATTGAAACGATCTTTGTCTCATAATTGCTTTTGAGGTCTTCTGAAAACTTTCGATTCATATCCTCATTGACCATGCGACGGTTTAAGAGAATGGATTGAAAGTTGGCACGGGGCACGACAATGAGGTTTCCCCTGGCAAGGCTGATATCGGCATAGTGATCGACAGAGAGGTACCCGCCGGGCTCATCCCCCTGGATCCCCCCGATAAGAAGGAGGGTTTTCCCGGGAATCTTGCCGTAAATTCTGTAAACATGCAGCTCATAATCGGTGCCTTCGAAAAACACGGAATGAATCCTTTTTTGCGCCTGAACAAAACCCGGCAGGATGATGCAAAGGGCTGTTGCGAAAAAAAGGATACGTTTAATGTAACCTTGCGGATTAGAATTCATTATGGGGGCTCATGGTGTTGAACAGGCAAAACTACGCCTCCGGGACCGATGCCCTCTCTTCCACGGAGATGGGAAAGGTTTTGTCCATCAGCAATTCCCCGGATGTGGCATAGATGAAAACCGTTGCGCTTTTCAATCCGGAGAAGTCAGCCATATTATCTTTTTCAAACTTCATGGATTTAAAGCGGGAAATTGAAAAATATTGTCCCGTGTTGATGAGGGAGGGCTTGCCTGAAATTATCTTTACGGATGGAAATACCAGCCCTTCAGTCCTGTCCGCCGCGTTACGCTTCAGAATCACGAAGGCATACCCGGACACGATTTCCGACCCGGGAGTCATATTTTTGATTTGAAATTCCACTTTCAATTTATTGGTATCTGTTTCATGAAAAACCAAAAACGCTTCCACCGCGACACCGTCTGGATGTTTTCCCGCTGCCGGCGTGGTCTGTGTGTCAGGTTCCGGCTTTTGCTCCTGCACCGGTTCCGGGGGCGACGCAATTTTTTCGGACACCGGCACAACCTGGATTGCAGCATCAGGGCCGCTCTTCGCGGGCGGTGCTGCCGGTGTCGTTTTTGGTGCTTGTTTCTCTTGGATTTCTTTTATTCTGGATTCAGCCAGAACAAGGCGGGTCATAAGTATATCCTTTTCATCCCGCACCGCACTTAAACTCTGCCTGGAAACATCCAGCGCGACAGCCAGGTTTTTATTCTCTTTGACCGATTTCATGTAAATAAAATAAAAGAAGACCGCCGTGATGACCGCGGCAACCAACACAATTGCAGATGTAACCATCAGTCCCTTAAATCGAGTGACCGGTATGATTTTCCCGTGATCTCCTACAATCAGGAGATTCCATTTCCGGGTCTTTTTCGAGAGTTTCGGCTGGGTTCGAACGCCTAACTCTTTTTCCAAATTCTTCGGTAAGCTCTCCATCCTTCACCTTCTTGTGGTTTATCAAAACTGAATCTTATGATTTGACAATCCGTACGGCGTCTCCCTTTTCAGCCCTGTAATGTCGCCGGGCGCTGCCACAGTTAACCGCGATCTCAAGATATCCCAGACTGCCGATAATAGCAAGGGGATGCATCGGTTCCACCTGTGCATAGTTTCGGGACAAACCGGTGAGCCGGTCCCCGCCGAACAGAACCTGAAGCCTGTTTTCTGCGTCCGCCCCGCTAAAGGTTTCAAGGCGCCCCGCATCAATATCGGTCATCAGATTTCCGAATCGATTATAGGAAGCGCTGATCGTGTATGCTGCCCGGGTCAGGTCATGGGGTTCGATATGGTGTGAAATGTCAACAATGGTCGCGGTCGGGTTTACAGACAGGATAGCACCCTTCATCATGCCCGCATAGGCATCATCAGTGCCAAAATCCGTGAGCAGCGTCACGATTGCCATGGATTCCCAGCCCGTCCTTATAAGGAAAACAGATTTTTCCGAACTTTAAACCCGAGATGCCGGTATGCCGCTTCCGAGGCCTTTCTACCCGAAGAGGTTCTTGTGACCATCCCGATTTTGAGAAGATAGGGTTCAATAACGTCGACCAGTGTATCCGACTCTTCCTGCAGCGTCGCGGCGATCGCCTCAATGCCGACAGGGCCGCCGTTATAATACTTGATGACCGTTTCAAGATACTGCCGGTCCAGACGCGTCAACCCCTTTGCATCCACGCCTTCCAGAAACAGGGCCTCTTCTACCACCTCTTTTGTGATGGCACCGTCTGCCCGCACCTGGGAATAATCCCTCACCCGTTTGAGCAGCCGGTTTACAATTCTGGGCGTTCCCCTGGATCTTTCGGAGAGCGCGACAGCGCCCTCGTCATCAATGCTTACGTTCAGCAACTGTGCCGAGCGGCGGACGATTTTCACCAGATCCGCTTCGATGTAAAAATCAAGATTTCTGAAGATACCGAACCGGTCCCGCAGGGGGGCTGACAAAAGCCCGATCCGTGTGGTGGCCCCCACGAGAGCAAAACGATTCAGGCGAAACTTGTGGCTCCGGGCGTGTATTCCCTTGTCAAAAACAAAATCAACGGAAAAATCCTCCATGACGGGATATAAGAACTCCTCCACCGGCTTCGGCGTACGATGAATCTCGTCCACGAAAAGGATATCCCCTTCTTCAAGACGGGTAAGTATGCCGATCAGGTCACCCCCCTTTTCAATTGCCGGGCCGGAGGTCGTCGTGAGATTGCCCCCCATTTCATTGGCGATGATGTGGGCAAGGGTTGTCTTCCCGAGACCGGGCGGCCCGTGGAAAAGCACATGATCAAGCGGTTCCCCCCGTTGCGTGGCCGCTTCAATTGCTATTTTAAGGGTCTCGACCACCTCGGCCTGACCCACATATTCTGAAAGCCGCTGGGGGCGCAAAGAAACAATCTCCGGTTCAGTGTCGACAGGCAGGCATGCACCGGAAATAATATCTTCTTTATCCGAAGAATGTTTCAGGATATCATCTGTCATCCGGCTTCCTCACCCCGATATACTTCTTCAAAAAGTTCTTCAGGCGTTGATATATCGCTGTTGCGTTCTACGGCGCGGGCGATCATCTGTTTCGCATCTTTAATCCCGTGACCCAACTGATTGACAAGTACTTCCAGCACCTGTTCTGAAAAATCCTCCGGAGCAGGCGCCGCTTTGGGCTCTGTCTTGCGGATCAATGCGAATTTATCCATCTTTCCCTCGAGCGTGGCGATGATTTTCCGGGCGGTCCGGTCACCGATGCCCTTTAACTGCTTCAGTTTGTTGACGTCATTTGATTCGATTGCTCTCGCAATGTCCCGAACCGGCATATCCAACGCCTTTACCGCCTTGAGGGGTCCGATATCCTCGACGGAAATAAACTGCTGAAAGAACTCCCTTTCCACTTCCAGATTGAAGCCGATCAATACCGGTTTGGGCTGCCTTTCGGTCTGCTGGTAATAAATATACAGGGAAATCTCGTCACCGACCTTTTTCTCCTGCAGGGTTTCCATTACCACCGCCGGGAGCAGAACTTCATATCCCACCTGGTTCGCGAGAATAAGGACTCGCTCCGTCTCCTTTTTCAAAAGCTTGCCTTCCAGATAACCGATCATAGCGTCAAACTCTTTTTCGAGACTCTTCCATCAGGATCTTTTCATGCCGATAGAGGCCGATCAGCGCCAGGGCCAATGCATCGGAAGCATGGTAAGGCCGAATGGGTGATGTCAGATTCAATTCGCGCCGCACGGCTTTTTCCAACTGGTCTTTCCCGGCGTTGCCGTTCCCGGTAAGGATCTGCTTGGCTTCACGAACCGGAACCTCAACAGTCGGGACATGGTTTTGAAATGCGGCAAGAAGAATAACCCCGGTCACCTTGCCCAGCGAGATCCCGGACTTCGGATATTTTTTCAAAGAAAAAATATCCTCCACCACCATGAGATCGGGTTTTTCATTTTTCAAAATGAGAAGGAGTTTAGAAAAGATTTTTTCGAGACGGCCTGGCAAAGATATGTTTTGTGAAGTGCTGATACTGCCGAAGGAAAAGCCATCAACCTTAATTCCCGCTCCCCTGACAATTCCAACACCGGTTTCGGCCAGACCAGGATCTATACCGATAACTTTCTTCATCCTGCGCTCTTTTCCGGTTGCCGGGCCCTGGATACCGGTCTCCGGGATCAGGGGGGAAACCCCTCTAATTTTTTTCTTGCGATCTCCGCTTCAGTCGATTGGGGGAACTTTTTTATCAATTCCTTCAAAATCAGGCGGGCGTTTGCCTTGTCTCCAAGATTGTAAAAAGCAAAGCCCTGTTTCAGCAAAGCAGCCTGTATTTTATTTCCCTCCGAGTGCTTTTCGATCACCTTCTGATATTCCAGGATGGCTTTTTCATACCATTTTTCGCGATAGTAAATTTCACCGATCCAGAACTGAGCGTTGTCGGCATTTTTCGAATCCGGGAACCGCTCCAGAAATGTCTGGAATCCTTCGCGGGCCGCTTTATAATTACCCCGGTCAAATTCCGATTTCGCCAAAGCGTAGATTTCGTTTTCCGAAAGTGCTTTTTCAGAACCGTCTTCGGATATCTTTTTCGTGTCCGGCTTTTCAGACGGCTCCACATTCAGGTACTGCTCCAATCTCGCAATACGGTCCTTATTCGAACCGGCAAGACGTTCGACCCGTTCCAGGTCCGGCTCCCGGCCGTCCGGCGCCGACATTTTTCGTTGTGCCAGATGTTCCGTCTCTTCCAGCCTTCCGCGCACCATCTGTATTTCATCACCGAGCGTGTCAACCTTGGCACGTTGCCCGGCAAATTGATCTCTGAACTCCTGGTTCTGTTGATCGTATTCATCCAGCCGGGACTTGAGTGTCGTGGTCGCATCCTCCAGAGTCGCGTTGCGCTGTTCAAGCCGTTCCAGCCGGCTGTTCAGCGTCATTACATCCTGCTGCATGACACACCCGCAAAAAATGAGTGCGAAAAGAGTTATACACGCTGCAGAATACACGGAGAATTTCATGGGAATCGGTATCATATATTTTTAAAACCACCGTAAATTCTTCATTAGAAATTCGGGCCGAAAAGGGACCCGCCTCGCAGGGCGGGCAGGGGTGGAATATTCGTCAAGGAATGATCTTCCCCCGGCCCGCGGACCGACATTTACAAAACGACAAACACATAAAGCACGACACCAGCTTACTCAATGACGAAATGTGCCCGCCGGTTCTTTGCCCATGCCGCTTCGTCGTTTCCGGTGTCTTTCGGCCGCTCTTCACCATAACTGATGGTTGTCAAGCGTGATGCGGCAACACCCAGATCGACCAGAAAGGTCTTTGCACCTTCTGCCCGCCGGTCTCCGAGTGCGAGATTGTATTCGTTGGTACCCCGTTCGTCGCAATGTCCCTCAATATAGACGGCAACACCCGGATTGGCACGAAGCCATGTACCCTTTTTCTTCAGAACAGCCTGCGCCTCGGGCGTCAGGTCGTACCGATCATATTCAAAATAGATATCTTCACTTATCGTTTCGTTCTGAACGGCGTCGCCTTTGAGTTTTGCGGCATCCTCTCTGAGTTGTTCTTCTTGAAGCGCACGGCGTCTGGCCTCCTCCGCCTCGGAAGCCCTTCTTGCCGCTTCATCCTTGTCCGCTTGACTCATGCCCGGTTCAGACATAACTGTCTTTTTTGCACACGAAGCAATGAGCAGCATCCCCGGAACAACAAGCAAAAGTGTCAGAATTATCCACAACTTCTTTCGCATTTTCTCCTCCTTTTGGGAATCCAATATCCCTTATTTGTCAACACCTCTCGGTGACCATTTTGGATTTGACTGCTCGCCCGGCAGGGTCAGCAACCGCCGCTGATCCATTCCGCCTGCGGTCATAACGTAAATCCTCGACAGGCCCTCCCGTGTCGAGCTGAAAGCGATAAGCCTGCCGTCCGGAGACCATGTCGGTGATTCGTTGTCCCCCTGGGCGTGGGTCAATTGGAGCTGGTTTTTCCCGTCTGTATCGATAACGTGGATGTCCATCCGGCCGCCTTCCATGGCGGAAAACGCAATCTTGTCACCCCGGGGGGACCAGCTGGGCTGGGTGTTGTATTGGCCGTAAAATGTCAGTCTTTCAACAAGCCCGGAATCCATATCCAGGATGTGAATCTGCGGCGTACCGGACCGCTTTGACACAAAGGCCATTTTTTTGCCGTCCGGAGACCATGCCGGCGACAGATCGATCCCGCTGCTGTTGGTCAATGTTTTAATAATTTTTCCCCTTCCGGTCAACAGATAAATTTCCTGATCGCCTGAAAACGAAAGGCTTGCGGCCAGCTCGAATTTATCGGGGACCCAGGCAGGCGTGCTGTTGGTCCCCTCTCTCGCAAAGAAAAATCCGGGCTTTTTCTTTTTCACGTGCTCGATATACAGATCCGGCTTCCCTCTCGCATATGAAACATACGCAAGCCAGTGACCGTCCGACGACCATGACGGGAAAAGGGTTATCTTTCCTTTGTTCGTGAACTGCCGGGGGCTGTAGCCGTCGAAGTCACAGATCCATAATTCCTTGTTGCCCGTGCCCGTGGAGACAAAAACAATCCGGGTGTCAAAAATCCCCCGCTCTCCCGTCAGGCTGTAAATGATCTCATCGCAAAAACGGTGCACCATTATGCGCTCATCGGCTATCACGCCCTTGTATCTCTTGCCGATGAGCAAGCGCCCCTTGACCGTGTCATAGAGCCTGAACTCCATCTGCAGCTGATCGCCGTCGACCAGTGCAGCCCCGGTGACCAGCAGTTCCGCGCCGATAGTGACCCAGTTCTGGAAATTGATGTCCGACGCGGTGACGCCCGATTCCGGACCGGCGAGGTAAGCACCGCGGTCCAGAATCCGGATCATGCCGGTAAACTCTAGGGTTTCGGCAAGCAGGTCGGAGGCATCTGTTGAGATGCGTGTCTCTTCCGTATTACCGGATACGGCTTTGAAAAAAGGGACGGCAATCGGAATTTTTTGAAAGTAAGGGCTGGTGATGTCGATATAATCATAGCCCGCGTGGCCTGCTCCCGGTATGACCCAAAAAATCGCGGCGGCGATGAAAACGGCAGGGCGAATGCGGATCCGCACAGACGAAATTCCGCGAATCCGCTGATAAAACCCCGTTGGCGAAAACCGGACCCGGAGAGATCTGAAAAAAAGCGTCATACACATCATCATAAAAACCTTTCTGCACTGTTTATTGTTGTTGAGAATGCCCTTTTTGTAAAGAATTCGGGCATAGAGGCCCAGGTTTTAAAAGCCTAAAGAAAATACCGGTTTTTCCGGAGGCCCGCGCCTATTTTACGCCTTCCGGTGTAAATCTCAATCCCACAATCACATACGGTTCATCGATCCCCGGGGGGTGCGGACGAACCGGATTCGACTTCATGACGGCTTTTTGGGCGGATTCGTCCAGGTAACTGTTTCCGGAACGTTTATCGAACCAGATGTCCACGATCTCGCCGGTGGGCATCACCTTGAATGCCAGTTCAACCATAAGGCCCTGTCCCCCGGCCAGCGATTCTGAAAATGCCCAATTTTTTTGAACGTCAAAGGCAATTTGAATCCTGTAGATATCAATCAGGCTGAGGACCGGGTTGCCCGCGCCGCCGGCACCGGCAGCACCCGGTTCACCCGAACCTTCCCGGGCTGTGCCGTTTCCCACCTTTTGCCGCAGTTGATCGATGGCCCGGGCGACCTGGGCCGTTTCGGTTTCTTCAGCCTCTTTTTCAATGCGGGATATGGCCTCCTCGACCGCTTTGGAAGGCTTGAAGGTCTCTTTTTTCAGTGATGTTTTGGGCTTCCACTTTTTGGGTTCGTCAACGGTTGTTTTCGACGGTTTCGGGCTCAGGCTGATGTCGGGCTTGGGTACCGGAACCGCCGCCTTCTTCACGGGTTTCGGCGCAGGCGCGGCAGCGGAGCTGCTCGCCGCATCGGGTGCAGCGCCCGGCAGCGAAACCAGGCTGACAGTGATGACCGAAGGTGCAAACGATCGGCGGGGTCCGATGTCCGGCATAAAAAACAGTATCGAAAAAAAGATCAGGTGGCAGATCGTGGAAGCGGCAAAATTTAAAAAGAATGTGCGCCGGCCGATATCCATCCCCCGGGGTGAATACGCGTGAACATGCGGTTCTTCTTTCATCAGTTTCTTGCTTTTTGCCTTTTGTCTTCTTTGTCGGGAGCTTCCGGTGCCGTCACCATGCCAAGTCGTTCAACGCCGGCGCCCTTCACGGCAGCCATCACACGGACGACCACCCCGTAAGGTATCTCTTTGTCGGCCCTCAGAAAAACGTCACGATCCGTGCGGCCCTCTAAAATTTTCTCCAGTTTGTCCTGGAGAAAATCCAGCGTAACCTCAAAGTCGTTGATGAATATTTTGCCGTCTTTATTGATCGTTATGACAAGATGGTCTTTCTGTGAAGGAAGGGCTTCCGAGGTGGTTTCCGGGAGGGATACATCCACGCCCTGCATCATCATGGGCGCCGTTACCATAAAAATGACCAGAAGGACGAGCATGACATCGACAAACGGCGTTACATTTATATCAGACATCAACCGGTCACTGTTGTTTCCTCCTATTGTCATCCGGTGCTCCCGTCTGAGTGAAAAATGTCCCTTTCAACGATATTTAAAAAATCAGCGGAAAAACTGTGCAATTCCGTTTCGATAATCCGTATCTTGTGCATAAAATAATTGAAGGCGATGACGGCGGGGATGGCGGCGGCAAGCCCGGCCGCTGTGGCGATAAGCGCCTCCGATATCCCGGGAGCGACCACGGCGAGACTGGCCGAACCTCTCACCCCGATCCCGTGAAACGAATTCATAATGCCCCAAACGGTCCCGAACAAACCGATAAAAGGCGTTGTGTTCCCGGTTGTCGCAAGAAAAGGCACCATTTGCGACATCTCCGTCACTTCCGTGTTTATGGCCCGGCGCAACGCTCTTTTGAGATTGTCGATGCCGACGAACCTGGCGCGCATGGTTCCATTTTCAGGGCCGGATGTCTCCGTCGAGTGTAACGCTGCCGAACGGCCCGACTGGCTTATATTTTTCAACTCCAGGTATCCGATGCGAAATATCCTGGCAATGGGACTGCCCTTCAGCTCCTTTGACTTGGTAAACGCGTCGGAAAGATCCCGGCTTTTCCAGAAAAATTCGGTAAAAATGGCCGACTCCGAAAACGCCTTTCTAACATATCGATATTTAACGAAAATAATTGCCCAGGACGCAACGGAGAAAAAGAGCAACAGTAACAATACAAGCTGGACCATCAGCCCGGCATTCGTTATCATGTGGAGCAAACCCATATCCTTTATCATGCAGCAACTCCCGAACCGGTGTGGCGTTCTGTTTTTTATTTGAGGTCGTGCGACCCGCCCAAAACCAATGGATTGTAATCGGTATTAAATATTTGAATTTATATGAACCCGGTATTTGTGTCAAGGGATTTGCTTTGGGGTTGATTTTGATACACACAACAAATAGACTCTTTCCGACCCGTTTGTGAAAACAGGGTAATTTCTTCATATTTGATATGATTTCAAGGTGTTTAAGGAGATGTAATGGAAAATATCGCAAATCTTCTCTTTGAAGCAAAAATGCTGAAAGAGATCCCCAGGTCGGGCTATCATTTTCTGGGTGCCGGAAAGGAGTCGGTGGCGGAGCACTCGTTCAGCATCACGTTCATCGCATACGTCATCGCCCAGATGGAACCGGATATCAACCCGCTCAAATTAATAACCATGTGTCTGGTTCACGACCTTCCCGAAGCGAAAACAGGCGATCTCAACACCGTGCAGAAAGAGTACGTAACGGCCGATGAAGACAAGGCGATAAAAGAAACCACGCGGAACCTGCCCTTCGGGTCGTCGATTGCCGGTCTTATCGAAGAATTCAATGCCGGTAAAACAATCGAGGCAAAACTCGCCCGGGATGCGGATCACCTGGCGCTCATTCTCGACTTGAAAGCCCTTTCGGATATCGGTTATCACCCCCCAAAAAAATGGCTGCCCGCGGTTTTAAACCGTCTGAAGACAAAAACCGGAAAAATGCTTGCCGAAAGCGTAATGAAAACAGAATGGGATTCGTGGTGGATTAAAAAATTCATTGACACTCCGGATGGGAAAAAATAATAATTTTTTTTCGATATTCGCGCAAACACTTATTAACCTGAATAAAGACGGATGGCAAAAATGGCTATTGACACGACCCTTTATGTTCGAACAGGCAACAAGAGTTCGGCCTTCCTCGACTGGCTTCAGATGCTGACCGGGGCTGGGCTGATTCTGTTTATGTGGAGCCACATGATCCTTGTGTCCAGCGTTATCCTGGGCGCGGGTGTGATGAATGCCCTGGCCCATTTTCTTGAAGCGACTTACATGGCCCAGTTGGGGGGTCCGTTTATCGCTTTTGCCTTTCTTCTGCACTTCATTCTGGCAGCCCGAAAGGTCCCGTTCCGCACGGAACAGCAAGCCGCCATCTGGAAGCTCAGCCGCCAGCTCCGGCACGTCGACACCTGGCTGTGGATGATACAGGCGGGCACCGCCATGATCATCCTCATCATGGGCTCCATTCACATGTGGACGGTGTTGTCTGATTTTCCCATCACCGCCTACAAGAGTGCCGCCCGGATACAGGGAGGGTTCTGGCTGGTTTTTTATCTGATTCTGCTGCCCCTGGTGGAGCTTCACGTGGGGATCGGATTTTACAGGATCGGCGTGAAGTGGGGATTCATCCAACGGAAGGAACGCAAGGGTTTTAAAAAATTCGAAAACGGGCTCACCGCTTTTTTTGTTTTTATCGGGCTGATCACACTTGCCCGGTTCTGGTTTCTGACCTTGCCTTAATGAGGAGAGATAACATTGGAAACAGTATATACAGACCTGCTTTGCATCGGTGCCGGCCTGGCCGGGGAACGCGTTGCCGTTGAGGCGGCCTCGGCCGCTTTTGATACCATCTGCCTGAGTATCGTGCCTCCCCGCCGATCCCATTCATCCGCGGCCCAGGGCGGGATGCAGGCCGCTTTGGGCAACTGCATCATGGGAGACGGCGACAGTCCGGATGTCCATTTTGAAGACACGGTAAAAGGTTCGGATTGGGGGTGCGATCAGGAGGTTGCCCGGCTCTTTGCGGAAACCGCGCCCGTTGCCGTCCGGGAGATGGCTTTCTGGGGAATTCCCTGGAACCGGGTTGTCCCGGGGAAGGACACCTATTTCAAGGGCGGAACGGAGTACGAAAAAGAGGAGCGCATCGATAAGGAAGGCCTCATCACCGCCAGGAGCTTCGGGGGGACCGCCAAGTGGAGAACCTGCTACACCTCCGACGGGACAGGGCACACACTTCTCTATACCATGGACAACAAGGTGGTGGAACTGGGCGTCAAGGTCCATGACCGCGTGGAAGCCATTTCCCTCGTTCACGACGGTGAGACCTGCATGGGGGCGGTGGCCCGGTGTCTGAAGACGGGAAAACTGAGAGTTTATCTGGCCAGGGCCACCCTCATTGCCACCGGCGGTTACGGCCGGATCTACCGGGAGACCACCAATGCGGTGATCAATGACGGCGGCGGCGCCATTATCGCCCTGGACACCGGTATCGTCCCTCTCGGGAACCCCGAGGCCATCCAGTTCCACCCCACCGGCATTGTTCCCACCAACATCCTGGTTACCGAAGGGTGCCGCGGTGACGGGGGGACACTCCTGGACGTCAACGAAGAACGCTTTATGCACGACTATGAACCCGAGAAAGCGGAACTGGCGTCCCGGGATGTGGTTTCCCGCTGGATGACCCATCATATCCAAAAGGGGCTCGGCGTAAAAAGCCCCTACGGTGACCACCTCTGGCTGGACATCCGTCACCTGGGCAAAAAACATATCAAAACCAAGTTGAGAGAAGTGGAAGAAATCTGCAACCATTTCCTGGACGTCGATCCCATCACCCAGTTGATTCCGGTCCGGCCGGCCCAGCACTACACCATGGCGGGCATTCGGACCAACAAGGACGGTGCGGCTTATGGTCTCAAGGGTCTCTTCTCAGCCGGCGAGGCCGCGTGCTGGGACATGCACGGTTTCAACCGGCTGGGCGGAAACTCCCTTGCCGAGACCATCGTTGCCGGCAAGATTGTGGGTGAAAAGATCGCGGAATTTCTTCAGGGCTATGAAGTCCGGTTTAATACCGCCGTCATCAAGGATTCGGTGTCGAAAGATCGGGAGCGAATCGATCGTTTGATCGCCCGCAAAGACGGGAATGAAAATGTTTACGACATCTGCCGTGCCATGCAGGACGAACTCATGGAAGGGGTGGGCATCTTCAGAAACGGCACCGACCTGCAACAGGCCGTCGATAATCTTCGGGAAATTCATGACAGAGCCAAAAAAGTGGGTCTGCGCTCAAACGGTATCGGCGTCAACCCCGAACTTGCGCTCGCCCTGAAAATCCGGGGCATGGTCCGGCTTGCCCTCTGTACGGCCTACGGTGCGCTGCAACGAATTGAAAGCCGCGGATGCCATTCTCGGGAGGATTATCCGGCCAGGAATGATCGGGACTGGCTGAACCGGACCCTGGCGACATGGAAAGAGGGAAACGATCTTCCGACCCTGAATTATGAGCCCGCCTCCCCGACCATGGAAATACCGCCCGGAGAGCGGGGCTACGGGGTTTGCAAAATCATTAGTTGTGACGACGATATCACAGGAGAATAAAATGGGAAGAAGACTGAAATTCGATATTTTCAGATACAATCCGCAGGATCCCGATTCTGTGCCCCGCACGGACACGTTTTATCTGGACGAGACGGAGAGCATGACCCTGTTCATCGCCCTGACGAAAATCCGGGAAGAGCAGGATCCGTCGCTCCAGTTCGACTTCTGCTGCCGCGCGGGGATATGCGGGGCGTGCGCCATGATGATCAACGGCCGGCCGAATCTGGCGTGTAAAACCCTGACAAAAGAACTTCCCGGAGAGATCACGCTGATGCCGCTCCCCGTCTTCAAATTGATCGGGGACCTCTCCGTTGATACCGGGACATGGTTCCGGTTTATGAACGAGCGGGTGGAATCCTGGATCCACACCGAAAAGACCTTCAATCCCGAAGCCGAAGAAGAAAGAATGAACAATGCGCTCGCCGAGGAGATTTACGAACTGGAGCGCTGCGTGGAGTGCGGGTGCTGCGTGGCCGCATGCGGAACCGCCAACATGCGGCCGGACTTCATGGGGGCCGTTGCCCTGAACCGGATCGCACGATTCACCATGGATCCGCGGGACGAACGTGCGGAAAAAGAGTACTTCGAGGTTGTCGGTACGGATGAGGGCATCTTCGGCTGCATGGGGCTTCTCGGATGCGAAGACGTGTGCCCCAAACAGCTTCCACTTCAGGACCAGCTCGGCCTTCTGCGCAGAAAAATGGGATGGAGCGCCGTAAAGCAGCTGTTCCGCTTCAATTAGAGAAAAGGCTCAACGTGACTGAATTCAAATACCAGGCCCCCTTTCCTCTGGGGGATGATACCACGGAATATCGGTTGCTCACCGGAGACCCCGTCTCGACCGATACGTTTGCCGGAACACCGATAGTCAAAATTGAACCCGACGGATTGACACGGCTCGCCGAAGAAGCGTTCCGCGACGTCTCCCATCTTTTCAGGGCTTCACATCTAAAACAGCTCAAAACGATTTTGGATGACCCGGAAGCCTCCGACAATGATCGATACGTGGCGACGGAGATGCTGAAAAATGCCGTGATTTCTGCGGACGGCGTCTTCCCGTCCTGCCAGGATACCGGAACCGCCGTTGTCATCGGTAAAAAAGGACAGCAGGTCTGGACCGGATCGTCCGACGAAGAAGCGCTGTCCCGGGGTATCTTCAATGCCTACACCAAACTGAACCTCCGCTACTCCCAAATGGCGCCGCTGACCCTGTACGAAGAGAAAAACACGCGCTGCAACCTTCCGGCGCAGATCGATCTGTATGCCACGACGGGAGATACATACGAATTCCTGTTCATCGCCAAGGGCGGAGGATCCGCAAACAAGACGTTTCTGTATCAGGAAACCAAAGCGGTTTTGAACCCTGAAAATCTGATCGGCTTCATGCGCGCCAAAATGAAGTCTCTCGGCACCGCGGCCTGTCCGCCGTACCACCTCGCCTTCGTGGTGGGGGGAACGTCCGCTGAAGCCACTCTCAAAACCGTAAAACTCGCCACCGCAGGTTATCTGGACAACCTCCCTGAAAGCGGCAATGCGCTGGGGCGCGCGTTCAGGGATAAAGACCTCGAAGAAAAAGTGCTCAAAATGTCGCAAGAGCTGGGTATCGGCGCCCAGTTCGGCGGAAAATACTTCTGCCACGACATACGGATCGTCCGCCTTCCGAGGCACGGTGCATCCTGCCCGGTGGGGCTCGGTGTGAGCTGCAGCGCCGACAGGAACATCAAGGGAAAAATCACCCGGGAAGGCGTCTATCTGGAGAAACTGGAAACCGACCCCTCGAAATTTCTGCACGCACCCGAGTGGATTGATGAAGATGTTGTGCACGTCGATCTCGACCGGTCCATGGATGAAATCCGGGGGATCCTGACCCGCTATCCCGTGGCGACCCGCCTGGCCCTGACCGGCAAAATAGTGGTGGCCAGGGACATCGCCCACGCAAAGCTCAAAGAGCGTCTGGACGCCGGAGATGGGCTTCCCCGGTATTTCAAGGATCACATCATATACTATGCCGGTCCCGCGAAAACCCCCGAAGGATATGCTTCCGGTTCCTTCGGCCCCACGACGGCAGGACGCATGGATCCCTATGTCCCGATCTTCCAGAAAAACGGCGGATCCATGGTCATGCTGGCCAAAGGTAATCGTTCCGGACAGGTCACCGACGCCTGCAAGAAATACGGCGGGTTCTATATCGGTTCCATCGGCGGACCGGCCGCCCGGTTGGGAAAAGAGTGCATCACGCATGTTGAAACCCTTGAATATCCCGAGTTGGGCATGGAGGCCATCTTCAGGATCACAGTCAAGGATTTCCCGGCCTTTATCATCGTTGACGACAAGGGAAACGATTTTTTTGAAGACCTGCTGTAAGCCATCCGTTTGTTGACCTTATGAAACTGACCATACACGAAATCGCCCAGAGCCTTTATCTGCCGCTGAGCACGGTAAGACGCTGGATCCGCCAGGGTAGAATCCCGATTCATAAAAGCGGCAGCGGTTACGTATTCAATGAGGCTATTCTGAAAAAATGGGCGGCCGCGCACGACCTGTCATTTTCACCTCCGAAAAAAGGTGCCAAACAGCCGGAAAACCTGGATCCGGAAAATCTGTTGTCCGCCATGAAACGGGGCGGCGTGTTTCATGATGTCCGAGGCGATGATGTCCCGTCCGTGCTCAAATCCGCCGTGGAGAGCATGCCTGTTCTGACGAACAATTCAAAAGAAATGTTGTACGGACGGCTGCTTGAAAGAGAACATCTTACGTCAACCGGCATCGGTAAAGGTGTCGCCATTCCCCACCCCAAAACCCAGATGGATGATGACAATTACCGCCCGGCAATCACCACGTGTTTTCTTGAAAAACCCGTTGACTTCTCGGCGTTGGACAGAAAACCGGTTTTTGTCATTTTTATCCTGGTGTGCCCTTCCGTGAAGTATCACCTCCATCTCCTTTCACGGCTTGCATTCTGCGTCCGCGACGACTCGTTTGTGGAATTTTTGAAAACATCACCCAATCCTGATGATCTTTTTTCAAAAATAGCCGGTTTTGAAGAACGGCTCGACAAATCCAATACCGTATAAATGCTTTACATCCGATCGGTCTAGTGAAATAATACGGCGTTCGCGCGGTGGGTGCGGAACCTTGTTCCAAAACGGATCTTTTCAGGTATGTAAAATATGCCCATTCCAAAACACTGGCGTTACCCGGCAAGCTGGGCCATCTTTCGTTTGGACGATCGCCTGTTGCTCATCCTGATGGCGATAATTGTCGGAATCTGCAGCGGGCTGGCGGCCGTTGTGTTGAACCGATCCCTCGTCGCCATGTTGGGGTGGCTTCATCACTTTCGCAGCCACTGGTGGATATTTGTTCTCCCGGCAATCGGCGCAGCCCTTTCAGCTCTTTTTCTGGAAAAGGTCATGAAGGAAGGGGCGGGACACGGTGTTCCCGAAGTGATTTACGCGGTATCGCGCTACGGCGGCCTCCTGCGGCTCCGTTCGAGCTTTTCCAGGCTGATATCCAGCTGCCTGACCATCGGCAGCGGCGGTTCCGCCGGTCCCGAAGCCCCGGTGGTGATCAGCGGGGCAGCCATCGGTTCCAACATCGCAAAATACTTTTCTTTAAACGACCGCCAACGGGTCACCCTCGTGGGATGCGGTGCCGCAGGCGCGATATCTTCAATTTTCAACGCACCCATTGCCGGCATGGTTTTTTCAATTGAGGTCATTCTGGGAGAATGGAAGGCCGTCAATATTGTCCCCATTGCCATCGCCTCCGTTGCCGGCACCGAAATCAGTCGAACGCTTCAGGGAAACCAGATCGCATTCAGCCACCGGCTGTTTCACATCGACCTTGTGGACATTATTGCCTGCATCGGCCTGGCACTGCTTTCGGCTGCCGCGTCCATTCTGTTGACCCGCATGCTGAGATCCTCGCACGGCATATCCAAAAAATTAATCCCTTCCCCAAAATGGGTTCGTGCCGCTCTTGGCGGGGGTGCCGTCGGTATCATCGGGCTGTCCCTCCCGGTCGTACTGGGCGAAGGGTATCATTCAATACGGGTAATTATTGAAGGGGCGTTTTCACACGGCCTTACGTTCGTTGCCGTAGCGGCCTTTGCAAAGATACTTGCAACGGCGCTGACCCTGGGCTTTGGCGGCTCCGGCGGAATATTCGCCCCCTGTCTCGTCATCGGAAGCCTTTTGGGCCTGACGTATCATCACATGCTTGTTTTGCTGTGGCCATCCGTATCCTGGGTCAACGAAGGGTGCTTCGCGTTGCTGGGCATGGCCGGTCTGATCAGCGGCATGCTTCAGGCCCCCCTGACCGGAGTTTTTCTTATCGTCGAAATCACCGGGGGATACGAAGTCATACTGCCGCTCATTATTGTATCGGCGCTCACCACCTCGCTCTGCCATTACGTCGAACCGGCGTCCTATTATTTAAAAGAGCTGGTGGAAATGGGGCATCTCCTGAGACCCGGTACGGATGCCAGGGTTCTCTCTGACCTGAGCGTGCAGGAGGTACTTGAAACGGACTGTATCACCGTAAACCAGAACATGCTGCTCAGGGATTTCATCAACATTATAAAAGTGTCGCCCCGAAATTACTTTCCGGTGGAAGATGAAAAGACCGGCCATTTTCTGGGGATAATCCACCTGAATGACATCCGGCCCTACCTCTTCAGCGAGGAAATGTACGATGCCGTGTTTTTGGGGCAGATTATGGACACGCGGGTAGATGTCGTCAATCTTGATGATGACCTGTCCGAAGTCCTGCGAAAAATGGATACGAGCCGAATGTTCGCCATGCCGGTTGTTTCCAACAAACGGTTTCTGGGCTTAATTTCAAAGGCAACGCTCCTGGATCAATATCGCAAGGAGATTATGGTGCAGACCGGTTAGCCGATATGAGAGGAGATTCAAATGGAAGCTCAACTATTTCATATTTTTAGAAACAATCCTCTTGGGAGGGAAACGCTGCTCCAATCCATTTTCTTTTCCAAACGGCTGGGCGCCTCCCTTGTGATCTACATTCCCAAGTTCACAAAATTCTTAATGTACTTTGAAAACGATGTCGTGCAGATCGACCTTGACGCTTCCTATCTCACATCACCGGACACCGCCCAGGCGCATGCCGCCGAACTGGTTGAACAGGGCGGTGTAACGGCAAGATTTTTAGAACCCAAACATTACACGGCGTCAACCCTGCCGGACATACAGACCAACTTCGATTTTATGGCGTGTCCCCGCAGCATCAGCGACCTGTCATCGAAGATCGGCCTCGGCTATATCGGTCCGAGGGTAAGACGCATCGTGAATTCCGCCCGGTTTCCGGTCCTGATAACCAGTCCGGTGTATAAGGAGTGGAAAAGTGTCCTGGTTTTTTTCGGCGGGTCCGCCAATGCGTTAAAAGCGCTCAAACTGGGTCTCCGCATCTGCAGGGAATCCGGCGGTATGCCACTCGATATTTTTACCCAGATAAATAAAATGCCCATGGAAACGTATGAGAAGGCCATCGCGGATGAAAAGCTCGAAGATGAAATGAAACAGTTCCTAAACAAGTGGCATGTATTCGAAACCGGCACCCTGGAAGAAAACCTTTACAACGTGCCCCATGATTCACTCGTCGTTCTCGGCGCATACGGCCACGGTTTCATAAAGAACATGTTTTTCGGAAGCAAGCTGGAAAAAATACAATCCACCATCTCCAACAACCTCCTGATCGTTGGACCCAACTATACCGCAACCGGTTAGTGTTAATGGACGAATGGCAGAAAAACGACTTTTAATTATCCATCACGGCGCGCTGGGCGACCTGGTAGTGACCTTTCCCGCCCTTGTCCGGATAAAAAAAAGATATGATCGGGTCGATATTCTCTGTCAGAGCAATCTTGGAAAAATGACCCGGGCGCTCGGGATTGTCTCCAACTGGCTTCCCCTGGAAGCATCATCGTTTGCGTCTCTCTATTCGGATTCTGCCGATTCTCGGGCAAAAAATATTCTGCAGGCATACCACAAATTCGTTGTTTTCTCATTTTCATCAGCGCTGAAAACGGCCATACAGAAAAACACGGGAAAAACCGTTCATCTCATTTCGCCCCGACCCGATGTTTCTGAACAAATCCACGTTACCGAGCACATTTTCGCCGGTCTCACCGGGTGCGGGCTGATTGAAAAAACGGACTCTGACCGGTCCGGTATTTTTTCGCGATCCCGGGACAGCAGCAGACGTGAAGGGCGGCGGTTCGACCCGAAGAAGGTGTTAATCCATCCCGGGTCGGGAAGCAGAAGAAAACTGTGGCACATTTCAAACTTTTGTAAAATACACGAAAAGTTGAGTTCAGACGGGTTCCGGCCGGAATTTCTTTTCGGACCCGCAGAGCAGTTTCTGGTCCGGGCATTGACGGCGGAGGGAAATCAACCAAAGACCGTTCATGTCGTTGATGAATTGCCGGAACTTTTAGTGCTGCTCGAGACGGCAGGCGGGTTTATCGGAAACGATTCCGGTGTCAGCCATCTCGCGGCCTTTATGGGACTTCCGACCATCG
Organism: Pseudomonadota bacterium; assembly: GCA_043827325.1. GTDB lineage: Bacteria > Desulfobacterota > Desulfobacteria > Desulfobacterales > UBA11574 > JBDRPF01. The sequence continues at coordinate 10,821 of JBDRPF010000013.1, read as the reverse complement.
CTGTTTTCGGTCCCTCCGACCCTGCGCGGTGGAAACCCGTGGGTCAATCGGTGGAGATCGTAAGGCCGGATCTCGACTGCAGTCCGTGTTTTGAAACAGATATAAACGACTGCGAGCAAAAGGCCTGTTTCGGCAACACATCGCCTGAAACCGTCCTGGGCGCGTTTTACCGGGTTGCCTCTGACAGGAAAGAATAGATGCCCGAAAGAAAATGATTAGGACCCCGGCATTCCATGTCTACAAAGATCGGCTATTCCCGGAACTGTCAAACTCCGGGAGTCTCCCCAGCAGAGCTGGGGGTTTACCGATGATTATTATGAGCGAAGCGAACTAAGTTCCATACTTATGAACCAGATCGATCACGGTCACCTCGGGTGGAGACAGGAACCGTACGGGCGGTCCCCATGTGCCCGATCCCCTGTTCACATAGAGCCGGGAATTCTCCCCGAGTTCGTACAGGCCCGAGCAGAGGGGATAAAACAACCGGGTAACGAGATTAAAGGGAAAGATCTGTCCGTTGTGGGTGTGTCCCGACAGCTGAAGATCGAAAAGGTTCGAAGCCGTCCGGTCAACCAGGGGTCTGTGTTTCAGCAGCAGCGTAAATTTTTCCCGGGGCAGGTTTGACAGCAACGCCTTTTCGGGGACATTCTTCATGGTTCCGTATCGATCTGCAGCAAGGTCATCGACACCGGCGATATTCAACAATCCCGAAACGGTCGTTGCTTCCCCCCGCAGGACGGTAAAACCCGCCTTTTCGATAAACGCCAGTGCATGGGGAAGGCCGGCATAGAATTCATGGTTTCCCGTGACGGCAAATTTTCCATATTTTGGGTTGATTGCGCTGAACAGTTCTTCGAGTTTTGAAATGCCGTCCGCCTGGCCGTCCACGAGGTCGCCTGTCGATACCAGAATGTCCGGACCGGCCATTTTTACCCGATCAAGAATCCGTTTCAATCTCTTTTCTCCAACCATTATTCCCAGGTGAACATCGGAGATCTGGGCAATCCTAAGCCGGCCGAGGGCTTCAGGGACCTTACGGCTCTCGATGACCACGTGTTCCGTTCGTATCCGGACGGCCTCGAAAGCGCCGAAACCGGTCACGCTCACGGCGAATATCAAAGAGACAATGAAGGAGTGCCGTGGTGAAAGCGTCAATCCGGAAAGATCGGAGTGACATATCACGCCGCCGATATGGACAATCAGCCGGAAGATGTCCAGCAGAACCGCCGCAGAGAAAAAGAGAAAAAGCACGCCCATCCACGTGTAACCGATGTAGGCCAGAAATCTCGCAACGGATTCAAGACCGCGTCGCTCCAGGGTCCGGATAATGACGGGCGCAATGATCATGAACGCCATAAAGACGACCAGGGCAACCGTCATTCTCTGGCTCAATATCAGCGCCTGCCGTAGCTTCAAAAAACCGTAAACATGCATCCCGCCGTAAAGACTTAAAAAAACGCAAAAAAAACGATGAATCGCACCCGGTCAGATCTCCTTTTCAATACGCGGTGTCAAAATTCCCCTGTTAATATATGGAATGCACCGGCCTGTCAAATTGATAAACCGGATTGAAAATGATATAGTGCGATGCGCAAACCGGATTTTTTGCAGATGACTTTCTTTCAGGCAGGAGAATATGGAAACCATCGAAATAATCGTCGATGAGCACCTGGCAGTCGTTTCCAACACGTCGATCTCCGAAACAATTTCCCGGGGAGACGGAAAAAAGAAGGTCCGGTTTGAAAGGAGGCCTTTCAAAAAGGGCTCCACCGCTATCTCACAACACACGCCTATGCCTGTGCCGAAAGCCATCACCTCTGGGACGCCCTGGAAACGGCTTCGGACAAACCGGTTTCCGCGATAATGAAAAGCTGGATCGAGCAGCGGGGATTTCCGGTTGTCGAGGCGGCGAGAAAAAACGACGGACTTCATCTCACCCAGCGCCGTTTCACCTATCTGCCCGATGATTCCGATCAGCGCTGGATGATTCCCGTAACCGTTCGCGTGTACGACCCGGACGGCGATGCGCGGGAGATATCCTTTCTCATGGAAAACCGTGAAACCGTCGTCGATATCGGGGACCGGGCGTCGGCATACGTCCTGGAAAACGTTCCGGACCGGAACCGTTTTATACCCATCGCTTCCATGGCGGCCAACCCGGCGGCGACCCCCGGCATGTGGGCCTGGTACGTCTCCCACGTGGAAATACTGGAGCATTCGCACCCCCTGCTCTATGAGCGGGTCATTGCCGCTATCGTTCCCGTATGCGGTATGGGGAAGGTCGATGCCGTGAAGAAATTTTTCGAGGGCTACACCCCGAAAAAGCCGGTGATCAGGGATGTGGTTCGAATTTCACTGGAAAAGCTGAGCATCAATACGCGGATGTATGAATTGAACCGATAAGGGCAAATCAGAAATTCTAATTTTTAAATGCATCTCCCTTTACAGGCGTTCAATCGGCCCGAGTTTCCTTCTCCGGGTTTTCCTCCGGGGACGAGTCTTCCGCATCTGCATTTTCCGCTTCACCGTTCACCCGCTCGGGTTTCTCCGGTTCCGCTTTTTCTTCTTCATTATCGGACGCGACGGTTTCGTCGGATGTGCCGGTTTCGGGCTCCTCGACAGATTCATCATCCCTTTCGGACGGTATTTCCCTGTTGCGTTCTCTATCCTCTTTTTCCATAACCGCGCGGTCGGCCCGGCGGCGTGGCTCCGGGCTTCTGTCAAAGGACCTGTCCTTCGACGGTCTGTCTGAGATCTTTCCGGGTTTTGTTTTGTCGTAGATGGTGATCTTTATTTTCCGACCCGGGCCGTAAACAATGACATTGTTCGTGTTTTTGAGAATGCTCTTGAGCCCCCTGTGCAACGAAACCGCTTCCAGAGATGCGGTGACCGGGTAACCCTGCCACCGGTCATCCACGTCAAATTCGTAACCGGTGGCCGTGGAAATTCTTTCCAGTGCAACCTTCAAGGGTTCATTCTGTGAGTTCAGGGAGATGAGCTCGTCACCGGGACCGGTTTGGTCGTCGCCCGCGGATGCACCTGCTGAAAACAGGGAAAGCATGGTGACAAACAAAATAATAGACACGGTGATGTGTTGACGCCTGATCTTGAAACAGTGCTTCATATGCGCCACCCAAACATAAGTGTGCCGGAAACCGGCGTTAAGCGAAATTGCCGCCTAGATCATTGTCATTCATATCTGAAAATCCTCAGAAATCAAGCACTGTTTTACAGACCGGTATATTTGTCCCCCGGATCTCATGGGATACACAATCGTGCGGCGGTTGTCTTCCGAATCACGCTGGTTGCTATTTCGCTGCTTGACAATAAAGTTCATATCGATATAATTGAAGCGTTCTCTGGAACAAGACTTCGGCAAGCCAGCGAGTCGCTGCAGGGAACGCTTCCACCGTTAAGGAATGTTTTTTAGTTCATAAAATTTCAAAACGAATCCCTGTTCTTTGTCGATGCTTGAGAGTCCCCGTTTACATTCACGTTGATCATCAATTTCGGTGCTGCCATGTTCGAAGGAAAGCTGGCATAAATGGATCGGCGAACTTTTCTCAAAATTGCCGGAATGGGAAGTCTTTCCGTTACCGCAGGCTGCACATCGGAAGTCGAGAAAACGCTTTTCTCTCTGGTCCAGGCACCGGATGATATGGTGACCGGAAAAGCGGCCTGGTATGCGTCCACCTGCCGCGAGTGTCCTGCCGGATGCGGTATCCTCGCCAAAAACAGGGAAGGAAGGATCATAAAGGTCGAGGGCAACCCGCTCCATCCCATCAATCGCGGCAAACTTTGCATGCGCGGTCAGGCCGCTGTTCAGAAAATCTACCATCCGGACAGAATCAAAACACCGTTGCTGAAAGACGGGGATAAATGGCAGCCGCTTTCATTTTCCCGGGCCGGGGCGCTGTTGAGAGAAAAGGGTGCTGCGGCCTCGAGAAATGGACCGGACCGGGTGCGAATGGTGACGGAAATCGAGGGCGAAAGCCTTTTGAACCTGTTCGCGAAAACCCTGGAAAAATGGCGGTCGTCCGGGCCGCTGATATTCGAACCCTTTGCCTATGAATCACTCAAAGCCGCCAATGAAAAAACGTTCGGTCTGAGGGGCCTGGTCTCCTACGACATGGAAAGCGCCGATATGCTGGTTTCCTTTGGGGCGGATTTTTTGGACACGTGGCTGTCTCCGGTGGAATACGCCCAAAAGTTCAAGGCCATGCACGCCGTTAAAAACGGGAAGAAGGCGCTGTTTTTCCACGTGAGCCCATATCAATCCCTGACCGGAGCCAATGCCGACATCTGGATTCCCTGCAACCCCGGCGGAGAAGCCGCCGTTGTCATGGGTCTCATTCACGAGGCGCTGAACCTCGGCCGGGGGCAAAACCTTCCGCCCGCTGTCCGTTCCGAAATAACGCGGGCGGTTTCATCCTACACCCCGATTAACGTCGCCGGACATTCGGGAGTGTCTCCCGAACACTACCGAATCCTTCTGTCCCGGCTGATGGAATCCGCAAACCCCTTGATTCTCGGCACCGGGACCGGGTCGGGGGATGGCAACGCCTTCCAGGCCAATGTTGCCGTAAATTTTCTGAACCTCATGCTGGATCCGGAGTTGAAACGTTTTGATTTTGAAAACCGGCACCGGATTGAAATTGCCGCTGAAAGGTCCCGGGTCGGCACCTTTTTCAGGACTCTCGAACAGGGGCCCCCGGAACTCCTGTTGCTCAACAACACCAATCCCGTGTTTACGCTTCCGGCCGCGAGCGGCGTTAAAAATGCGCTGATCGCCAAATCCCGCTTTGTGGTCAGCTTCAGCAATTTCATGGACGAAACAGCAGCGCTTTCCGACCTCGTCTTTCCGGTGAGCCTTCCCCTGGAAACCTGGGGAGAATATTCCGGCAAACCGGGCATCGGATCCACGCTCCAGCCGGCCATGGGACGCTTGACCGGCGCGCCCGGTATCGGTGACGTTCTCATTCAATCCGCGTTCAACGTCGATCTCTCGGCCCGCAACTTTAAAACATATCTTTATGAAAATTTCGCCGGTAAAGGACACATCCAGAACGAAAAGGACTGGGCCCAAACCCTTCAGCAGGGCGGCGTTTTTCAAATAAAACCGCGCGGCCGTTGGAATAAATCCGTGCCGGACCGCGCGGCCGGGCCCTTCGATACCGTGGCTAAACCCGCGGGCAAGGGTCTTGTTTTCATGGCCGCCCCGTCCGTCCGGTTCTTCGACGGCCGCGGTGCAAACCTGCCCTGGCTGTGCGAGATTCCGGACCCGTTGACAAAAATCGCCTGGCAGACGCCGGTGCTCGTGCACCCGAAAACCATGGCCGGAAACGGTCTGGTCCAGGGGGACATCATCGCGATCCGCTCAAAGTGGGGAAACATCGAGGCGCCCGTTTATGAAACCATTGGGACGCACCCGGCTGTTCTGGTAATGGGCATGGGACAGGGGCACCGCGGTTACGGGCGCTACGCTCAGGGTATGGGCCTCGATCCGGTTCAGCTGCTTTCCCCCCATCCGGATCCGGCTTCCCACGGGCCTGAATTCTCCGTGCACCCGATCTCCATTCAAAAGACCGGTCGCTCCGCAAAACTGGCGCACACCGACGGCAGCCGTACACAGCACGGCAGAAAAATAGCCCTTTCGGTTTCGCTGAATGATCTCAACCACGGAGAACCCCACGGCGAACACGGGCTGACCATGAATGACTTTCCGTTGACCCTGCCCCTGCCGGAAGGCTACGATCCCAAGCGGGATTTCTACCCGCCCCATGACCATGACACCTACCGCTGGGGGATGACCGTGGATCTCGATAAATGCATCGGCTGCGCCGCCTGCGCGGCGGCCTGCTATGCCGAAAACAACATCGGCGTGGTGGGAATGAAACGGATCATCGAGGGACGCGAAATGTCGTGGCTGAGAGTGGAACGGTATCAGCACTCCGACCTAACGGAAAAAATTACCTTTCTCCCCATGATGTGCCAGCACTGTGACAACGCGCCGTGCGAGTCGGTGTGCCCGGTGTACGCCCCCCATCACTCTAAAGAAGGGCTCAACAACCAGATTTACAACCGGTGCATCGGAACCCGTTTTTGCTCTCAGAACTGCCCTTACAAGGTGCGGCGTTTCAACTGGTTCGACTGGGAGTGGCCCGATCCGCTCAATTTGCAGCTGAATCCCAATGTCACGGTTCGAAGCAAAGGCGTCATGGAAAAATGCTCGTTCTGCGTTCAGCGGATCAAAGCGGCACACGGGATCGCGAAAAACGAAAAGCGGTTGATACGGGACGGTGACGTGATACCCGCCTGCGTGCAGACCTGCCCCACCGGCGCGCTTGTTTTCGGAAATTTAATGGACAAAAAAAGCCGGGTCAGAAAACAAGCAGAAGATCCCCGGGCGTATCAGGTGATGGGGTATCTGAACACGAAACCGGCCGTTATTTACTTAAAAAAGGTGGTTCAGGAAGTATAAAAATGACCGAACTGACATTTGCACAAATAGACCAGACCGTTCTGGACACCCTGAAGCCGCCGTCACGCGCTTACTGGCTGACGGTTTCGATATTGTTTCTGGGCATTCTGACCGGTGCGGCCTGCTGGGGCTACCAGATTTTGATCGGCGTCGGCGTGGCAGGAATGAACAACCCGGTGGCCTGGGGAACCTATCTCATCAACTTCGTCTTTTGGGTGGGTATCGCCCATTCAGGGACCCTGATTTCCGCCATTTTACACCTGCTCAGAGCCGGATGGCGAAACCCCATCGCAAGGGCCGCCGAAACCATGACCGTTTTCGCGGTCTGCACCGCCGGGCTCTTTCCCTTTATTCATCTGGGCCGCATGTGGCTGGTTTTCTACATGCTTCCCATTCCCAACCAGAGGAACCTGTGGCAGAATTTTCAGTCTCCGCTCATGTTCGACGTCGTGGCCATCAGCACCTACCTCACGGTGAGTTCGCTGTTCTGGTACACCGGGATGCTGCCGGATCTGGCCGTGATCCGCGACCGTGCATCGGGGGTGCGCAGGAAGATCTTTACCGTGATCTCCCTGGGCTGGACCGGCGCCCACGAGCAGTGGCGCCACTACGCCCGCGGGTATCTCTTTTTTGCGGCCCTGGCGACACCGCTGGTGATTTCGGTACACAGCGTGGTGTCCTGGGATTTCGCCCTGGGGATCGCGCCCGGCTGGCACACGACCATATTCGCGCCCTATTTCGTGGCCGGCGCCATTCACTCCGGGCTGGCCATGGTGCTGACGCTGATGATCCCCCTTCGAAAGATCTTTCATTATGAAAAAATTATCACCCTCGAGGTTCTGGAGAGTGTTGCCAAAACCATCGTCTTCACCGGATTGATCGTGGGTTTTGCCTACGCCACGGAGTTTTTCATGGCCTGGTACAGCCAGAATCCGGTGGAGATGTATATCTTCCGGTATCGGCCCACGGGCGACTACGCCGTCGGGTTCTGGATCATGGTGGTGTGCAATACCATGATTCCGCTGCTCTTCTTTTTCAAGCGCATCCGGACGACGATTCCCTGGCTGTTCGTCATTTCCATCTGTATCAACATCGGTATGTGGTACGAGCGTTTTGTCATTATTATCAGCAGTGTGAGCCGAGATTTTATCCCCCACGCCTGGGGACTGTATTCACCAACGTTCGTCGAGTTCGGCATCATGATCGGTGCCTTTTGTCTGTTCTTTTTTCTTTTTTTTCTGTTTGTCAAACACCTGCCGTCGGTTTCGATGACGGAAATGAAAGAGCTGCTCGAGGAAGGAATGCACCATGCCGACTGAAGCTTCCGTGATGGGTCTGTTCAGGGATGAGAAGGCGGCGGTATCCGCAATTGAAGACCTCAGGGATTCACCCTGGTCCCTGCGCAATGTTCACAGTCCCATTCCCAGCCATAAAATATCCGATGCCTTGAAACTGAAGACAAGCAAGGTCGGCTGGTTTACCCTGGCAGGCGGCATCACCGGCTTTTTCACCGGTTTTGCTTTTGCTTCGTTTACCGCCGTTCAATGGAACCTTATTGTCAGCGGCAAGCCGATCATTGCGCTGGTGCCGTTCTTTATCGTGGGGTTCGAGTTCACCATCCTGTTTGCCATTTTCGGGAACGTGGCGGGCCTCATACACCAGACGGGGCTGCCGGAATATCGTGGGCTCAAACGGTATGATCCCCGCTGCTCCGGGGAGCATTTCGGTGTCACGGCCTCCTGCGAGGCGGCCGACCTGGAAAATCTCAAGCTGTTCTTTCAGGATAAAGGCGGCGAGGTAAAAGTTTTTTCAAATGCGGAGCAGTAAATATTCTGGCCCAGAGAGCCAGGCTTTGGGATACCCCTGGAAGGGGATATTTTACTATTGAACGGGTTAAATCCGCGCGAAGCATCCCGACGGGGATAAATTCGAATATCGAAATCCGAAACAAATCTTAAATTCGAATGCTCAAAGGCTCAAAACAATCAAACGAGTATCCATTTCATAACGGTTAATTTGGTATGAATATTTGAATTTTGGTCATTAGAGTTTGTTTCGTATTTCGGATTTCATGCTTCTAATTTTGTATCAATTTATTTCGGCAGAGACATAGGACTCTGACCTAGCCCAAAGGACCAGGTTTTTTAGGGCTAAATAAATATGCCTTCTAACGACGACAAAATCAAAGTGTTATCCAGGAACCCCCTGTTTCTGCTGAGCCTGTCTCTGGTCGCCATCGGCTTCGGCACCTTTATCTTCGGACTGGCGGGTAAGCACCCTGAAAGGGCCTGGCAGGCGTATCTGATCAACTTTCTGCTCTGGTCGGCCATTGCCCAGGGCGGTCTTCTATTTTCCACCATCATGCACTTTGTCAGAGCGCGGTGGAGCGGCCCGCTGTCAAACCTCGCCGAAACCTTTACCGCGTTTTTCCCTGTCTCTTTTGTGCTGTTTCTGCTTCTCTTTCTGGGCAAAAACCATATCTTCCCCTGGCTGCATCAGGATCTGCACGGAAAAGAAGTGTGGTTGAACATACCGTTTCTGTTTGCCAGAGATTCTTTCGGGCTCCTTGTTCTCTACGGACTGGGATTCGCCTATCTGTATTACGCGTTGAGGCTGAAGCTGGACCGTTCAATGTCACACGGCAAAATCCGGACCCTTTTATATCGAGGGTGGGATCAACGCACCCTCGACGCGGAAACCTGCCGGCACCGGATGACGGTTTTCGCCATTCTGTACATGCTGGCATTCGCCCTGGTTTTGTCGCTGATCGGTTATGATCTCGTGATGAGTATGGACCCCCACTGGTATTCTACACTGTTCGGAGCCTATACTTTCGTGAAGGCGTTTTATGTGGGCCTCGGCGGCCTGATCATCTTCGCATCTATTTTACATTTAAATCCGAAAACCGAATTTAAACTGAAGCCCTCGCAGTTCCATGATATCGGCAAACTCTTTTTTGCCTTCTGTCTGGTCTGGGCCGATTTTTTCTACGTTCAACTGGTTGTCATCTGGTACGGCAACATTTCCGAGGAAACGGCGTACGTCATCGAAAGAACAATGATGCTGCCCTGGAAAGGTCTGGCCTGGTTTGTCTTCACCATTTGCTTTATCATACCGTTTATGATCCTGCTGAGCAAAAAAATCAAGACAATGCCCCGGTTCATGAGCGTCCTCTGCGCGGTGGTGATCATGGGCATCTGGCTGGAGCACCTTTTGCTTCTGGGGCCCGCGTTCAATCGCGACGCGACCGCCCTTCCACTGGGTCTGGCCGATGGTTTAATTTTTGTCGGCTTTTTCGGTCTGATCGTTATAGCCGTGATGTTTTTCCTGAACCTGTTTCCGGAATTCGCCCGGGTTCCGGATACGGAGAAGAACTGATGGAAATATTGATCACCTCCATTGCCCTGATATCGGCTCTGATACTGGCCGTGATCATCGGTACAGGGGGAAAGCCCATGGTGTTTGTCACCTCGTTCGGGGAAACCGTGTCTTTGCTGGCAAAAAACAGGGAAGCGCTTTTCTGGTCCGGGCTCAGCGTCATTCTGGTTCTGGGTTTTCTCTACTTTTTTTACGTGTTCCCGGGGGCCGGGATGGGCCCCGAGCAGCCGATACCGTTCAGCCACCGGATTCACGCCGGCGTGAAGGACATACAGTGCCGGTTCTGTCACCCGTACGTGGAGCGATCCATCGACCCTGGGCTGCCGCCGGTGGAGAAATGCCTGTACTGCCACAATTACGTCATTGCGAACCACCCGTGGATTCGAAAGGAGCATGAATATTTTGACACCCGAACCCCCACCCCCTGGAAAAAAGTCTTCTATCTTCCCGAGCATGTGCTCTTCAACCACCAGCGGCACATCAAAAAGGAAATCGAATGCAGGGAGTGCCACGGGCAGATTGAAACCATGGACCGGATCCCGGGAAAGCGTTTCAAAATGGGGTTCTGCATCGAATGTCACCAGCGCAAGGAGGCCAATCTGGGTTGCTGGCTGGCATGTCACAATTAAACCCTAATCGAGTCAAAACTCGATTAGGTGTTATGCGTTAATTGTTAATTGTTAATTATTAATTGTTATTGGTTTTCTTGTATTAAAAAACGAAATTATATATCACCGATAGTTGAAACAATAAGGTTTGCCGACTCCCGTTAACCAACGAATACCAAATAACGCGTAACGGATAACGGTTCTGAGCATAGCGAACACAGGAGACGCAATTGACCGACGAATCAAACGCATCTCAGCCGACATACCTGACCGCGAAAGGGTTTTGCATCACCTCGGCGTTCTGGATGGCGGTTGCGACCTTCATGGGACTCCTCGGCGCCACCGAACTCATGG
>JBDRPF010000012.1:0-42091 GCA_043827325.1 Pseudomonadota bacterium | reverse complement strand
GGGAACGTGAACAGCAGCTTCTCCAATTATAATCAGATTTCGGACCACTGCATCCACGGTTCTTCGATCTTCAGTTAAGGTTTTGAAGTCCATCCCCTGTGTATATTTTTGAACGGCGCCGATGGCATCCAATATGTCTTGAATGCGAAATTTCCAATCTCTATGCGGCACGAACGGCCTCCTTGATGATTCTGTCTTTCAGGGCTTTGTGCAGAGCATCAGGGGTCGTCAAATCCACGGGTCTGCCAAGGATTTCCGATAATCTCCGCTGTAACCTTACTAGGCCAAACAAGCCTACGCGGGCCTCGGGATGGAATTCTACCAGGATATCCACGTCGCTTCCGGGCTTGTCCTCTCCGCGAACAACGGAGCCGAACAGATAAAGCGCCTTCACATGATGGTCCTTGAGTACTGCATGGTTTTCCTGTAAAAGGACCGCGGTTTCCTTTGGTTTCATCATTTTTTCCTTTATGAATCCCTTCCTCGGGCTATTTTGATCCGATTTACGGAAAACTTCAATCAAACCGAATATAACATATTAAGAAAACTATTGAAAACTGATTAAAAAAAACCATAAACAATAAGAGAAATCTAAGGATGGTTATCTGCTTTTTTACAGATGTCCCTTAAGCTCCCAATGTTTATTTTTGATCCCCTCTCAAAAAGCGAATTTCAGCAATGCAAATAATTAGATAGCAGGTGCCTGTGGCACTTGTTTGCATTCCAATTTTAGCTTTTAATGCTGTATCATATTTAGCTTGTTCTGTTTAAATCTGTTTCTTCTCGAAAATTTTCATGCAACATTCGGGCTGGTTTTCTACACCCTAATGTCACGGAGCGCACGAAGGATCGGCGCTATTCTTTCCCGGTGTTCGGGGGGGATCATCAGAACCTTCAGGGGACGATTGGAGACGAGTTCCCTGCCCGAAGCGTTCAGCGAATTTTCATCGTAGCGCCTGCGGTTGTCTTCCGGCGACAAAAGAAGAACAACGTCGCTCAGATTGCCCGAGCACCCCGCGGAATCAACATGTTCGATGGTCTGCAGAAACAGGGTGTTTACGGAAACGACAAATGAATCAACGTCGGCATAACCGGTGTCGCGGCAGTCTTTCTTCGAAACCATGCACCTGCACATAAACGGCCTGACCGGATAAACAGGGCACTCATCCTTTTGTAGAAGGGGACAGCTCGTTCCCGTAAAGTCGGCGATATCATCCTGAACATCCTTCCCTTCCGCGCACAGTTCCGCCAGCATGTTGGTTGTCATTTTGGGTCGAAATCGATTTCCGGACAGCCCTTTTTCAATCTCTTCGAGCAAATCCGCCCTGCCCCCGGACAGCACGTGCTCGACGATCATGCACCCCTCGATCGTTGTCAGGGTGACATTGCCCGTACAGCACCGCGCGCAGTGTTTCTCGCACGCAACTTCCAGATCGTCGAGAAAATTATCATATATGTCGTAAATCCGACTCAAAACCGCCCGTTTTGTATGGATGTCCATTTTTCCCCTTTTCGGGTTCAATGGCCATAAAGAATCTGGCCTAAAGAGGTGGTGTCGTAATACCTTTAACCCGTCAGTCCATCACTCCATCATTCCCGTATGCCCCATACCATGCTGCGTATCTTTCATAAATAGAAATTGTCAAGTCTTGATATCTTAACCGTTTTCCTATAGAGTGCATAAATCAAGAAAATGTGATATACACACCATATTTTAATGCCCGAATCGAGTAAAACTCCATTCGGCGTGACCTGTTATCCGTTAATGGTTATTCAGGGTAATATTTCCATTGAATCATTCTGGTTTTTGATTGCACCGGCGATTGGAGGACGCCTCAATGGCCACGAAACCGACCTATGAAGAATTGGAGCAGAAGGTTAGCACCCTGGAACAGGAGATTGCTCGACTCAAGGGGTTTCAAGAAGCCGTGTGCAAGAGCGAATCAAGACTGAAAGAAGCCGAGCAACTGGCCTGCCTGGGACATTGGGAACTGGATCTCCTCACGAACACACTGCATTGGTCGGATGAAATTTATCGTATTTTCGATCTGGACCCTCGGGAATTCGGCGCAACATACGAAGCCTTCCTGGACACGATACATCCGGATGACAGAAATATGGTCGATAACGCTTTCACCAATTCGGTCAAAAACAGGACCGGCTATGATATCGTCCACAGACTGCTGCTCGGGAACGGTACGATTAAGTATGTCCACGAAAAGTGCCGGACCACGTACGATGAAAAAGGGAAACCGGTGCGGTCCATCGGCACCGTACAGGACATCACCAAACGAAAACTGGAGCAATACAGCTTTGCGGGGATTATCGGCCGCGACGCCAAGATGCGGGAACTGTTCGAAACCATACGAGATATCACGGAAGTCAACATCCCGGTACTGGTTCAGGGTGAAAGCGGCACCGGAAAGGAACTCGTGGCCAGAGCCATTCATAATGAAGGCCCGCGCGCCGACAAACCCTTTGTCCCGGTCAATTGCGGCGCACTGCCCGAGGGACTGCTGGAAAGCGAACTCTTCGGACACGTGAAAGGCGCCTTTACCGGAGCACTGCGAGACAGGAGAGGCCGATTTGAAATGGCACGCGGCGGCACGCTCTTTCTGGATGAGGTGTCGGATCTGTCCAAGGTTGTTCAGGCCAAACTGCTGCGGGTGCTTCAGGAAGGGACCATCGAGCAGGTCGGCAGTGAAAAAACCATTTCAACGGATGTGCGGATTATCAGTGCCGCCAACCGCAACCTGAAACACGAGGTGGAAAAGGGCAATTTCCGGGAGGATCTATACTACCGGATCAGCGTAATTCCCATATATTTGCCGCCCCTGAAAGAACGAAAGGGCGACATTCCCCTCCTGGTCGAAAACATTCTCGAAAAAGCGGCATTTGAAGGGCAGAACACAGAGGGTATCTCCCGTGACGCCCTGGCCGTTGCCGTTGACTATCCCTGGCCCGGAAACGTCCGTGAACTCCAAAGCGCCATCCGGTACGCGCTCATAAAGTGCAAGGGCCGGTTCATTCGGCCCCACCATCTCCCAATGGAACTGCAAGAGCAAAAAATCAAAAAATCCTCCCGCGGGCCTTATCGCAAGCTGGACCCCGACAGCGTCCGGGACGCCCTGACGCAAAGCGGGGGAAACAAGTCCAAGGCCGCAAGGATTCTGGGAGTGGGCCGCGCAACCCTCTATCGTTTTTTGACGGATTTTCCCGACAACCTGTCTGGTTGATCGATCATTCCCCGGGGAACAGAGCGAGTCGGTTTATGAATCTTAGCTGTCAACGGTGCGGCAGGTGCTGCAGAGAAATCGGAATTCCGTGGTCGGAGCTGGACCCGCATCTTGTTGCGAGCCATCTGAATATGGCGCTCTCCGACTTTCTTGACGCGCACGGCTTTGTCGTTAACGCATATTCCAATGAGATCGAACCGACGGAATTCGGCGTAACGCCCTGCCCGTTTGTAAAATATGACATGGAAAAATCAATTTGTACGATTTATCCTGTACGGCCCTGGATCTGCAAGGATTACCCGGGGCCGGGAATCAAATGCAGGAGAGAACAGAAAAAAAATGGAGGGGTACGATGAAAAGCAACGTCTATTTTATTGATCTGAGGGCGTCACTCAAGGAAAATTTTGTTGCAAAACTGGGAAGGCTTATCGACACCGCAGGGCTTTCCGATGTTGTAAAAAAAAGGGACCTTGTCGCGGTGAAGCTTCACTTTGGAGAAAAGGGAAACACCGCTTTTATCCGTCCCGTATTTATTCGAAAAGTTGTTGAAAATATCAAAAATATCGGCGGCGTGCCTTTCCTCACCGATGCCAACACACTCTATTCGGGGACACGAAGCGACTCGCCGAATCATCTGAAAACCGCAATTCAAAACGGTTTCGCCTACGCCGTGGTCGACGCGCCCATTATCATTGCAGATGGATTGAGGGGCAGGACTGAAACACCCGTGACCGTCAATCAGAAAAATTTCAAAAAAGTGTACATCGGAACGGATATTATCGAGGCCGATGCGCTGATATCGGTTGCGCATTTCAAAGGGCATGAACTTTCCGGTTTTGGCGGAACCCTGAAAAATGTCGGCATGGGATGCGCATCGCGCCGGGGAAAGCTGGCGCAGCATTCAACCGTGGCGCCGAAAATCATTCGTAAAAAATGTGTCGGCTGCGGGGATTGTACCGCTCACTGCTCCCAGAATGCCCTTTCGCTGAAGGAGGAGAAAGCAATGCTCGATGCAAAGAAGTGCATCGGCTGCGGGGAATGCATCCTCGTCTGCCCCGAAAGCGCCATCGAGATCGCGTGGAATCAGGCCATACCCGTCTTTCTGGAAAACATGATGGAGTACACCCTGGGCGTGCTAAAAAACAAATCCGGAAAGGCGTTGTACATCAATTTCATCACCGACGTTTCTCCGGCCTGCGACTGTTACCCCATGAACGACGCCCCCCTGGTAAGAGACATCGGCGTTGTCGCCTCAACCGACCCGGTGGCCATTGATCAGGCCTCTGTGGATCTTGTCAACCGGGAGCATGCCCTTCCGGGTTCGTGTCTCAACACAAACACCGGGCCGGGTCAGGACAAGTTCAAGGGGGTTTACCCCAAGGTGGACTGGGAATATCAGCTTGAATATGCGGAAAAGATCGGGCTCGGAAGACGCGGGTATGAGCTTGTAACCATCTAATCTGTGCCCATCCGGAAACGGCATCTTTCGGGCCGGGACTGCTTGCTCGCTTTTCTGCAATCCTCCAGAGGCGGACAAGTCCTCGGAAGAATATCACTATGCACCCCAAGGGCATTTCCTGCGGGGCACCTGCGGTTGCAGAATTTCCAAACTGAATCGTTGTCGACTTCAAGCTGTTTGGGTCAAAACTAAATTATTTTGGACACGAATGATGCAGCATAACTATTTGAGGTGCAGCAGATCTCCGCACTGGTGCTGAGACGCGACGTGCAGCTGTGTATATCGGGATATCAGGGCCGGATTGACGACGCTGACGGCCGTCTGGGGTGTGTTGTTGATTTCACTCAGGTGTGCCAGAATGACATGTTCAAGCTGATCGTGACAGAGTTCCGCAAGAAGAATTTTTGCCGCCTCATTGGAAAGGTGACCGGTTCTGCTCTTGATGCGCTGTTTCAACGGCCACGGATAGGGGCCCTTTTCAAGCATGACCGGATCATGATTGGCTTCAAGAATCAACAGGGAACATTCCTTCAGGTGCGTTTTGACCACGCCGGTTGCGATGCCGAGATCGGTGGCAATCCCGATCTTTTTACTGTTCAGCTTAACCGTAAACCCAGCGGCGTCCGCGGCGTCATGGGACAAAGAGAAAGGGTGCACTGTCAGGTTCTTTATCATGAAGGGCGAGCCGCACTCAAAACTTCTGATTTCTCCGATGTTTCCCAGTTGTGATGCAGCAACCTTTCCTGTTTTTCCGCTCACATATACCGGAAGATTAAAACGGCGCGAGAGCACACCCACACTCTGAATGTGGTCGGTATGTTCATGAGAGACAAGGATCGCATCGAGACTTTCGGGAGAGAGCCCTCTTGATCTCAATCTGCGTTCGATTTCGATCCCGGAAAGGCCTGCGTCAATCAGAATGGAAGTAGAGCCATCGGAGATAAATATGGCGTTTCCCTTGCTGCCGCTGGCCAGCACACATACGGAAATGCTGTAACCCGGGTCCCGAACAGATTCTTCTGTTTGCGGTTTTTTGGAGGTCATCTCAACAGGCAACTCGTTTATTCAGAGCAACGTCAAAGTAGCTTCCAAATTCATAAACCCGTGTGTCCGAAACCGCCGGTGTTCCGCTTGGTTTCGACGAGCCGTTCCACAATCTTCAACCTCGCCTGATACACCTTTTGGATGATCATCTGGGCAATCCGGTCGCCGCGATGAAAGGTATATGCTTTCTTCCCGAGGTTTATTGCCGCAATCATTACCTCTCCCCGGTAGTCGGAATCGATGGTCCCGGGCGAATTAATAAGCCCGATGCCGTGCTTCACGGCCAATCCGCTTCTGGGGCGAACCTGGGCTTCAAAGCCCTCGGGGAGTGCCAGGGCAAACCCGGTGGGTATCATAAAAATGGACCCGGGTTCGAGAACAACATCTTTTTCGATAGCCGCGTGAATATCCATCCCCGCGGCGCTGGGCGTCATATACCGGGGCAAGGGAATGTCCGCGTCCAGATCCGGCCTTAAACGAAGAAATTCAATGGTGGGCGCATCATCCATAAATTGATACCTGAACAGGGAAACCTTCGACGCGTGCAAAACTCGGGTTACGACATTCGGCGCTGCAAATTTAACCTGACATGTCAACTATCACCCCGTTCAAAAAGCGGGGCGGCTTGTCCGGCAAAAATCAAAAGGACAGAAGGTCCTCATATGTTTTCTTGTCGTCAACCGGTCCATGCAGGGTCAGCGCGAATTGATTTGAACGAAAAATCTGTTTCGCCAGATCATGGATTTCGTCTTCCGTAACCGCTTCGATGTTGTCGACAATCTCAGCTAACGGTATGTAGCGCCCAAAATGTGTTTCATTCTGCGCCAGCCGAACCATCTGGTTGTCGTTGCTCTCGGCCGAAAGCATCAGATTGCCTTTTAGAAATTCCTTGGCATCTTGCAGCTCGTTTGAATCGATAGCCGTTTCTTGAAATTTTCGCATCTCTTCCACGATCAGCGCTGTTGTCTCGCGGGCATTTTTAGGATCAACACCCGCGTATGCGCCGAACATGCCCGTGTCGATGTAGGAGGCGATAAAGGAGTAGACAGAATAGGCAAGTCCTCGCCGTTCACGAACCTCCTGAAACAGCCTTGAACTCATGTTCCCGCCCAGAATGGTGTTCATGATCAAAAAGGCATATCGGCGAGGATCGGTTATGGACACACCCTTTGTTCCCAGACAGAGGTGGACCTGTTCCAGTTTCCTGTGGTGAACTTCAACCGCGGAACACCCCTCCGGCGTATCATGCCCGGGCAGGTTTTCCCCGGATCGAATAGATTCAAAGGCCTGCCCGACCAGATCAGCAAGGTGATCGTGCTCCAGATTGCCGGCCGCTGAAATGACAATGTGGTCGGGCTGATAGAGCCGCCGGAAAAAAGACTTGATCGCGTCAGCATCAAATTTGGAAATGTTTTCACGATTTCCGATGATGGGCCGCCCCAAAGGGTTGTTGCCCCAGTACGCACGCCCTGAAAGCAGATGAACGTATTCCTCGGGGCTGTCTTCCAGCATGCCGATCTCCTGGAGAATCACCATGCGTTCTCTTTCGACTTCATTTTCATCGAACACGGAATTTAAAAATATATCCGTGAGTATGTCCACCATGGTCTCCAGGTGGTTGTCCATCACCTTTGCGTGATAACAGGTGCTCTCCATGCCGGTGAACGCATTTGTGTGGCCGCCGATGGCATCGAATTCCTTGGCGATGTTAAAACTCGTCCGCTTCTTCGTCCCCTTGAATATCATGTGCTCGATAAAATGAGAGAGCCCGTTCTCGGCGACGGATTCGTCGCGAGAACCGACATTTACCCACACACCCATTGAGACGCTGCGCAAATACGGCATCTTTTTGGTCAGGATCCGGACCCCGTTGGCAAGGATGGTTTTATTTACTGTCAGTCCCATTCTCCGATTCCAAGACCGCTTTGTGGCTGAGGCGAATTTTTCCGTCCCTGTTGATCTCCAGCACTTTGACCTTGATGCGGTCTCCTTCCTTTACGACATCCGAAACTTTGGTTACACGCTGGGTGGCAAGCTGGGATATGTGGACAAGACCGTCCGTACCGGGCATTATTTGAACAAAAGCGCCGAAGTCCATGATCTTTACGACAGTCCCTTCATACGTCGCGCCGATCTCCGGTTCTCTGGTGATTTCTTCAATCATTCGCAGGGCCGCCTCCCCTTCTGCCTGGGAGGTGGCGGCAATCTTGACCGTACCGCTGTCTTCCACCTCAATACGGGTGTTTGTTTCAGCCTGCATCGCCCGTATTGTTTTCCCGCCGGGGCCGATGATCTCGCGGATTTTGTCCGGGTTGATTTGGATCGTTATGATAGAAGGGGCATGGGGAGAAATTTCCCCCCGGGGCTCTTTGATCGCTTCCAGCATCCTGTCAAGGATATGAAGGCGTCCCGCACGCGCCTGCTCAAGCGCTCTTTCCATGATATCTCTGGAGAGTTCATGGATTTTAATGTCCATCTGAAGAGAGGTTATGCCGTCTTTTGTTCCGGCCACCTTGAAATCCATATCACCTGATTGGTCTTCATCTCCGAGAATGTCGGACAGAATAACCACCGTTTCGCCCTCTTTTACCAGGCCCATCGCAATCCCCGAAACCGGCGCCGTTATGGGAACACCGCCATCCATAAGCGCCAGAATACCCGAACAGACGGTCCCCATGGATGAAGACCCGTTGGACTCAAATACTTCGGAGACAATACGGATGGTGTAGTCAAAATCTTCCTTGGACGGCAAAACTTTCTCTATGGCACGGGTGGACAGTCCGCCGTGACCGATATCTCTGCGGCTGGGTCCGCCCAGACGTCTCACCTCTCCCACGGAATAGGGCGGGAAGTTGTAATGCAGCATAAAAGGCCTGAATTCTTCTCCGCTCAATGTCTCGACACGCTGTTCATCCGGCCCCGAACCCAGCGTCAGCACACCCAGCACCTGGGTTTCGCCTCTGGTAAAAAGCGCGGAACCGTGGGGCCTTGGCAGAATGCCGACCTCACAGGTTATGGGTCGTATTTCATCAAATTTTCTGTTGTCGATACGACGCCCTTCCTTGAGGATCAGGTCCCGGCTGATTTTTTTCAGCATATCTTTAAATATGTCGTCAACTTCACTCTTTCGATCCGTATATTCTTCTCCGAGTTTTTCAAATATACCCGATTTTACAGCATAAAGCGCTGCTGTTCGATCTGTTTTTCCGGGTTTCAGAAGGGCGTCTTTTACGAGCGGATATGCCTCGGATTCGATTTTCCGGACAAGCGCTTCATCTTTTTCAGGGGGAGAAAAGTCTCGCTTGGCCACCCCTGCGGCTTCTTTCAACTTGATCTGCAAATCGATGAGCGGTTGCATTTCCGAATGGCCGAAAAAGATGGCTTCAAGGATGTCTGACTCATTGACAATGTTGCTGCCGCCTTCCACCATGACAACGCCGGTTTTCGACCCGGCAACAATGATGTTGAGGTCCGATTGTTCGCACTCGGAGATGGTGGGATTAACGATGAATTGACCGTCTATCCGACCGACGCGAACGCACGCGATGGGACCTGAAAACGGAATGTCCGATATTTCAAGCGCTGCGGATGCGCCGATCATTGCAAGGGTATCAGGGTCGTTTTCCTGGTCCATGGACAGCACGGTCGCAATGACCTGGGTTTCAAAGCGATATCCTTTTGGAAAAAGCGGACGAATGGGACGGTCGATAAGCCGCGCGGTCAATGTCTCTTTTTCACTCGGCCTTCCGATTTCACGCCTGAAATAATTCCCCGGTATCCTCCCTGCAGCGTAAATCTTTTCCTGATACTCAACGGTCAGGGGAAGGAAATCCGTTATTCGCTTCTCGTTAGAGGAAACCGCGGTAACTAGAACAATGGTTTCTCCATACTGCACCACAACTGAACCGTGTGCCTGTTTGGCGACCTTTCCGGTCTGCACGCTCAGCGTTTTTCCCCCGACTTCGGCTTCAAGTTTTAATTCCATAAAATTTCCTTACTTTTTAAGTGGGACTCAAACCTTAAAACAGGTTCTCACCCCGAATATATTAGGCCTCTGAGGTGTTTCTCCAATACCTGCGACAAAGACGGGCATCAGGTCTGTGCTCCGCATTAACGGGCACAGCACAAATTTCAGAGACGTCTCGATGAAAATAAAGGGTTGGTTTATCTTCTTAACCCCAAAGTTTCGATAATTGTCCTGTATCGTTTTACATCTTTGTTTTTTACATAGTTTAAGAGCCTGCGGCGCCTGCCGACGAGCATAAGCAACCCTCGCCTGGAGTGATGATCCTTCTTGTGAACCTTCAGGTGTTCGGTTAGATAAGAAATTCGATGCGTCAGCAGGCCTACCTGAACTTCTGGGGAACCGGTATCCACTTCATGGAGTTTAAATCGACCAATCAACTCCGTCTTTTCTTCTGATGTTAGAACCACTTTATTTTGCCTCCTGTAAATGAAATACAATTTTTACGTCCCGTTGTCATATAACGACAACCCCCTACGATGTGAATGGTTAGTTGAATACACACGCGTAGCTGTATTTGCCACTATCTCCTGAATAATTCAATACGGCAATTAAATTATTATTTGCATCCACAATTTTTATGAAACCCTCGCCACTTTCCGCCTTTCCGGGCATAAGGTCTTCTTTCGTAACGAGAGTGCCGTGCATAATTTTTTCCGTCAAATTCTTTCCGGCCAAATGTTCGGGCATGTAGCGCAACGCCCTTGCCATGGGTATCACCCGGTCCGACAATTCACCGGATCGTGCAAGTTCTTCCAATTCTGTCAATGTTGCGGCGTCTTCAGTTGTAAAGCCGCTGTTTTCGATCCGCCGCAGCTCTTTGAGGTGTCCACCGCACCCGAGAGCTGAGCCGATATCCGCACAGAGCGCCCGTATGTATGTTCCGGCCGAACAGAGCACCTCAAAATGAACCAACGGCAAATTTATCTCACGTATTTCGATGTGTGAAATAAAAACACGCCGGGGCGGTTTCTGAACGGGGTTGCCGTTTCGTGCAAGCTTGTAGAGAGGAACGCCTCCGTGCTTTAATGCCGAATAAACCGGCGGAAGTTGTTCAACGGCCCCCCTGAACCGTTGAACGGCTGATCGTATTTCCGTTTCTGAAAAATCCACCCGGTCAACCGTGGAAGTGACATTCCCGGTTGAATCCTGAGTGTCTGTCGTAACCCCTAATTGAAGAACGGCCTGGTATTTCTTGCTGCCGTGCAGAAAGAACCTGGCCAGTCGCGTCGCACGATTGATGCAGCAGACCATAACCCCTGTTGCGAATGGATCGAGGGTGCCGGTGTGCCCGACTTTTTTCGCCCCGAACAGCTTCTTGACAATGGCCACCACCCTGGCGGACGATATGTCCGCGGGCTTGTCTATTACGATGACACCGCATATCTCATGCTGCATATCTACAGTTTTTCAGAAAGGCTGATAATCTCAGCTTTTATTTCGGGCAACGTCGATTTAATATTGAAACCCGCGGCGCTGGCGTGACCGCCTCCGCCAAAAGAAGCGGCAATTGCCGCCACATCAACCGTCCCGTCGGACCGCAGGCTCACATTCAACATCTTATTACCTTTACCGTTGCCGTACTCCTGTATAAGCGCGGCCATCTTTACATCCTCTATCCTTCTGGCGTAGTTGATAAGTCCGTCAACGTCTTCCGGGTGCGTACCTGTCTTGTCGAGCATGTTCTGAGTGATGGTCATCATTGACAACTTGCCGTTACGGGATATTTCAATAGAATCGAGCGCCATGTTCAAAAGTTTGATCCGGCCCAGAGAATAGGAGCCGTATACCCGCCGTGCAACATCGTACGGATCGACGCCGTGCGCCACCATTTCCTCGCAGATGGCAAAGGCAGCCTTGTTTGTATTGGAAAAACGGAACGACCCCGTGTCGGTCAATATTCCCGTGTAGAGTGAAGTGGCAATGGCCCTGTCCACGGGAACTTCCATCTTTTTTACCAGGCGGTAAACAATTTCAGCGGTCGCGCATGCAGACGTGTCCACCAGACGATAATTGCCAAACCGCGTGTTGGTAATATGATGATCGATGTTAATGATGACCGGTATCTGACTGACAATGGAAACCGCCTGGCCGATTCGTTTTAACTCACCGCAATCGAGGATAAAGGCGATGTCATAGTCTGCATCGTCAGCGTGGTTGACAATACGATCTGCCCCCGGCAAAAAGCGGTACACTGCCGGGATGGGGCTTGCGTTAAACAGTGTCACCTTTTTTCCCAGACCGTCAAGGGAAAGTCCCATGGCGATCAGTGATCCTATTGCATCGCCGTCCGGATGGGCATGAGAAACAAGGAAGGCGCTTTTACTCTTTTTCACGTATTCGATTATCTGGTCCATTATCTGTTTCTATCATCTTCAAAAGCGTATCTATCTGCGATCCGTATTCAAAGGAATCATCGTGGCAAAATCGAATGTCAGGCATATACTTTAAGCCGAGTTTTCGTGCAAGCGCGCGTTTCACGTAACCCCGGGCGCTTTTGAATCCTTCAGTCACCTCATCGGTGCTTTTTGTCCCGCTCGACGCGGCAAAGTATATCCTCGCGATCTTTAAGTCCCGGGATACTTTCACACCGGTAATCACGATCATTTCCAGGCGGGGGTCTTTAATATTTTTCTGCATTATGTCTGAAAGGATCTTCTGAATATGGCCGCTGATTCTTTCAGATCGTGAATATGGTTTCATTTTTTTCTGTATCAAGTCGCAAATAAAATTGCGAAGCGATTTTGCGTTTATTGATGGACAATTTTCGACTTCGAGCAGCGAAGCTGCGTTACATAAAATCGCGAAGCGATTTTATTTATAAATTGAAAATTTCCAGTTCCGTGTCGAGAATCTCAGCCAAACCCAATTCGTCCGTCAAGTTAAAGACTTTATCTATTTTTGCGTTTATGACCTTTTTGTCATTCCCGACCAGCGAAAAACCGATTTCCGCTCTTTGATAAATGTCGTTCGACCCGACCTCCGCAATGGATATATTAAAATTGTTGCGCAACTGGCTGATGATCGCTTTGACAATCCTTCTTTTTTCTTTTAACGAGCGGACGCCGTGCAGCCTGAATTTGATAACACCTAACCCGACAACCATGATTTTTCCAGCATCGTGCGCTTAATTTCCCTGCAAGACCGCTACATACGGCTGTGGCACAAGTCAAGCCACGGAAGCCGCGAGTCCCCCATTTGTGTATTTTAACGCGGCGATTTCGCCGAGCGTTCCTTCTCAATTAATCGAGTTCAGGCCTGATCTCTTCCAGATAATAGCACTCGATTACATCGCCGATCTTGATATCGTTGTAGTTTTCAATGCCGATTCCGCATTCATAACCGCTT
This sequence comes from Pseudomonadota bacterium, assembly GCA_043827325.1. Classification (GTDB taxonomy): domain Bacteria; phylum Desulfobacterota; class Desulfobacteria; order Desulfobacterales; family UBA11574; genus JBDRPF01. The sequence continues at coordinate 28,980 of JBDRPF010000012.1, read as the reverse complement.
AAAACTTCCTTGGCATCATCCTTGAAGCGTCTAAGAGATGAAATCCTGCCATCGAAACAAACGATCCCGTCTCTGATCAGGCGTACACGCCGCCCGCGCTCGATCTTGCCATCTGTCACATAAGAACCTGCGATTGCGCCGATCTTGGGAACATGAAACACTTCACGAACCTCGGCCCTGCCCAGAGTGCGATCTTCAAACGTAGAGGACATCAAACCCAGAATCGCGTTTCTAACATCCGATATAACATTATAAATAATATTGTAGTAACGAATATCCACGCTTTCTTCATTCGCAAACGCCTGGGTTTTCAAACTGGGACGAACGTTAAAACCGATAATTATGGCGTCTGATACCGCAGCCAGCGAGACGTCTGATTCGGTTATCGTCCCGGTAGCCGAATGGATCACGGCAATCTTGACTTCCTCGTTGGAAAGCTTTGTCAGGGAATCATGTATTGCTTCAATCGAACCATGGACGTCCGCCTTTAAAATGAGATTTAAATCCTTGACCGCGCCTTCCTGCAACTGTTCATACAGTTTTTCAAGGCTTAATCGGCTGGTTTTGGCCAGTTCTCTGGCACGCTGCTTTTGTACGCGATGCAGGCTGATCTGTTTGGCGTCCCTTTCATCGGAAAGTGCGATAAATTCATCCCCGGCTTGCGGTACACCGGACAATCCGATGACCTCCACCGGGATTGACGGTCCTGCCGATTCCATTTTTACGCCTCTGTCGTTCAGGATGGCGCGAACTTTTCCGTAATGGATGCCGCACACAATGGGGTCGCCGGTATGAAGTGTCCCTTCCTGCACCAGGACGGTGGCGACCGCTCCTCTTCCCGAATCCAGTTTTGCTTCGACCGCGCGGCCGCTCGCGTACTTATCCGGGTTGGCCTTGAGTTCCAGCATCTCGGCCTGCAGGAGAATCATTTCCAGCAGGTCTTCAATTCCTTCGTTTTTCTTGGCTGAAATCTCAAGGAAAACGGTATCGCCGCCCCAATCCTCGGGCACAAGTCCGGTATCGGAAAGTTCGCGCTTTACCCGTTCAGGATCTGCATTTGGCTTGTCCATTTTATTGACTGCGACAATGATCGGAACTTTAGCAGCCTTGGCGTGGTTTATGGCTTCGATGGTTTGTGGCATGACCCCGTCATCGGCGGCAACAACCAGTATCACCAGATCCGTAACCTTGGCGCCGCGGGAACGCATGGCGGTGAACGCCTCGTGCCCGGGCGTATCCAGGAAAACGATGGGGCCTTTATCTGTTGCCACGTGGTAAGCACCGATATGTTGCGTTATGCCGCCTGCTTCATTTTCCGTTATTTTGGTTTTACGAATGACATCGAGGAGCGTTGTTTTTCCATGATCCACATGCCCCATGATCGTAATTACCGGTGGTCGTTTAATCATTTTCTCCGGATCGTCTTTTATCACCTTCAGCACGGTTTCCTCTTCAAAGGCGGCCCTTTCCAGTTCATAATCAAATTCAGCGGCAACAAGAACCGCCGTGTCGAAATCTATCGTCTGATTCACGGTCGCCATAACGCCTAAATCCATCAGCGTTTTGATCATTTCGCCGGCTTTTATTCCCATACGCTTCGCCAGATCGGAAAGCATAATCGTGTCATCAATTTTGACCCTGCGCTTTATGGCTTTGGGTGTGGTTATTTGAGGCTTTTGACTTGCCGCTGCTGCCTTGGCTTTAGCGGTTTTGAGCCCCTTCCTCCCCCGGAAGCCTTTGGTGTAAAGATCTTTACCCTCAACCACCTCTTTTTTTCTAAAGGAGATTTTCTTTTTAAAGAACTTTTTGTCCTGGTCGATATCGTCCGGTCTCTTTGTCCATTTCTTTTTCTTCTTGTCTTTTGCGGGCACATCTTTCTTGCTTTCTTCGGTCTTATCAACAGTTTTTAACAGGAGGGAAGTTTTTTTCGTAATCTTTTGGGGTTCTTTTTTCTTTACCTTTTCGACCTTGGGTTCTTTTTCCGGGGCCGGTGGCACGACCGGCAGTTTTATGATCTTTGCCGCCGCCTCTTTTTTAACCTTCCTGACCTTTTTCTTCGGTTTTACCGTCTTTAATTCCAGGGGTTTCGCAGCAGAGGGCCTCCCGGGGTCCGGTACGGCCTGTATCCGGGGTTTTCGGTCTTTTTGTGGTAAGGCGGCACCCGGAGTGTCGACGGGGGTATCAACAACTTCCGGAACATCCGTTTTTTCCATCTTGCCGTCTTCAACACCCTTTGCGTCAACCGGTTCGGCTTGGACGTGTTCGCTTTCTTCCGGCTCTTTTTCTGGAAGCGGCTGCTCTCCCGCAGGGGCATCTTTCGACGGCACCGCTTCGACTTTCGCAACTTCAGGTTGAGCTTCCCGCTCTGCGGAAACGTCTGTCTCGCCCGGTTCCGGCGTCACTTTTATTCTGCGTCTCCGAATAATCGTCGGTTTGATCCGGGTGATCTCGATCTCTTTTTCCGGGGTGCCGTGAATGTGCTGCTTGATTCGATTCACTTCTTCCTCTTCCAGAGAACTCATATGGGTTTTGACAGGGATGTTAATCTCCTGCATTTTTTCAGCGAGAGTCTTATTTGTCATGTTAAGATCTCTGGCAAGTTCATATATCCTGATCTTTGCCATCCATCCCCCTAAATTTGATTGTTGATTAACGCCGAATTTAACCGAAAGCCCCGCCAATTAAATGATTTGGAATTTATAGAAGCAATCTCACAAATACGCGTAAAATTTACGCACCATCCGTTTGCCCCTTCTCCGGTGGCTGCAGCGCACCGGAATTATCTTCTCCTTCACCGACGTCCCCGTTCGCGGCTTCTTGAACATTTGGTTCGGATGCCGCACCTGTCTCGGGAAGACCGTCATTTTTCGGAACTCCGTCTAAAATAGCTGCCGCATCACTTTCATGCAACGTTTCATTCTCTGACATCGGGCTCGAAATGTTCAATGGGTCCGTTTCGGAGATGTCTTCACTTTCTGCGGGAGAATCCGAAACAGGGTCTTTTGATGTTTCCTTCACCTCCCGTGTCGCTGCCACTTGCTTTTTCGCAGCTTCGATCAGTTTCAAGGCTTTCTCTTCGCCAATACCCTTGATCTGAATCAAGTCATCCACTGACGCACGGCAAATTTCTTCGGCAGAGTAAAAACCTTTCTCAAAAAGTGCGTCCGCCAGACTGGTCCCGATGCCGGCTAATAATACCAGAGAGTCGTACCCTTCTGACATGGTCTGGTTGTAACGTGACTCGCTGACAACATCCAGATGCCATCGGGTAAGTTTGGAGGCAAGTCTCACGTTCTGTCCACGTTTTCCGATGGCGATTGAAAGGAATTCATCAGGTACAATGACTTCCATGGAACGGTTTTCCTCGTCAATTATGACCCTGGACATTTCTGCGGGTGCGAGAGCATTGCACACAAATTTGGCCGCATCAACATGCCAGGGTATGATATCAATCTTTTCACCTCTGAGCTCCTGAACAACATTCTGTACGCGGCTTCCTTTCATCCCGACACAGGCGCCGACAGGGTCTATGTCCGGATCATTTGAGGCTACGGCAAACTTCGCCCGGACACCGGGTTCACGGACCGCACCCATGATATCCACAAGGCCTTCACTGATTTCCGGCACTTCTGTTTTAAAAAGCTGGATCAGAAAATCAGGGTGCGTTCTTGAAAGGATAATTTGAGGACCGTGCGTGTCATGCAGCACGTCCATAATTAATGCTCTTATGCGGTCGCCGCGACGATAGGTTTCCCTTGGAACCTGCTCCCGAACCGGGAGAACTCCTTCGGTATGGCCTAAATTAACAATAATGTCGCTGCGATCCATCCGTTGAACAATTCCGTTTATGATTTCGCCTTTCCGGTCGATAAAACCGGTGTAAACCGCATCCCTCTCTGCATCCTTCATTTTCTGGATAATAACCTGTTTGGCCGACTGCGCGGCGATCCGGCCAAAAGTCGTCGTATCCATCTTTGTGCCGAGGCTGTCGCCGATTTGACATTCAGGATCCAGCTTGTATCCTTGGTCGATGCCTATTTGAAGATCAGGTTCGGTAATCTTTTCAACAACTTCCTTAAACTGAAAGACTTCAATCTCTCCGGTCTTCTCATTATACTTAACTTCTATATCGATTTTAGTCCCGAACTTTTTCTTGACGGCTGACCTTATCGCCTCTTCAAGCGCCTTGATTAAGATTCTGCTGTCAATACCTTTATCGCGGCTGACCTGCTCAACGACACGTTTTATATCTGTTATAAACATCCGTTATCTCCATCATTAGTTAACAGCTGCTTTAATAGTCTCTACCGCCGGCGGTTGTATTTTACTGTTTCAGCGCCCCGTTAAATCCTCAGCGTCGAAATCCGGCCGATAATCGACAAGCCGGGCCCTGGAAATTTCATCCAGAGGTATGAAAATCGTTTTGTCATCGACCAAAAGCATTACAATCTCTTCCGAGAGTCCCAGAAGAACCCCCTTGAAATTTTTCCTTCCGTCAACAGGTTGAATGGTCCTGATGTGAGCGGTTTTTCCTTTGAATCTCTCAAAATCTGCTGTTTTCCCCAGCGGTCGATCCGGTCCGGGTGATGAAACTTCAAGATTGTACGGCCCCATGCTGTCTGTGCACACATCAAGAAGGTCGCCGGACTGGCGACTCACGTATACACAGTCATCCAGTGTAACGCCTCCGGGCTTATCTATATACAAACGAAGTTTCCGTCCCCCCCGCTCCCTTTGGTGCTCAACATGCACCAGTTCCAGGCCCTCGGTTTCACATAACGATTCAATTAAATTTCTAACCCGGGCTGTAAACGCTTGCTCGCGTTCCGGTGATAATTGTTTTTCACTTGTCTCCGGTCGTGCCGGCCGTGTTTTTTTTCTTTTCTGTCTCAACAATCTGAATTCCGGCTTTAAAAAACAAAAACGGGCATTCGCCCGTTCCCTTTCAATTAAGGAGATCCTCTGCAGTGTAGTGAGATATTTTATCTGATCATGAAAATAACCTCAAGAGAAAAATAATCCAAAACCACACAAACATAGATAAAATCCCCGATCGAAAAAAACCTTTATACGAAAAAGGCGAAACGTGTTGGAGCGGGCAACGAGATTCGAACTCGCGACACCAAGCTTGGGAAGCTTGTACTCTACCAACTGAGCTATGCCCGCTCTGCAAACGTCCTCTTTTATAATAACAATAGTGTCCTTGTCAATATGTTTCAATAAAAAATAAAGGGAAGACCGTCAGGTCAGAAGATCCCGGATCCGCTCGAGCTCCCGGCGAATTTCTTCAAGCGCAGGTTCTGCGGATGTTTTTGTTTTCTCGGTTGTTTTGGCCGTCAAATGCTGCCTGGCGCCCTGAATCGTAAATTTTTTCTCATAAAGGAGATGTTTGATTTTCAGGATCAACTCTACATCTTTTTTTCGATAGAGCCTCTGACCGGAAGGTGTGCGCTTGGGTTTTATGCGATTGAACTCGCTTTCCCAGAACCGGAGAACATATGCAGGAAGCCCGGCGATTGAACTGACCTCCCCGATCTTGAAGTACAGTTTATCCGGTAAATCTTTTTGAAAAGGCGTCGTGTTTTGCATCTTCAATGCGCCGGTTCAGGGAAGGTTTTCTCTGGAAGCTATCTCAAAAATGCATCTGCCGTTTGAGATAGCTTCTAAGTTGTTTCACGGTATTTTTCAGGCCGGTAGCGCGGCATCAAACTCTTTTAAAAGTTTATCTGCAATATTTTTATGAATTTGATTTATCATGTTATCTTCCAATGTCTCACTGTGAGATCTGTAGGTTATTCTAAACGAAACGCTTTTATTTCCCTCGGGAATCGGATCACCTTCGAAAACATCAACCAGTTGAATCGTTTCGATCAAGTCTTCATTGAGTGTTTCCACGCTTTTCAGCAAATTAAACGCTTCAACACCCTTTTTTACGATCAGCGTGATATCCCTTGACGTCGCCGGATACCTCGAAATGGGCCGGGCAGATTTTTTTTCGGGAATGCGGCTTACGGTCCCATCGAAATTGAGTTCGAAAATAAAGGCCGTCTGCTTAATATCATAATTGGAGAGCACTTTAGGGTGCAATTCGCCGATAAGGCCTACAGGGTTGTCGTCAAACAAAATTCGTGCCGTATGCGCGGGTTTCGTGTAAAAACAGGAAGCCGGCGCCATGCGTTCGAATCTGGCATCGACAATTCCCAGGCTCCTGAAAATTTCCTCAACAACACCTTTTAAGTCATAAAAATCGCATTTTACCTCTTTGGAATGCCAGACCAGGTCGACACTTGCCCCTGTCCAGAGACCCGCCAGCATTTCAACCTCTTCGGGCTGACTGTCCTCCCGGCCGGTATTAAAATACACATTGCCGATCTCAAACAGTTTAAGATTCCGGTTCTGCATCGACAAATTGAAACGCATTGTTTCAAGAAGTCCGGGAACCATGGAGGTTCGCAACACGGTCTGATCTTCGGACAGGGGATTGAGCATGTCCACCATGCGCCGTCTGGCATCATCGGGATCGAGTTCGAGACGATCGGCTGACAACTCGCTGATAAAGCTATACGTTATTATTTCATTAAATCCCAGACCGGCCATCAGGTGTTTGATCGTGTTTCTCACGTCGGCCTTTTTTAACGGATTCCTCGCTTTGGCCGGGATGGTCGGAAACGTGGTTTCGATGTTGTTATACCCGAACAAACGCGCGATTTCCTCCGCAAGGTCTTCGAATCTGCTGACGTCGACTCTGCAGGACGGCGGAATAACCGCCAGCCGGTCTTCATCAATGTCCTCGATTTCAAACTCAATCGATTTTAAGTAGTCCTTAACTTCAGTCGCGTCCAGTCGAATACCCAGCCTGCGATTTAAAGCCTCGACGCTCAGAACGATATTTTTTTTGGAAACAGGCCGCGGGTGCACGTCAATCAGCCCCTTAACCAGATTTCCGCCACCGATTTCAACCATGAGCTGCGTTGCACGATTGAGTGCCCTGACGGTGCCGTCGGGATCGACGCCGCGTTCGAAACGGTGTGACGCATCGGTGTTTAATCCTGATTTTTTTGACGTTTTTCGAATGCTGATCGGGTTAAAATATGCGCTCTCAAGAAGTATCCGTGTGGTGGTATTTTCGACTTCCGAGTTGATCCCGCCCATGACCCCCCCGATGGCAACCGGTTTTTCGCTATCGCAGATCATCAGCATTTCCGGGTCAAGGCGTCGTTCTTTGCCGTCCAGTGTAATAAATTTTTCTTCCTTCCCGGCCGTGCGTACAACGATCCGATTCTCCCTCAGATGATCAAAATCAAAGGCGTGAAGCGGCTGGCCGGTTTCCATCATCACAAAATTGGTAATATCAACAATGTTGTTGATGGGTTTTAAACCCACTGACATCAGGCGGTCCCGAAGCCAAAAAGGGGAGGGTTTCACCGTGATGTCAAAAATAAGGCTTGCGGCGTATCTCGGGCACAGATCGGGCGCCTCAATCTTTACAGAGGTATGCCTGGAAATGTCACCCGTGGATTCCGGCAGGTGAACCTCGGGATACGCGACCGTTGTTTTTTCGATCGCCGCCACTTCACGTGCTATTCCAATGATACTGAGGCAGTCCGGACGGTTGGGAGTGAGATCGATTTCAAGGACCGGATCCGATAGTCCGAGGGCCTGATTCAGCGGCGCACCGACCGAAATGTTCCGGCTGAGTTCCATGATATGATCCGACCCCGTTCCGAGCCCCAGCTCGGCCTCGCTGCAGAGGACCCCTTCCGACGCTTCTCCCCGGACAAGACGTTTTCTCAGCACGGTCCCGTCCGGCAGACGGGTGCCGGGCATCGCACAGGGCGCCAGAACGTCTTTTTTGGCATTGGGGGCACCGCAGACAACGGGAATTGTGCCGCCACCGATATCCACGCGGCAAAGTTTCAGATTCCGGTCGTCGGGGTGGTCGCCGATCTCGGAAATCCTTCCCACAATAACACGCTTGAGATAATCGTAGCGGTCCGAAACAGCTTCAACCTCAAGGCCCGCCATGGTGAGTGCGTCCGCCAGGTCGTGCACATCCATGTCGACACGGACATATTGTTTTAACCAGCTTAAACTGACCTTCATGTTAAAACTGCCTTAAAAACCTGACATCATTTTCAAAGTATTTTCGAATATCGTCAATTCCATACTTCAGCATGGCAATCCTTTCTACGCCCATCCCGAAGGCAAAACCGGTGTAGCGCGTGGTATCATAACCGACATTCTCGAAAATTGCCGGATGCACCATGCCGGAGCCAAGCACTTCAAGCCACCCGGTATGCGAACATACCCTGCACCCGTTGCCCCGGCACATGACACAAAGAATGTCGACCTCGGCACTCGGCTCGGTAAACGGGAAAAAGCTGGGACGAAACCGGAGACTGGTCTTTTCATCGAACATCCGGTGAACAAAGGTCGTGAGTGTTCCTTTTAGATCCCCGAAAGATATGCCCTCATCCACCAAAAGGCCTTCAACCTGGTGAAACATCGGCGTGTGGGTCAGATCGGAATCACACCGGTAAACCTTTCCGGGAGCGATGATTCGAACCGGCGGGGAAAGTGTTTCCATTACCCGGACCTGAATGGGCGACGTGTGGGTCCTGAGAACAATATTTTCAGAAATATAGAAGGTGTCCTGCATCTCCCTCGCAGGATGGTTTTTAGGGATATTCAGGGCTTCGAAATTGTAATAATCGGTTTCGACCTCAGGCCCTTCGGAAATATCAAACCCGAGCTGCTTGAATATGCTGCATATCTGACCGGCAACCTGTGTGATCGGGTGCAAAGACCCCTGCCGGAAGGTCCTGCCCGGCAACGTAACGTCAATCCAGTCTTCCATTTCGGAAGATTCCGTTTCGAGCCGTTTCAACGCGCCGTCAATTGCGGCTTCCAGGGCCTGCTTTGACGCATTGCCCTTTCTTCCCGCCTCCGGCCGCTCTTCCTCGGGGAGTTCTGAAATACGTCTCAGGAATTGGGTGACAATACCCTTTCTCCCCAAATATCGAACGGAAATATCGCTGATCTGATCACTGTCGGACGCGACCGACAGTTCTTTCAGCGCATTTTCCTTGATCTGATCTATTGAAGCATCCACGAGTTATGCTCAACCTGTAAAATTCCGCTTAGAGACATTCCACGCTGCAGAAAGCATCAACTGCTTGAAATCCCGAGTTTTATATAATTCTGAAATTTCGGATGAAAAATTCAGGCTAAAGCTGTTGTGAGGCCAGGTTGGCGATATGGGCAAACCCGGAGGGATCAGATACAGCCAATTCTGCAAGGACTTTCCGGTCGAGTTGAATTCCGGCGAGTTTCAGTCCGTTTATGAATTTACTGTAAGATAAATTGTTCATGCGTACCGCTGCGTTAATTCGCGTAATCCACAACCTTCGAAAATCGCGTTTCCGTGCTCTCCGATCCCGATAAGCAAACATGAGCGCCCTGTCCAGGGCGCCTGCCGCCGTGCGAAACAGCTTGCTGCGGGCTCCGCGATACCCTTTGGCCAGCTTTAAAACTTTTTTTCGTCTCTTTCTTGCCTTAAAACCTCTTTTTACTCGCATCACTCTTCTCCATATACGTGCCCTACCCGTTCGGAAGGAGCAGTCTTATTTTTTTTGCATCGGTTTTGTCAACAATCTGGCGTTTTCTCAAAGACCGTTTACGTTTTGTGGTTTTTTTTGTCAAAATGTGACTTGCATGGGATTTTGAAAAAACAAATTTCCCTGTACCTGTTTTTTTAAACCGTTTTGCTGCGGATCTATTTGTCTTTATCTTCGGCATCTTTTATCGACTCCTTGAATGATTTAAAAATTTATGGCGCGAGCATATGGCAAACATCAGCCCACGCCATCTAACTATTGTAGGTGCTGTTTCTATTACTTCGGAGATAGAACCATCGCCATGGTGCGCCCCTCAAATTTTGGCTGCTGCTCCACCACCGCAGTCTCTTCCATTTCTGCGGCAATTCGCACCAGCAATTCGCCGCCCAGTCTAGAGAGCGTAATCTCACGGCCTCTGAAAATGACGGTAACTTTAACCTTGTCTTTTTTCTCAATAAACTTCTTGATATGATTGATTTTAGTTTTGAGGTCGTGTTCGCCGGTTTTCGGGCGAACCTTTATTTCCTTGAGTTGAAAGGTGCTTTGTTTTTTTTTCGCTTCCTGCCGCTTTTTGGTCGCCTCATATTTATAGCGACCATAATCCATTATCTTGCAGACAGGGGGATTTGCATTGGGAGAAATCTCCACCAGGTCAAGTCCAAAATCATTGGCAGCGGCAAGCGCCTTGTAGGTCGGGATAACACCCACTTGATTGCCGTCGGGGTCTATAACTCTTACTTCTTTTGCCCTTATGCTCTTGTTGATGTTTGTTCTGTCTGACCTGCTTGATCTGTTTGTTTGTTTCGGTCTGGCTATACCTGCACCTCCTATATTTTCCGGTTATTAATATATCAATTTGAAACCGGCATTTCCCTCTGAAATCCGCCTTTCTCGCGGTCGTATTCAGATTCAACGACAAAAAATGTTCGCCCGAATCGGCAACCCCGTCATACCGTGAAATTCAAATTGATACCCAATATAATACAGCTGTCTATATATATCAACATTTAGAAATGCAAGTAAAAAATTGAAGCCGTCTACTGGTCAAGCGTATATCCCGCAAGGAGGCTCCCCCGCCAATAGGAATTTTCAGGATTTTTGAAAAACGCTTTGAAGAGGTCCAGGCTTTCCCTGCGCAAAACATTCGCCACAATTGAAATCTGATGGTTTCGATACAATGGGGACAGTGCCTGCAGGTCACACCGGGTACATCCGCCCATTACGTCCTCGTAGGCGTACACGATCTCCCCGATCCCGTTGAGAACAAGTGCGCCGAGACACATGAGGCAGGGCTCCATTGTGGAAAACAGGGTTATTTTGCCGCGATTTATCTTTTCCCCGATATTGGCAAGACGCTTCAGTGCAACCATTTCTGCATGGTCGAGTTCATTGGGAAAATCTCCTGAAGAGCCTGCCCTGAAACCGGTTGCCAGAACACGGTCTTGATATACCAGCACACATCCCACCGGAAATTCGCCGGCGGATAGTGCTTCTCTCGCCAGGTCCAGTGCTTTTCTCATGTAGTGCTCGTAATCCATGTTCATTTTACAAAGCCGTCAGTATAATCTGCACACGGTGTCATCGCACGGACAGCATCCATCGACTTCGAAAGCATAGAAAACCCTTGATTCCCATTCAACCCTTTCTGCCGGTATTGGATTAAACCGGGCGTTTTCAACCCTTGACTCGAGTTCGAATTTAGACGGGATCGACTCGAAACCTCTGGATATTACCTTTCCCGACGCCCCCTCCAGGATGTCGGCACCTTCGCCGTTTGTAACAACCACAACCGGAATTTGGTAAGAAACCAGAAGCCGCGATGCCGCCAGCGCAGGACGATGTCGCGTTACCAGTGACCCGGGGCCGTATTTGATGATCATGCAGGTTCTGCCGGCCAGGTTAACGCTAAAGTCGATCTTAACCATGGCCCGTTTTTCACCTGCGGTGACAATGAGTTCGCAACGGGATTCTACCTCCGTTTTACGATACCCTTTCTGCTCGACGAGAAGACGCGCTACCTTCTGCCTGTATCGTTCATCATGGGTGTCCTGCAGCGTCACTCCGGTAATAACATCCACGAGGTCGCCGAGAATCAAATGATGTCCCTGTTTTTTTGCCATTTCGCTGAGTATAAATATGTCAAGAGATCGAAATATATATATTTTCTATGAAACACCTTCGAAGCGGTGTGTTTCATGGAAAATATACGGGGTAGATATTTCTTTACAAATAAATTCGCCTGTGAATAAGTTTACACCGATTCTCAAAAATTGTCTTCTATATTCTGTTATGACTTCGTTGATTTAAGGTAAAGCTTTTTTTCGATTGAACCGTTTAAATGCCGCCGGCAATGTTTTCACAATACCGGAGAGGGAATACATGCACATTGCGGATGAAATGTCCATCCGGGAAAAATTCGAGCAGCGTGAAAAAAACTTTATGTCCCCCTTTGGATGCCTGAGTTCCAATTCAAAAGGCCGCCGGAGAGAAGAAGCGCTGTGCCCTATCCGAACTGTTTTTCAGGTGGACAGGGACCGGATCGTATATTCCAACGCGTTCAGACGGTTGAAATATAAAACCCAGGTTTTTCTTTCTCCGTTGGGCGATCAGTACAGGACCCGTCTGACCCATACACTGGAGGTCTCTGAGATTGCACGGACAATAGCACGTGCCATGCGTCTCAACGAGGATCTGACTGAAGCCATTGCGTTGGCCCATGACCTGGGGCATACGCCATTCGGTCACAGTGGTGAAACAGCGCTTCAAGAAATTTTTTCATCGAATTTTACACACAAAGAACAGAGCCTGCGCGTTGTGGACATACTGGAAAAAAACGGTAAGGGGCTAAATCTAACGTACGAGGTTCGCGACGGAATTGTGAAACACTCAAAGGGTTATGGAAAAATTATCTCCGCCGATCCCGAAGAGCAGGCCTGCACCGTGGAAGGGAACATCGTCCGGGTTGCCGACATTATGGCATACCTGAATCATGATCTGGATGATGCCGTCCGGAGTGGTGTCATCAGCGAAGATCAGGTGCCGAAGGCATGCATTAAAATTCTTGGACGAACCCATTCAGAGCGTGCCAACACCATGATAAAGGACCTTGTCTATTCAACGTATGTTCACGAGGGCAATTTGCATTTGAATATGAGCGATGAAGTCTATTCGACCATGACCCTCCTGCGCGAATTTCTCTATGAAAATGTATATCGCTCTCCGCGCGTACACACGGAGTTTGTCAAGGCCAAAAAGATCCTTTCCGAACTCTACGCCTGCTTTTTGGACAACAAAAGCATGCTTGAAAAAGAACTGGCGGATATGGATATGGACCAGTGTAACCATCACAACCAGACCGAAGAGAGATGCGTGTGTGATTTTATTGCCAGTCTCACAGACAGATATGCCTTGGAATTATACGAAAAAATCTTTTTCCCCTCGCCGCTTGTTTAAATGTTTCCTTTACCAGATATCCACGGCCTCCTGTCTGACATCAATCAGAATACCCGTTCACTTTTTTTAAAAAGACTGGCGGAAATCTACGCGGCCATGGATCAAAAATACAGGGACGCCGCCGACCATTATGGTTTTTCTTGTACGGGTTGCGATGACAATTGCTGTCTCACCCGTTTCTACCACCACACCCTTTTAGAGTACCTTTATATTTTAAAAGGATTCCGGAGGCTTGAGAGCAAAAAGCAAACGGAACTAAAGAACAGGGCCCTGGACGTATGCCAAAAAGCCGAGCTGGCTGATGAAAAAGGGCTGTCCGTGCGGTTGATGTGCCCGCTGAACGTTGACGGACTGTGCCTTCTGTATAAACACCGCCCCATGATATGTCGAATGCACGGTATTCCCCATGAACTGAAAAGCCCGGACGGACGACGCGTCCATGGACCGGGGTGCGACGCTTTTTCCAGGCAGTGCATGGAAAAAAGCGACTTCAACTTTGACAGAACGCCCTTTTATTTAGAAATGGCCTTGCTGGAAAAGGAACTGAAACAGACAGCGGGTGCCATGGGAAAGGTGAGATTTACCGTGGCACAAATGCTTTTGAGTTTCCATAAATGAAATACGTAGATAGTGACGATCTCAAAAAACTGCCCGGGAGGCGACTTAAAAGCGATGATACGTTTTTGTTTCGCTGTCATCCGAATATTGAGTGTTTCAATCTATGCTGCCGGAACCTTAATCTTTTCTTATACCCGTATGACATTATACGCCTGAAAAAGCAACTCGGGATATCTTCGGACGCGTTTCTTGACAAACATGTTGATGTCGTAATGCGGCCTTCCAGTTTTTTCCCGGAGGTCCTTTTGCGGATGTCTGAAAACAACGAAAAAACCTGCCCTTTTTTAGACGAAACGGGCTGCTCGGTCTATCCTGACCGTCCGGACACCTGCCGCAGTTTTCCCGTGGAACAGGGCGTGCTTTACGATGCTGAATCCGGAAACACGAAACCAATGCATTTTTTCAGGCCCCCGGATTTCTGCCTGGGCCGGCACGAGAAAAACGTGTGGACGATCCAATCATGGGTCAATGACCAGGAAGCCGTCCTGTACACTAAAATGACGGCCCGGTGGGCGGATCTCAAACGGCGGTTTCAGACCGACCCGTGGGGAGATCAGGGGCCCGAAGGTCCCAAGGCAAAGATGGCCTTCATGGCAACATATAATATTGACGCATTCCGCGATTTTCTATTCAGCAGCACCTTTTTAAAGCGATATAAGGTCAAATTCTCGCTGACGAAAAAAATCCGGACCGACGACGTGGAATTGATGACATTTGGTTTTGAGTGGGTGAAATTTTACATCTGGGGGATTCCAACGAAGTCTTTCAGCCGCCGGTAGTTTCCGGTGTCAATGTCAATCCTCTTGCTCATGAAACATCCGGCAGAAAGAACGCATGCGCAACCGACCTGATGCCGGCATTTTTTTCAAAAACCCGATCCCGGTCCAAAAATCGGAATCTGCGGTTTGCGCATTTTGTGGACGGCTCCTTTTGCTTTTTTGCAGTTATATTAGTTTTTTGGTGCATTTTAATATACCATACATAGAAGAAAAATGCCATTGCAAAATGCGCTTTTTTTATTTATTATGGATATTTATATCCGTGGATGGACACTAGTTAATACCAAAAGAAAAGACCATGGCTGTGGTACGAAAAGAACTGCCGCCCCCCCCGCACTATAATCCCTCCACCGTCGGGGAAGTGTGGCGGGTTCTCTACCAGGAACGTGCAGAGGGTGCCGAAAAGTGGGCGGCACACCATCAAATATCTCCGTCCGCTCAAGACAAATTCAGAATCTGTCTCCTGCTGGTTGACGTGCAAAACACATTTTGTATCCCGGGGTATGAGCTTTACGTGGGCGGGCGTTCCGAAACCGGGGCGGTGGATGACAACCGGAGGCTGTGCGAGTTTATATACCGCAATCTTGGCGCAATCACCCGGATCTGCCCGACAATGGATACGCATCAGGCAATGCAGATCTTCCACGCCATTTTCCTGGTCAACGAGAAGGGTGAGCACCCGGCCCCGTATACCCTCGTCTCGCCGGCGGATATCGAAAAAGGCGCCTGGAGATTGAACCCGGAAGTTGCCGGAAGCTTGAACATCGAGCTTGCGCAGGGTCAGAGATTTCTCCGCCACTACACCGAGAGGTTGAGGGACAGCGGCAAATACGAACTCACCATCTGGCCGTACCATGCCATGATGGGCGGAATCGGCCACGCACTGGTTTCGGCCGTTGAGGAGGCCGTTTTTTTTCACGGCATCGCCAGATACTGCGTGACGGATTTTCAAGTCAAAGGGGAAAACCCCCTTACTGAAAATTATTCGGTTCTGAGTCCGGAAGTTCTGGAAAATGCCGACGGGGATTCAATCGCCCAAAAAAATACCGGCCTTGTTCGAAAGCTCCTCGACTTCGATGCGATTGTCATTGCCGGGCAGGCAAAGAGCCACTGCGTAGCCTGGACCGTTGACGATCTGTTGAACGAAATAGACGCTTCGGACAGGCGACTGGCCGAAAAGGTCTATATTCTGGAAGATTGTACGTCTCCTGTGGTCATTCCCGGTGTGGTGGATTATACGGAGCAGGCCGACGCGGCGTTCCGGCGATTTTCCGATGCGGGAATGCACGTTTGCCGTTCAACAGAACCTCTCGGTCGCTGGCCGGGTATCGAATTGTAATGTTCTCATCTCACATATGAAACCGGCAGCGTATACTAAAAATTACCGGTGGGGTTATCTTTATGTTGTTCTGGCCGCTCTCATGTGGGCGGTATCCGGCTCATCGGCCAAATTTTTGTTCAACAGCGGCATTACGCCGTTTCAGCTGGTTCAGTTGCGGCTGACCATTTCAACCGCCCTGTTGTTTCTGTGCCTTTTGATACGCTTTTCCGGTCTGCTCAAAATATCCCGCAGCGACATTTTATATTTTATCCTGTTCGGTACCGTGGGGATGGCCGGTGTCCAGTTTACGTATCTGTTTGCCATCAGCAAAATAAAAGTGGCGGCCGCCATATTGCTCCAGTATCTGGCCCCCAGCTTTATCGCGCTGCATTCCGTACTGTTTATGCGAGAAAAACTGAGCCGTTCAACCCTGATCGCCCTTGTCGGCGCTACATCGGGCTGTTTTTTGGTGGTCGGCGCCTACAACCTGGAGGTCCTTTCGATGAATATCGTCGGGATCATCAGCGGCCTTTTGTCCGCCGTAGCGTTTGCCTGGTACGCGATTCACGGCGAGTACGGCATGCGCCGCTACAACCCCTGGACGGTTCTTTTTTACGCGCTGTTTTTCGGTGCGGTTGTCTGGAACATCGTTCACCCGCCGCTGGAAGCCTTCATGCACGATTACTCGCCAATACAGTGGGCATGGATTCTGTACATCGGCGTCATGGGCACCCTCGTGCCTTTCGGTCTCTATCTGGAGGGCATCAACCTGATCCGCTCCACCCGTGCAAGCATCACCGCAACCCTCGAACCCATTACCGCCGGCATAATATCTTACTTCTTTCTCAATGAAATAATGGAGACCCCTCAGATTGTCGGCGGAGTCATCGTCATCGCATCCATCGTACTGCTTCAACTGAACCAGGAACAGGACGACAAGGCGCCGAGTGTGATTCGGGCTCAAAGCCGCAAGGACTAGAATGTTTTTGAGACAGCTGAAGCGGAATTGCGTTTTCATGGCTTCATCCGGCCTTTTCTCAAGGCGAACGCCGCAACCTGTGAAAAAAAAATCAAGTCAATCCTGTTAATCCTGTCAGAAAATATTTCGGCTATATCAACCCTTTTTCACTCAATGGTCTGTTCTCGAGTATCCGTTCGGTACGGAAGTTCGACAGGTCCAGTGCCGGCGGCAAGCCCAGGATCATCTCGGACATGTACCGGCCCACGGCAGGGGCCTGCATGATGCCGTGACCGGAGAATCCGTTGGCAAGATAAAAACCTTTCAGCTCCGGCCACTCACCGAGAATCGCGTTGCCGTCGAGGGTGTTCACCGCGTACAGGCCGGCCCAGCCGCGAAGCAGCTTCAGCGTGTCAAAAGCGGGGACGAACGCGGCAAGTTCCGGCCAGAGAATCTCCATAAACCGCTTTTCATCCCATGAGAAGTCAAAGCCGACCGGATCTTCGGCCATGGATTTGCCAAGCAGGATAATTCCCCCGGTCTCGGTTCGGAAATAAAGGCCCGACGGCAGAAACGTAAGCGGCAGCGGCCCTTGGGGTTTGATCGCGGGGTCCAGCACAAAAACCTGCCGCTTGACAGGCTCCACCGGAAGGCGCACCCCGGCGGTCCCGGCCACCTCTGCCGCCCAGGCGCCGGCGCAGTTGACAACAACCCCTGCCGACAGGTTTTCGCCGGAAGCCAGTCTGACTCCGGTGACCCTGGAACCGGCCGTCAGGATTTCGACCACCCGGTTTTCAATATAGTTTGCACCCAGCGACCGCGCCTTGGCCTTGTAACCCATGAGGACGGCGTACGGGTCAAAATGGCCGTCCAGAGGTCCAAACGTACCTCCCGCCAGCCCTTCGGGCGCATAAAGGGGATATCGCGATTTAATCTCCTGCGTCGACCACCATTCCACCCGGCACCCCAGGCTTCTCTGCAGGGCCAGCGCTTTTGTTGCAGAATCCTTTCCGGAATCGTCCACCAGGAAAAGATTGCCTTCGCGGCGAAAGGCAATGTGCGGCCTTTTGCCGTCAACCGTCATTGTGTCCTCAAACTGTTCCAGCACCGCAAAGGTGTGAAGGGAGATCAGGATGTTCTCCCTGAGGCTGAACTGAATGCGTGCGTTTCCCGCAGACAGGGTGGTGGAGGCCCGTGAATACGTCGGATCGGGCTCTACCACAGTGACATTGAGGCTGCGGTCGTGGCGCATCAGGTGATATGCGGTGGAGCTGCCCATGACACCGCCGCCGACAATGATCACATCGCAGGAATGTTTGTTCATCGTTGATCGTTCCTCCCCTAACCGGGTTAGAGGGGCAGCCAGGTCCCGATCCCCTTTTCAACAGCCTTTCGAAAAATAACGGGGGCCACGGCCATGTCATCCAGTGCCAGGCCCAGGTTGGCGGTCATGGTCCGCTCAACAGGTGTTTCACGACCCGGTTTTTGTCCGGCGACCAGTTCGCCCAGATCGGCATACACCTCCGGTATCTTTTGGAAATAACCGGTTTGTTGATAATGACGCAGCTGCTGGGTGTCATCGGTGCAGAACTTGGCGGTTTCCCGAATGGCATCGGCGTGCCAGTAGGAGTCAAAATCGACCAGGGACGCAAAGGCCCCCTCGTCCAGCCAGCCGGCCTGAATGGTGGCGTGCGGTGTTTTCAGAATCGGTCCGGCGGTAACAACGATATCGCAGCCGGATACCGCCTCGCGCGGGGTCGCAACCGGGTAAACTTCGAGATCAAAGCGGGAACCGATGTCGTCCGCATACCGGGTGACCGCGCCGGGGTCCACATCGTAGGCCATTACGCGTTTCAGCGGAAAAAGGACACCAAGCGCCTCCACGTTGGTGCGACCCTGAACGCCGCACCCCAGCATACCGACCACCGACGATTCCGGCCGGGCAAGATGCCGCGCCGACAGCGCCGTTGCCGCGCCGGTTCGCATGGCCGTGATCCAGACGCAGTCCATCACGGAAACGGGGAGGCCGGTTTCGGGGTCGTTGAGGATAAGCAAGCCGGTAATATAGGGCAGGCCCCGCTTGTGGTTTTCCGGAAAACCGCTGACCCACTTGACGCCGGCCGATTTCAAGGCTGGAATGTACGCCGGCATGGCATGAATAAAATTGTCTCCGCCACCCGGGTGAATCCCCGGTTTCGGGGGCATCTCCGTGTGCCCCTCGCCTTTTTCCCGAAAAGCGATTTCCAGGGCTTGGATGATTTCGGTCATGGTCAGCCCCACGCTGATCACGTCTTCCCGAGAAAGATACAGCAACTGTTTTTCTTGCATGCGGTCTCCTTGTTAAGCATGTCGGAAATTCTATCCCGCCGGGGCGGGAGAAATATAGTATTAAATTGGCAAGTTAATATACCCACTTCGATTAACCGTCCCGTTGCCGTTATATACAGGCGGGATGTATTTTCCGCAACACTTTGTTGATATCCATATTCCCGAAGACAGCTCATCCGCTCTTGAGAAAAAGAAGCCCGAATGATATAGCGAGCGGAGTTTTGTTGAAACCACTTCTAAAGAGAAAGGAAACATTTTCCGATGAGTCGATTCAAAGCTTTCATTCAGACCTCGTTGATTGGCGGCGTTGCCGTTATTCTGCCGGTAGCGCTTTCAGGATTTCTCCTCATGTGGGTGTTTAAGATGGTTACCGGCATCATTCGTCCCCTGACGACAATGGTTATTGCCAGATCCAATATTCAGGTGGTTCTTGCCGATGCCATCGTTATGGCCATTATCCTGTTTGGATGCTTTTTTGTCGGGATTACCGTAAAAACCCGGTTGGGGATATTTATTCAGCATAGCCTGGAGGCGTACATTTTGAAATTTGCGCCGGGGTACTCCATCATCAAGGAAACGGTCATGCAGTTTCTGGGTAAAAAGAAATTTCCCTTTTCATCGGTGGTGCTGGTGCGGGCCTTTGAGAACGACACCTTAATGACCGGCTTTGTCACCGATGAGCACCCGGGCGATCTGTGCACGGTGTTTGTACCTACAGGACCGAATGTTACGACCGGATTTGTTTTTCACTTAAGTCAGAATAATGTTTACCCGGTGAAAGTATCTGCCGACCAGGCGATCAGGACCGTCATTAGCTGCGGTGTCGGCTCCGGGAATATCCTTAAAGCCTATTCGGAAAAGGTGAGCCTATCTTCAAGCGTATAAGAAATAATTTGGCAGCAAAATTTTTGAACCGTATCAAAACCTCTAAATTGGCGAGCCTCCGGCTCCCTGCATCCGGCTTTAACCATCGATCCCGAACAGCCGGCAGGTGTTGCCCCACACCGTACCCGCCAGTAAATCGGGTGCTTCGTTTCTCACCGCTGCAAGCTTGAGCAACACGGATCGGACAAAGGCCGGTTCATTTCGCCGTGTGCGGTTGATTTCAGGTGCGGGCGTCAGAAAGGGCGCATCCGTTTCCACGAGGAGGCGGTCCACGGGAATGCGGGGGACCAGCTGTCGTAAGGCTTCTCCGCGACCTTTTAATGTCACGATCCCGGTGATACCGATGTAAATGCCAAGATCCAGGTACTGTTTCAGCTCATTGTCATCCCCGCTGAAGCAGTGAACAACCCCGTTTTTCTTTAATTTATCGCGATGATCTTTCAGGATTTCGACCAGGCGGCCGTTGCTGTCCCGTTCGTGAAAAATGACCGGCAGGCCCAGCGTGTCAGCGATCTCCAGCTGCCGGATACACCATTTTTCCTGGTCGGTTCGGGAAGAGAACATGCGGTTAAAGTCGAGACCGATCTCCCCCCAGGCGCGAACCTTTGGACTTTTGGCGAGGTCGGCAAGAAACGCGAGTGTCGATTCGTCGCAGCTTTTGGCATCGTGCGGGTGAATACCGACTGAAGCATAGCAACCGGGCAGGGACTCCGCCAGAGAAACCGCCTCTATGGAACGCTGCCGGGTTACGCCGATGATCATCGCACCGGCAACACCCGCTTTGCGCATACGTTTGACAACCGAATCTCGATCCCGGTCATACGCCCGGTCCTCTAAGTGGCAGTGACTGTCGAACAGTTTCATCACGATCCTCTAAGTCCGTCGATTCATAAATTCGGTCAGTATTGTCAAAAATATCCGAAATTCAGATTATTGTGTCGAATACGGCGCACCCACCACCACATCATGCCCGCGGAAAAGACTGTGTCACAATCTGTCATCCCGGCCAAGTCCCGCGAAGCGGGGCGCGAGCCGGGATCCAGAACTATTTGGAAAAGAATGATGGAAAATATGAACGTAATGCTGTTTATCATCCCATGATCAGGGGATCAATATTTTTACCATATTCCGTTTTGGCTAAAACAGACAATGAATGAGATTGCGAAAGCTGAACTATATTCATAAAATCCTGAGATCCTCATCATTTAACTTGACAAGGATTTTAGGATGGAATACAAATATAGGGTTGAGTTTATTTAATATTATATTAATTGTCAACGTTAGGGCATACTTCGAAGCGTCACCGTAAATTTTTCTTACCCGACTGTTTTAACGAGAAATCTTAACAATTACTTGACCAGATTACCGTCAACTGTCCAATGATCGGCATTGAAACAGTAATTACCCGCGAACACGAAAAAAAACCGATTGTTGCGGCAAGGGTGCTGTTTTTAAGAAGGTACACGGACAGGCCTTTCTATACACGAACCCCTTGGATGCTTTTCAGCGCAAAACCATTTCGCGTGGAGTCGACCTATAAACCGCCTGGCGGCGTTCCGGGCTAAGTGCTTACAGGTTGTGGTGTTAATCGTATTCACTGAACATTAACCGTTTCACACAGAAAGGAGGGAGGATCCTATGGATCTTACACGGAGGGAGTTTATTCAGATCACTGGTGCTGCGGCCGCCGGTCTTGCAGTGAGTGGTCTGGGCTTTGATCTTTCACCGGTCAAAGCGCACGCCCAGATGCTCAAAACCAAGTATGCCAAGGAGACCACCACGATCTGCTGCTACTGTGCAGTCGGGTGCGGGGCCATCGTGCATACCAGCAAGAAAGGTGACGGCCGCGTCATCAACATCGAAGGAGACCCGGACCATGTCATCAACCGGGGTGCACTCTGTCCGAAGGGCGCAGCGCTTTCGCAGCTTGCCGAAAATGAAAACCGCCTTCTCGAACCGATGTACAGAGCCCCGAATTCCAAAGAATGGAAGCAGGTATCCTGGGACTGGGCACTGGACGAGATTGCCAAAAGAATCAAAAAAACAAGAGACGCCACCTTTACACCGAAAAATGCAAAAGGTGAGATGGTAAACCGAACGACAGCCATTGCATCCGTCGGGAGCGCGGCTTTGGACAATGAAGAGTGCTGGATCTACCAGGCGCTCCTGCGGGCTCTCGGGCTCGTCTATATCGAGCATCAGGCCCGCATCTGACACAGCGCGACTGTTGCGGCTCTGGCAGAGTCGTTCGGACGCGGTGCAATGACCAACCACTGGATCGATATCAAAAACAGCGACTGCATCCTGATCATGGGAAGCAATGCCGCGGAAAACCATCCCATTTCTTTCAAGTATGTTACGGAAGCACAGCGCAACGGTGCCAAGCTCATCAACGTGGACCCCAGGTTTACCCGGACATCCTCGCTGGCCGACATCTACTCGTCGCTTCGCTCGGGCACGGATATCGCCTTCCTCGGGGGGATGATCAAGTACATTCTCGACAACAAGCTTTACAACCAGGAGTATACCGCCGCTTATACCAATGCGCCGTTCATCGTGGGCAAGGATTTCAGCTTCAAGGACGGCCTTTTTTCCGGCTATGATGCGAAAGGCCGGAAATACGACAAGAAAAAGTGGGCCTTTGAGATGGACGCCAACGGGGTACCAAAAATGGACCGGAGCCTCAAGGACAAGCAGTGCGTGTTTCAGCTCCTCGCGGACCACTACAAACGTTACGACATCGGCAAGGTTTCCAAGATCACCGGCACCCCGAAGAAAGACCTCGAGTTGATTTACAAAACTTATGCTGCGACCGGTGAAAAAGGAAAGGCCGGGACCATCATGTACGCCATGGGCTGGACCCAGCACACGGTGGGCACCCAGAACATCCGGACCATGGCCATGATCCAGTTGCTGCTGGGCAACATGGGGGTTGCGGGCGGCGGCGTCAATGCGCTGCGCGGCGAATCCAACGTGCAGGGCTCTACCGACCACTGCCTTTTGTTTCACATCTGGCCCGGGTATCTCGCCACCCCGAGCAACAAATGGCCCAAACTCGAAGACTATCTCCAGCGCCGGCCTAAGAGCAACGATCCCTTAAGCGCCAATTGGTGGCAAAATGAACCAAAGTATATGGTGAGTTTGTTGAAATCCTTTTTCGGGGATAAAGCCACCAAGGCCAACGATTTCGGGTATGACTGGATGCCGAAATTGGATGCCGGCACGCCGTACTCCTGGCTCGATATCTTTGACGAAATGTACAACGGAAACATCAAGGGGTTCTTTGCCTGGGGCCAGAACCCGGCCTGCAGCGGCTCCAATGCCGGGAAAAACCGCGAAGCCATGAAAAACCTGGACTGGATGGTCAATGTCAACCTGTTTGACAGCGAAACCGGTTCTTTCTGGCGCGGGCCCGGAATGGATCCGTCCAAGATAAAGACGGAAGTCTTTATGCTGCCGGCCTGCGTGTCGGTGGAAAAGGAGGGAAGCATCACCAACAGCGGCCGGTGGATGCAGTGGCGCTACCAGGGGCCCAAACCCCTCGGCAACAGCATGTCAGACGGCGACATCATGATGCGGCTGGGTGATAAGCTCAAAGAAGTGTACGCCGGCGGCGGTGTATTTCCCGAGCCGATCCTCAATCTCAAGTGGGATTATACCACGGACGATGCATACGACCCCCACAAGGTGGCCAAGGAGATCAACGGCTATTTCCTTGAGGACGTTACAATTAAGGATACGGTGCATAAGAAGGGCACGCTGGTGCCAAGTTTCGCTTTTCTGCAATCTGACGGATCCACCTCATCCGCAAACTGGCTCTACTGCAACAGCTACACGGAAAAAGGAAACATGGCGGCCCGGCGCGGCCAAAAAGATGCCGTCAACAACATCGGCCTGTACCCCGAATTTTCCTGGTGCTGGCCCGTAAACCGCCGGATCATTTACAACCGGGCCTCAGTGGATCTCAAGGGACAGCCCTGGGACACGAAAGACTGGGTCGTCAAGTGGGAAGGCGAGAAATGGATCGGCGATGTTCCGGACGGCGGCTGGCCGCCCATTGGAAGTTACGATAACCCAAATCCCAAGACCAAGCATGCATTTATCATGAGAACACACGGCTATGCCCAGATCTACGGTCCGGGCCTTGAGGACGGTCCGTTCCCGGAACACTACGAACCGCTGGAATGCCCGGTTGAAAAGAACCTCATGAGCGGGCAGCTCATCAACCCCGCGGCGCCGGTCTTCAAAGGAAAAGCCGATGCCTTTGCAACGTGTGATCCGAGATTTCCGTTTGTGGGCACCACGTATCGGGTAACCGAGCACTGGCAGACCGGTCTCATGACCCGCACGCAGCCCTGGCTGCTGGAACTTCAGCCCCAGGTCTTTGTGGAAATGAGTGAAGAGCTTGCCAAATTGAAAGGGTTTAAAAACGGCGAGCGCGTGGTGGCGTCTTCTGCCCGGGGTTCTCTGGAATGCACGGCCATTGTGACCAAACGGTTCAAACCTTTCCAGATCGCAGGAAACACGGTTCACCAGGTCGGCTTTCCATGGCATTTCGGCTGGCGATGGCCGGAAAGCGGAAAAGAGGAGAGTGCCAACCTGCTCACGCCTTCAACGGGTGACGCAAACACACGGATTCCTGAAACCAAGGCCTTTATGGTCAACATCAGCAAATTGAAATAGAAGGAGGTGATCTCATATGAGTAAGTCATTTTTTATCGACACAACCCTTTGCACGGCCTGCAGAGGTTGCCAGGTCGCTTGCAAGCAGTGGCATGGCCTCCCGGGCGAAGAAACCACAAACCGGGGGACTTACGAAAATCCGCCGGATCTCTCCTTCGACACCTATAAGCTTGTCAGGATGCGTGAAGTGGAGGAGAATAAAAAACTCAGGTGGTTTTTCTTCCAGGAACAGTGCCGGCACTGCATCGAGGCGCCGTGCCTTGAAACCGCGGGAGATCCCTCCGCTATCTTCAAAGATGCGGCGACCAACGCGATCATTTATACCGCTGGAACAAAAGGCCTGAATGCCGGTGAAATCATCGAGTCCTGTCCGTATAACATCCCCCGGAAGGGAGCGGATGGTACGCTGGCCAAGTGTGATATGTGTAACGACAGGGTCCACAACGGCCTGCTTCCGGCCTGTGTGAAGACCTGCCCCACCGGTGCCATGAATTTCGGAGACCGGGCGGATATGCTCGCCCTGGCCCAAAAGCGGGCCAAGGCCGTGAAAAACGCCAAGCTCATCGATGCGGACACGGTCAACGTTATTTACCTTTTGGACTTTGACCCGGGTGTGGTCCACAAAAACGTCATGGCGTCAACTTCCGGGGCTGGCATAACCCGGCAGGCGGCACTGAAGAAGATGTTTCGCCCTTTAACCGGCGCGGTGACACAACTGCTTTAAACATAAAATCGTCTTACGATTTTATGTAACGCGGCTGGGCCGCTTAACGTGAAGAATTTAAACCTAAAAGGGGAAAAGATTTTTCATCTTTTCCCCTTTTTTCGTCTTCACCGGAAAATCATATAAATCAGGGGTAGGGAATTTTCTTACAATGATAGTGCAGTGTATTTCTGAGAAAGTACACTCGCTGTTTGACATCGGCGCCGATATGGACTAGAAGTGGTTTCAAAACTTCTAATCAAATTCTATAATATGCGATCATGAGGCGTTCCCATGACTTCAGACGTGACACTGACTTCCGATCAGATAAAACAGGCGGTGGCGACGTTAAAAACCGTTCGGCCGGCTTACAAAACCCTCCTGGATTTTTATGAACAGATATTCCTTGCCCAGGAAGACACCAGGCGCCAGGTTGAGATTGATCCCATCCGGATTTCTGAAAAAATCCTTAGCATAAAGGCGAAAGAGAAACTTCCCCTGATTTCCATGTCGGAATTTCGAATCGATTCAAAATCCGCCAGTCTGCTGCTCAAAAAGATCTGCGGCATTGCAAACGGCGCCAATAAAACCATGGCAGCATCGGCGAAGGCATTGTTAAACGCCCTGGAAGAGAAAAAACTGGATCCGGATCTCCTCTTTTCCGGCCTCATCGAGGAAAACGACACATTTTACAGTCAGGTCGAAGAAAAGAACGGCATCGATAAAAAAATTCTCGCCTTCCTGATATACAGCGCCATTCAGCCGTCCCTGGTCGTCTGTGCGGAGCAGCTTTCGACGTATCTGCCGGACAACGAAGCGTGGGAAAAGGGTTACTGCCCGATTTGCGGAAGCGTTCCCGGGCTCTCCGTTCTGGAGGGAGAGGGTGAGCGGTTTTTATTCTGCGGCTTCTGCTGGCACAAATGGCAGGTTCAACGGCTCTATTGCCCGTTTTGCGAAAACAAGGACAGTAAGACACTCCACTATTTTTTCAGTGAAGAAGAAAAAGAGCTGCGCGTAAATGTATGCGACAGCTGTAAAAAATATATCAAAACCATTGACGCCAGAAAAACGGAGCGCATCATATACCCGCCGCTCGAGCAGGTTTCCACCCTGCACTTAGACATTCAGGCACGGGAAAAAGGACTGGAAAGCGGCGCGCATTTATCTTTGCAAACATAAATGGGGATCTAACAACCTGAGGAGTTCCCTGCCGCCAAAGCACCAAACCCGATACGACACACATCCGGAACCACATCTCGCAAAAACATCGTACCTGTCATACCCCTGTAAATTTCAGTCAATTACCTGATGATAAAATAGCGTGTTGCCTTGAGTGTGCAATAAAGTTAAAGTTGCAATACCATGAAATAGTCATTATTTTGCTCTAAATGATATTGCTAAAATATCCGGGCTTCCGAGTGTGACAATGCGAACCTCGATTAAAAATTGTATTACCCTTCTGATCCTGACCGGTGCCATTCTGTTCACCCCTGCGGCAACAGGGGGAGAAACATTGAAATTCAAATCACCGGTTCCGGAAACCACGCCCCGGAAAAAGATCACGGTTCAATCCGCATGGTCCAGGGACCGGGCGCATCCGGGCGATTCGGTTGTCCTGGCCATTGTCCTGAACATCCCGGACGGTTTTCACATCAACGCCAACGCTGTCCAGATCATTCCTTTCGAAGATTTCACACCGTATCCCACCCGCCTGAGCGTTCTTGACGCATCCTCAGGCATGACCATCGAATCTCCGATCTATCCCGAGGCACGCCCGGTAAAAGTTTCATACGCCGGCGGACAGGTCATGTCCTTCGAGGGAGAACCCGTATTTTACCTGCCGATAAAGCTGGATGACCGGATAGACCCCGGTTCTTTGCATCTCAGGGTGATGGTGGAATATCAGGCGTGCGACGCAACGAAATGCCTGTACCCCGAGAAGGTCATTGTGGAAAAAACGCTTGAGATCGCCGGAAAAAACACCCCGGTTGCGAAAATCAATGAAACGCTGTTCGCCGGCTACGATGCCTTGAAAGCATCGGCGGTTTCAAATGCAGTTTTTTTCGACCTGTTCGGATGGGAATTCTCCATAGATGCTTCATCGGCATCGGGCCTGGTACTTTTGCTTCTCACGGCAGCCCTCGGCGGTGCGCTGCTCAATTTCACACCCTGCGTCCTGCCGATTATCCCGATTAAAATTATCAGCTTATCCAATGCTGCCGAAAACCGGAAGCGGTGCTTTGCCCTCGGGCTTGCCATGGTCCTTGGCGTTCTCGCATTCTGGCTCTGTCTGGGTGCCATGATCGCCCTGGTGAGTGGGTTCACCGCCACCAATCAACTCTTCCAGTATCCCGCGTTTACCATCTCCATCGGTGTGATCATCGCGATTATGGCGGTGGGCATGTGCGGGTTGTACCACGTTCGCCTTCCCGGTTTTATCTACATGATCAACCCGAGTCAGGAAAGTCTTCATGGATCTTTTGCACTCGGGATCTTAACGGCAATTCTTTCTACACCGTGCACCGCACCGTTTATGGGGGCGGCCGCCGCATGGGCGGCGACCCAGCATCCGGCGACCACGCTGGTCACCTTTGCCGCCATCGGCACCGGCATGGCACTACCGTATCTGATACTCTCCGCGGCGCCCGATCTGGTCAAAAAAATGCCCCGGACAGGGCCGGCCAGCGTGTTAATCAAAGAGGTCATGGGACTGTTTATGCTGGGTGCTTCGGCGTATTTTATCGGCGGCGGTCTGAGCGCTCTTGCGGCACTGCCGCCCAACCCGCCGAGCAAGATTTACTGGTGGCTGGTGGCCGTATTTTGCGCGGCGGCCGGCGGATGGCTCGCGTACCGTACCGTCCGTATTACAACCCGGAAAGGGCTCCGGGTCCTCTTTGTCACACTGGGCATTTTGATTGTCGCCGGATCCGCTGCAGCCGGTCTGCGGCTCACCGACAAAGGGCCTATTGACTGGGTATACTATACGCCCGAACGTTTTGACGCCGCTGTCCGGCAGGAAAAAATCGTATTTTTGGACTTTACCGCCGAATGGTGCCTCAACTGCAAAGCGCTTGAGGAAGGTGTCCTCCACGATCGCCGGATTGTCACCCGGCTTGCGAACAAAGACATCGTTCCCATGAAGGTGGATCTGACCGGGAAAAACTTGCCGGGAAAGGCCAAGCTCAAGGACGTGGGTAAATTGACAATCCCACTGCTCGTGATTTACGCTCCGGATGGACGCGAGGCCTTTAAGGGCGATTTTTACACCGTGGATCAGGTATTGCAGGCAGTTGAAAAAATCAGGAAAAGGACAGAGTAAAGGTCTCCCGGTTCACATAAGGATGATTTCCATGGTATTATTCTCTTTATCGCAGCTTTGGGTTTGGCTGTGATCTATGGATGATATTGCAGGAAGCGTGGTGAAGATTTATTCAGATGTGATACTCATGAGGTATCAAATGCATTGAAGGATGTTATCGCGCCAGGATAAATTCCAGGTACCACCAGTTTCGAAGGATCAATTAAGAATTGGTCACATACCAGATATAGTGTTCATCGGAATTGTAGGGATACGTTTTCGCTTATTCCAGGTATTGTTGAACATAACGGGAACCATCAAATGTTGTGAATAGGAT
>JBDRPF010000011.1:0-30561 GCA_043827325.1 Pseudomonadota bacterium | reverse complement strand
ACAAATCATAGATATTCCTTTATATAATTTGTTTAAGCGGCGACTATATTACGCGCGATCGGAATTAGGAGACTTCTGCATGGCAGTGTCAATTTCTCCAGCTTTAGGATATTCCAACAAGTTCGATTTTAAAGGTGAGGGTTTTACCTGTCAGGGGGTCATTTTCATCGATGACAATTTTATCTTCAGTAAAGTCTTTAATTGTAACGACGACCTGTCGTCCGTCTTGTGTGCGAACACTTAGTCTTTTACCGATTTCTAAATTGATTTCCTTGGGGAAGCCAGACCTCTCCATCACATGTACGAGTTCTTTCTTGTGATGACCATAAGCCTCTTCCGGGGAAAGTGAGATGGCTTTTATCTCACCTTTTTGCATACCGATGACCGCATTTTCAAAGCCCGGCAGCATATTTTTTTCTCCAATTTTAAATTCAAACGGTTCCTCATTAACCGTCGAACCAAACACGGTACCGTTTTCCAGATAACCGGTAAAGTTAACTTTTACTGTGTCCCCAGATTTAGCCTTGGCCATTTAATTCCCCCATTCGAATGACGTGCAAAATTTAACATTTTGAAAACCTGAAAAATATCAACCATCACTTTTCAAGGGCATTTTGTCAAGATGAAAGACTGTTTTGCCCTGCAACCACGCATCGATTGGTGCAGGGTGCCTGAAATAATTTTCCATGGCCTCGGTGATTTGTAACGCATCTGATTGACATCCCATTTCCCGGCAACGGTCGATCAGTCGCGAATGAACGGTGTGAAAGATGTCGCGGATTTGCTGGTAGCAGCGTAACCTGGCCCTGTGATTTCTGGATTCAAAAATCGTTTCGCAGTGCGCCGCGCTTGTCGAAGAACAGGTTCGACACACGGCAGGCCTCACCTTGTAAACCATGCACATGCTTTTCCGCAGAAATACGCAGGGCAGCTCATGCCGCATCATTAAAATTTCATCCAGGGGCTTGCCGGATGTTTTTTTACGGATCTTCCTGATTCTTTCATTCAGTGCGCGTTTCTGCTCGCCGGTAAACGTCTGATCCACATGATGCCCGATCAACAGCGCCTCCGGAGGCGTCACCACCGGCTGGTTAAAACAGCAGTAGTGACAGCCCGGCTTGCAGTCGATGGGCTCCGGCAGAGATTCGAGGGGTGTGAATTTTTCCATAGCCTCGTCTGTCCAGTTCAATGCGCTCAATGCCGGTTCCAGAGCCAAATTTTGGGGGATCGTCTTCATGGGTTTGTCAATGTTTAAATAAAAGATTGACACAAATTTGCAAATCTTATTCTTTATAAAATCGTTTTACCTTGCACGAGTCAACGACTTCCATTATAAAAAAAGCTTCTCATTAATTTTCATGCAGGATTCAGGCTGTACGATTTTATGTCAGATGCATTTTTGAGACAGCTTCAAGAAAGGAGCAAGCCATGTCGCATTACAAACAAGGCCTCGCATTTCGATATGTTCAGGGCACCAAATACCACCGAAACCGGCATCTGACGGACAATCTGGGATCCGTTCCTGCTGTTGAAACCTTCAAAAGCTACCCGGATGCCGAATGTATTCAACTGCCGGAACCGGATTTGTCTCAATCCGTCGACCTCTGGCAATGCCTTGCAGCACGCCGGTCCGAGCGGAGCACTACACCGGACCCGGTCAGCCTCGGGGAGTTGTCCAAACTCATGTGGGCGACGCAGGGCATCACCGCACGCGCCGGGATGCATCTTCTCCGCACCGCTCCGTCTGCAGGGGCGCTCTATCCTTTTGAAACCTATCTTTATGTTGACAAGGTGGAAGAGGTGCCCAAGGGAATCTATCATTTCAATGTGGCTGATTTTGCCCTGGAATCCATGCAAGCGGGCGACTTCGGCCAGGCGTTTGCTGCTGCCAGTCTTGGCCAGCCGGTGGTTCACCGTGCGGCAGTGGTTATTATCTGGACCGCCATGATGATTCGCTGCATGGTCAAATACCGGGACCGTGCCATGCGGTACATTCCCATGGACCTGGGACACGTTTGCCAGAATGTCCAACTCGCCGCAACCGCCATGGGTTTCGGGTCCTGCCCCATTGGCGCCTTTTATGACGATGATTTCAATAAGCTGCTGGGTGTAAACGGGGAAGAGGAGACGGTACTCTACTTGATTACAGTTGGGAAGCTTAAATAGATCACAGGATATCGCGGTATTTTTTTCTTCCTTTTACCGATTGGAATGTTGGAGTGATGGAGTAATGGAAAATTCAGAGAAACCATCACTCCATCACTCCACCACTCCATTATCCCCCATCCGCCAGAATCTCGATTATCGGCGGTATAACACTGGTGGCGATGTCCGTACGGGAGCCGCCGGCCAGCACCACTTCCAGGCGCCCGTCCGTTGCCTCGTCAGCCAGTTGCAGCATGAAGCGGGCAATCTCCTGATAGCAGCGTCCGCTCAGCCCCAGGCTGCCGTAATCTCCCTTGTGGGTATCGAAGCCGAAATACCAGATGATCAAATTCGGTTTGAAATCCATGACCCGCTGATAAAACCCGGACCGTATCGTTTCGGCGTATGTCTGGTCGATATTCTTGTCATCCCCGCCCCCCCAGAGTCCAAAGAAACTGCCGGGCGCCTTAATGTCTACCTTGGTACCGTCTGTTGACTCGGAGTCCATGCTGCAGCAACAGACGTGGAGCACATCCGGATCGTTTCTGAGAAGATCCCGCGTGCCGTCGCCATGGTGGGCATCGGTGTCCATAATGGCAAAACGACGGACCTTGTGAATTTCACGCAGATAGGTGATCATGATGACGACATCATTGAAACAGCAGTAACCGCCAAAATAGTCCCTGCCGGAATGATGGCCTCCCGCACCGATGAAGGCAAAGGCGTTGTCGATTTCACCGGTACAGATCTTCTCTCCAGCCAGCACCACACCACCCACCGAGTGCCAGGCAGTGGAACAGAGATGATCCATCTCCACGCCCCGGACAAGCTCCGGTGTGTGGACTTTCAGTATCCATTTTTCCTCAATGGGGGGCGATTCGTAGAGCGTGACATTATCCCGGGTCAGAAGGTGCTCAATGGCTTTCGGGAAATCTTCCAGCCGGGCCCCCTGGGTGAGATAGCTCCTTCGGCTGAAGCTGGGGTGATAAAAGACGCCGGTTTTTTTCATCAGAATTTCCTAAGCCTTAACCGTTTGAGGTCATCCATATTCCATCTGGTTCCGTCTAAGAAACTTTTGAGTGTGCCAGGCGGGAGGGTATCTTTAGCGTGGTGATAATGAATAATGACACGGCGCCCATCAGGGTGTCGATAAACTCTTTGGCTTCCTTTGCGCTTTCTGTATTGGAACCCATCTTGTTCAAGTGCTCGAATGAGTTTTTTGATAGGCGTATTGTTAAGATAATGAATCATACGGAAATTGCTATGGCAGGTTCATTTATAACCTCTATTTTATCTGATTTAATCGGAAAACCTTCTCCCGCATCTACCATGTCCTCAATATATATTTCAGCAGCATCCTTAATATTTGCTAATGCTTCTTGTTGAGAATACCCCCAACTGGAACATCCGGGAAGTTCTGGTACTGTCGCACTCCAACGCCCATCTTCCTCTTCTATGAGATCAACTCTTAAAATGAAAGTCTTCATTTATATCCTTCCTTTGGGCTGAATGATAAATAAAAATATATATTAATCTCAAAAAGATGTCAAACATATCATCGAAATATATCATCGTATTGTATGATGTTTATGGAGGAAGGAGACAATTTTAAACCAAACGAAATAAAACGAAATAATCAGCTGGAAAATAATTTAACGTCTCGGAATTTCTATAACCAATAGAGGCGAAGCCCTTATAGTCAGAATTATTATGCCCTTAATTATTTTGCATAACTTTAAAAATCAGACAGCGCCGGCTTCCCCATAACCTTCAGATAAGAGGTGTCATTCAAAAAGGAGACGATCCAGACGCCGTCTTTGTATGTAAAAAGGTTCGTACTGGCAGTGCCCTGCTGAATTCGCCAGAAGTGACTGTTGTCGATCCCCAGAAGGGCGCAGCAGATCACCTTGTTCGGTACACGATGCGCCACAAGGGCGATATTTTCGTCCTTATGTTTTTTCACCAGACGCTTTACGGCTTCCATCGTGCGCGAGCGAACCTCATCCAGGCTCTCACCACCGGGGAAGGTGACCTTATGGGGTTCGTGAACCCACCTCGAATAGAGATCCGGATACGCTTCTCGAACTTCGCTGAGGGGCTTCCCCTCCCATTCACCGTAGCTGATGTCAATAATTGCTTCGAGAGGGGTGACCGGAATGTTTTGAAATATTGCTATATTCTCAGCAGTTTCCATGGAGCGGGACAGGGGGCTGCTGTAGATGGCATGCAAGGTTTCGCCTTTGAGGGCTTCTCCGGCCAGGCGCACCTCTTTTTTTCCTGTTTCATCCAGGGGGATATCCGCCCTTCCGCGAAAAACTTCTCCCAGGTTCCAGGCGGTTTGGCCGTGACGAACGAGATATAATTTAGTCATGCCCGCACCTCCACTTAATATTAAACCACAGACACACACGGACAAATAGCTCGGCTTTCAGCCGAGTTGATTTGCATCAATGCCTGTAGGGTATATATAGAATAAGAATCGAGGATATCACAAACATATATTATCCCGAATTTCTAATGAAACAATATCTGAAAATTAACAATGAATTTCTATTAAAGTGGTATGAGAAGTCCAAGTTGAGAATATAGTATCGTTCTAATAAGCGGATTACACCATTTGTTCGGCCTGATCGGCCGGCAAAATATCTGTGCAGGTCTGTGTGGGTCTGTGGCTAATTAATTTAAAATCTATATTCCCTGGATCTGTTGATGCAGTTCGGCGGTTTTTTGCATACGGACCATGTCGCGGTCAAGCGCCAGGAGGCGGATTTCTTCATCCGCTCCCATCAGTTCCGGGTCATCGATATCCCGCCCCTGTCTGTGGGCGTCAATGTGCAGCCTATAGGCATAGATCATCCGGGCGATTAGATCCACGGGATACTCACGGCCTTGAATTTTCAGTGTCTGCAAGCCCAGGTCCATGTATTTTTTCAGTTCTTCCCCCCTGACTGCAAATGCATCATTGGGCCGCTGGTTTATTCTGTCATTGATGCGGGTGATTTCTTCCGTGCTTTGTCCCTTGCGCTGCATTAATCTTTCCCGCTGCGTCTCCGTGAGCAGGCAAAACCGGAAACAGCTGCCGCTTTTGTCCGGCCAGCCTTCGTACTCTTCGATTTCATTACCGTCTTCGTCGTGGTAAACTTTTCGAATATAAGAGTCGCTGGTGATTTCGTGAAACAGGCAGTTGCCCACACCGCCGACACAACGATTGCCATGCATCAGCACTTCGGTCAGAACGCCGACCGCGTCGGCGGCCTTTTTGAACTCGCGTAATTTGTCAACCGTATCGATTTCCGTGCTGGCCACGATCTGTGTTGCACCGGCATCACGGTAAAATTCCATCTCTTCCCGGGTTTGAATATTACATCCCACACTGGCATGAATTATGAGTTCCGGATAACTGCGGTGAATGAGCCTCATGAGTTCGGGTGTCTTGGCGATAATGCCTTCCGCGCCCCACTGTGCCCATTTGGCGGTTTTGTTTAATACCCGAATGAAAAGTTTTTCCTGAACCTCTGCATTAACAGCTACCCGAATTTTGCCTCCGTGGTCATCGGCGATGCGTATGGCCTCCCTGATCTCACTGTCTTCCAATTCCCAGGCACATTTCCTGCGACTAAAACCCTTTGCCCCCACATAAACGGCATTTGCGCCACTGGCAAATACTGTTTCAACCATTTCAAGGCTTCCGCCCGGGGCAAGCAACTCATTCATGGTGTTTAATACTCCTTGAGAGGCTTTTCAGAAATGTCTTCTGAGTGTAACGTGTATTCAAATCAGTAAGGGACTCCGGATTAAAGACTGAATTATATAAGCAATTAAAAATGTACTGTCAAGGTATTTTTGGCCAAAGCGCATTGAATGTTTTTAGGCTTTTCAGGTTTAACGGGTTGATATTAATGAAATTATAAAGCCGTTAATTTCTGTTTAGCTTCCAAGCATTCTGTTGTGCAGTCGTTGCGCCCTCAAACAGAAGGTTTCCAGCTTTGCATTGATCAGCTGAGGAAAGGGCGACCCGTCACTTTCAATGGCCAGAAACGGCAGATCTTCAATGTTCGTGAGGGTGGCGTTTAGTTTTTCGTTTTTCGGATCCGTTGCCAGCTTTCCTTCGCGGGTCATGATTTCATTTAAAATAGCCTCGGAGAGGCGGTTCGGCATGCAGCCGAAGGGGCCGATGGCAATTACACCACAGGCATGCGAAGCGATTTCGGAAAGAGCGCCTCCCACCGTTAGAACGGCTTCACCGGTCAGGTTCTGTGAGATATACGGCGCAGCATTGCGAATGATTGATTTGATATCAGGGAGCGTTGATTGGAGAAGTCCGGACCGGGACAATACGGATTCGATGCGTTTTCTGTATTTTTCCATGGATTTTCTTTTGAGCATGAACTTCAGCTGCTCCATTTTCGACATTTTATGATCGATGAGACCCTGGCTCACGATATAGTCTGAATAGAGTACCCACTCGGCGATAGGCGAGCAGACGGTGGCGAACCCCCTTTCTGCGAGTCGTTCTGTCAGGTATTGGCGGGACAGGGCATCACGGCGGACAAAAATTTCACCGATAAGAGAAATTGTGGGCACAGTTTCCGGTGGCTGGTTCAACGGGATTTTGCTGAATCTTTCGGCGGTTCGAGAGAGTTGTTTTTCTATCGGGGAGAAGTCCCCCTTTTCGAGTTCGCGCATTATTTCCCCCCACTCTTGGCCGAATATTCGCAACGCTTCCTTTGTATCTGTTGCAGTTGCCAGCATCATGGATCGGATGTCTTCCATGAGGTCGGATATGATGACGCCCCACCACACTTTCAGCTGAAAATCGGTGCCCAGCCCCGCGTAGGAGTTCTCCGAGGTCAGAGAAAAAACGGCTACATCCGGTATCTCGAGCCGTTTTACCAGATCTTCCATAAAGATGTGGTACTGTCCGAACCGGCAGGGGCCCGAACCGGTGGGCATAAAATACACCAGCACTTTGCCGTCATGGTTTTCTTTGTGAATGAAGTTGAGCAGTGTCCCCGTGGTGAGCAGCAGCGGGAGGCACTCCTTGCAGGAGGTGTTCGCGCGTCCGAGTTTCAGCACCGCTTCGTCCGACGGGGAGTGGGCCTTGGCGTTAAACCCTTTGCTTCGAAATACCGCGGCCAGCGTTTCTGATGCCAGATGGCCCATGGATGGAATCAGAACCAAAACCCGGGGGTCGGTCATCAGGATCGTTTCGCCGGAAGATGTGATCACCTTGGCGATCCCGTTTTCCAGGATTGTCCGCGAGGGGACGCAGGCCTTTTTCACTTTTGGAAGTTGGCTGTTCGCCAGCAGCTGACGGTACGCGGCGATAATGTCCAGAAACGCCTCTATTCGTGTTTCCAGGCCCGCGTCCGCCGTGTGGCTGTCCAGCTCGAGGGTCAGGGAGGGCTTTTGCCCCATGATGTCCCTGAAGTATCCGATGACAAAGGAATCCGGGCCGCAGGAAAAGTTCGTTATGTAGGTGCCGAACAGCTGGGGGTGCCGTTCCACGAACCGGGCCGCCCTGAGGATACTCTGCCCCATCCCCCAGTACATGTGCCGCTTTCCCTGTTCCTCATCAACCGGCAGGAAGTCCATCGGCATGACCGGAACGCCTCTCGACGCCAGCTTGTGGGGGATGCCCATGTGCGCTTCGTTGACAAACCCGTTGTACGGGCGCGCGAAGATCACGACCGCCGTCTGTTCCGGGTCGGATTCCAGGCGCGCAAGGGCCGCCGCTCCGATTTCCTTCATCTCTGCATGGCAGGCCCGCTGCCGGGAAAGGGCCTTTTGGAAAGCTTTTTCAGCCGCTTTTCGGGAAACACCCATTTCTCGCGCTGATTCGATCAGGGGTTTTCCGGCGGCTTCCAGCCCCGATGTCATGTCGAGCAGCGGGGCCAGGACTTTTGTCCCTTTTTGTTTTAACGCGTCGAGTTGTTCCCGGTACGTGGCCTGGAGAAAGAACGTTTCGCCCTGGACAAAGGGACAGACCTGGGAGCTGGTGCTGCCGTCTGAAATCGGAACCGCTTTGAAGTGGGGCAGAAATATGAAATCCGGAGGATTTTCCATGCAAAGGAGCGCGTAGAAAAAACCGTGGGCCAGTTCCGCCGGGTAGCAGAAGGCGGCGTTTTTCAGGTCGATGCCCTCCTGCGAGCAGGTGTCCGGCATGACGGGGTCAAACCCCAGCTCGGCGAAAAATGTCGAGTACAGCGGGTAGTACGTGGTTACAAGGAAGCTCCGGTTGAAGCCGATGCTTCCCCTGCGGCTGCGACGGTCCGACGTCGGTGATACGTTTGCCGATCCAATGGCGGCCTTGACGCCGTATTTGTCGAATATGAGCTGTTCCCGGACCCGGACCAGGTCCAGGTTTCCCACATCGTATGTGATGTTGTGCCGCAAATTGTAGTACCGGTTGCAGGCGCCGCCAAAAGGAAACTTTTTGTCCGCCAGCTCGATCATGGCAATCTCGCAGCGCCGGTCGCACTTCTCCTTGCCGCCTTTGCAGACAAAGGATTTTCCGTACGCGACCTCCCGGTTCGCAAGGACTTCCAGGTCAAAACGGGCCGGTTCCATCAGGCCTGTTTCGATTCTCTTTTTGACCTCGAGCGCGACCCCGAAAGCCCCCATGAGGCCGGGTTCCGGGGGGACGATCACCGACTTGCCCACAAGGGCCGCCATGGCCAGCGGCACCGCCCGGTTGTAGCAGACCCCGCCCTGCATGAAGATTTTCTCCCCCACCGGCCGGTTGCCCTTGACCCGGTTCGAATAGTTCATGCAGATGGAATACACCAGGCCGGCAACGATGTCCTCGTGCGCGATCCCTTCGTGGATGGCGTTTTTGATGTCGGACGCGATGAACGCGGCACACTGATCGTTGAAGTTGGGCGGGGTCCCGCCCTTGAGCGCAACCGCGGCAATGTCTTCCATCTCAAGGCCCAGGGTCTCGTAGGCGGACTCTTCCAGAAACGATCCCGTACCGGCCGAACACGCTTCGTTCATGGCGTAATCCGAGGGGACCCCGCCGGTGATGTAGGTGTACTTGGCGTCCTGCCCCCCGATCTCGAATATGGTGTCCACCCCGGGATCAAAATACACGGACGCGGCGGCGTGGGCGATGATCTCGTTGATGACGCCGTCCGTCAGCGCGTGAAGACCGGCAATCTGACGGCCGGAACCGCACACACCCAGGCCGTTGATGGATATATCCGAGGGATCGACCTTTTTTTTGATCTGCTCGAGGATCGATTGGTAGCACTGCCGGGAGGCCCCCACCGGGTCACCGCTGGTCCGCAGGTACACCGACGCGAGCATCGCGTTGTCCGCCGCCCGCAGCAGAATCGCCTTGGTGGTGGTGGACCCCACGTCCAGACCCAGTATGCAGACGTCCCCGGACCGGACTTCTCCCATCTCCATTGTTTTGAACGCCACCATGTCCTCGAAATCCGAAAGCGGCGGGTGCGTGTCAAAGGGTGAAATCTCGGAGATGAACAGCTCGGACATACCGGGAAACGCGGCGGTTTCGTGCTCCAGCGCCCAGAGGGCGGCCCCCAGGGCTTCGAAATATGGCGCCTCTTCGGGCACGATCAGGCCGGAAATCTCCTTGCTCAGATACGCGTTCATCATCCGGTTTCGCGCGGACCCGCCCACCAGCATGATGTGCTCTCGTTTGACCTTCTTCAAGAGCTCCAGAATCTTGCTCGCCATCATCCGGCAGAGCCCCGCAGTTACCTTTGACTTGGGGATACCCTTGTTGGTGGCGTGGGTGCAGTCGGACTTGCAGAAAACCGAGCAGCGCCCGGAGACGTGATGCGGCGTTTCGGTGACGGCCCAATGGGACGCCTCTTCCAGTGAGACATCCATCCGGCGAAGCTGCTGGAGATAGAACTCCCCGGTGCCGGAAGCACACTTGTTGCCGGTCAGCACGTTGGATATCCTGCCCAGGCGGTTCAGGACATACACCATGAAGGTTTCGCCGCCGGCGGCCACAACAGCCGGGGACGAGACGCCCGGCGGCTTGACGAACCGGTACGCGTATTCCACCGCCTCGGGTTCGGATATGGACGAAAGTCTTACGAAATTCCGGAACTTGCGGCCTGTCGCAACGACCTTGTCAAAGGAATCCGGATCGATTGCTTCAAGAGCAATGCGCAGGGTCCGCTTGGGGTCCCCCTCGTGCGGGTGAAGAGAATAACCGACCACCCGGGGGTTCCCTTCCGTTGCACCGCCGTCCTGCTCCAGCTGCACCAGGGAAACCGTGGATGCGCCGAGACACAAGCCCAGCACCCTGGTCTTGCCGGACACACGCGGATCCGAATCAGATGGTATCTCGGGGGCGTTATATTCCATTGTAATGTCTATATGTGGAATCCGCGAACTAATATATTAAAATTCAGATTTAAGCGTCAGAGAAAAAATAAAAACTAAGTAAGTATAAAAAAATCATCCTCGCATGTCAAAGGAAAACCAAAGGGTTCAAGTCAATATCCGATTCGGCGGGGGGATATATTTTTTTAAAAGACCCCCTGTCTGGCGAACACACCACTTCCGGTGCCTGTCAAAAAAGAGAACCTGAAGTCCCAGGACGAAGAGGATAATATCCCGCACGAGAAGCTGGATTGAGGAATAAGTGTACCCCCGGTCCCCAAAAGAAAAACAGCCGCAGTCGAATTGGTGCCCCCTTGCGAGGTTGACGGCGAGAGCGAAAATAAAGGCCAGCAGCATTCCGTTGATCGCAAGCACAGCGGATCGGGGATAGATGCCGAAGAGAAGTGCGAGTCCGGCAAAAAGCTCTGCAAACGGGAGCAAGATGGCTATGAGGTTGACGGAAAAATCCGGAAAAAGGTAGTATCCGTAGATAATTTTTGCAAAATTTTCCGGGGCAGCAATTTTATGAATACTTGCATAAACAAATACGGCACCGAGCAGCCAGCGCGCAACAAGTTCGAACCCGTTATGATGCAAAACGATGTCTGTTCTATTTGCCAATCGGATACCCCTTTTCGACCCATTCCGGATATCCGTCGACAAATACACTGACATTCGTATATCCGACTTCGCGGAGATATTGCGCCAGTTCGTGACTGTCTTCACACTCTCTTCCGGAGCAGTAAGTGACGATACGCGTGGATATCGGGTGGTCTTCCATGAACTGAGGCACAAGTTCATCAAACCGGTTGACAGGAAGAGATAACGCGCTTTTGATGTGCCCTTCGTCGTATATGTCCCGGGCTCGGGCGTCGACAAACACGGCGTTTTCGCCGTCATAAATTCTTTTTACCGTTTCCGGATCCTGGATTTCAAGTTCGCGGGCGACAACGTCGGTTTTTCCTTTAGCGGTGATAACACCTTTTGAGGTGTCCCACTCTCCAAAAAGCGCGATGCTTTTTGGAGAAAACGCGTTTACAGCAAATGCGGTTAATATGGAGAGCCCCAGAAGGATAATGAGTTCTTTTGCGATGTCTTTATACGGCATGGCGTTTGTCAAAAACATTCTATTTTTTTATTTGTTTGGCTTTGCATCAATAAACATCCATCCCGTGGATTGTCGATTTGCCTGGAGTATTGGAGTGATGGCGTGTTGGATTCTATTTTTCCTCATTACTCCGGTACGCCATCACTCCAAATTCCCGATGTTATCTCATTTGCAGTTTTGATTTTACATTCGTAGGCGTTACCCCGAAACATAACCGTAAGCGTACCACAGAATTTTCGGTGTTTCAATAATATACAAATCTTCTGTCTTCTGATAATAAAATGTTTTCAAAATATTAGACAATTTCACTTATTACGAAACCACACCGCAAAACAAGGAAATTTCTCTTTGAAAGACCCTTTAATACAGTCGACATCGGGATATTTCCGTTACCTGGCCGAGCGTTTTTCCGGTCATGTGTGCCAGTGATGAATTCCACTTTCTTCCCCGGGTAGAGAGCGCCAGCAGATATTACGACAGGCTTGATGACCTGGATGCCAGCGCTGATAAAAAGAAGTTCAAGCCGGTGGCGTGGCATGAAATCGGCGACGACACGGTGGTCGGCTGAAAACGTGAACTTCACGGGAATATCGTGCGTGCCAGGGAGGTCGTTCTGAGCAAAGAAAAGGGCTTGATTCGTGATCGAACCTACGCCGTGCGTCTTTACGATCCTCAAACCCTGGAAAACCTTTTCAAACAGACCGGGTTTAAAAAGATCAAAATATACACCGACTTTTCGCCCCACCAGCCTAAAGGCGACTACGGCTTCATGAACCACCGCATGATCGCCACAGGTCGAAAACCTTAATTAAACAGTTAGGATAATCTTTTGAAACAGACACTTAAATAATTTCTTGCCATTTTTTTATGATTGATAGATAATGAGGAACAGGCAAAATTCCGGGCTCCTTATGATTCTGATATCTGGCTGTAGATCTGCGGATAACACCGGGATGCAGAAACAAGCGTCAATCTTCTTTCATTCTGTTTCCTGGTGAAATCACCCATACAGAAAATCCAGCGAAACCTCTTGCAAAACACGATAGTTGCCTGTCCAGATTAACTCTCAATTTATTTGAATCTCTCTAATCATTGGAGGTGGTTTCATGAAAAATGATGCAACCTTTGACTTGGGCAGGATGAGGCTTTCGGGCAATCAGGCCGTGGCCCGGGGGGCTCTGGAGGCCGGTGTGCGGATGACCACTGCTTATCCCGGCGCACCGATTTCGGACCTCCAGGGAAGCTTCGAACAGCTGGCAGGGAATATTCCCAGGGGGAACTCTTTTACACTAAAGGTAGGGGAAGCGCTGGATCAGGTCGGTTACCAGCTTTCCGCCTACTGGGGAAACACCACCAACGAAGACAACGCGGCAGCGCTGGCACTGGGAGCCGTCATCGGCAAGGCGGACTTTAAAAAACGGGAGTTCCTCACCGAAGAAGAGTGGGACCTGGTTTATGGGGATACGGTTTTTGCCAAAGACGAGGAAAAACGGATCCCCGTGGGCTCCCGCGTGGTGTGCTCCTTCAAACACCTGGGGGGTAATACAGCGGCCGATGCTATCCGGGTGGCGGTTAACGTTGTCCCGTACACCGGGGGCCTGGGCATGGCCTCGGGAGACGACCGCCAGGGGACCTCATCACAGACCATGCAGGACAACAAAGTATTGTATGCGTTCCACTTCCGCATCCCCACGTTTGAACTTCACTCCCCCAGAACCGCCCATACAACCGTTAAGAACTGTTACCGCCTTTTCGAGGAGCTGGGCGTTCCGTTTGTGGTGGTCATGAACTATGATCTCTCCTATCGAGAGGTCTCCGTGGATCCGGTGATGGAGCTCGATATGACGGCCAATCGCCGTCAAAAGGGGTTCACCCGGGACCCCAAACACCTGGTCACCATCGGCCCTCACATTCGGCCCAGGGAAAGAAAGTATCACTCAAAACTGATTCCGTTGTTCAAAAAGAAAATGAAGGAGAATTTCGAATTTCTGGGCAACCGGGTGACCGCGCACGGCGCAGCTCCCAGGAACCTGATTGTGGTAAACGGTCCTTTTCGGGAAGATTTTGAGCGGGTAAACCAGGATCCGGCCTTAAAAGAACGTCTTAAAAGCAGTTACGGAGATGTTTTGGTAATGGAAACAGACATTGTCTTTCCTCAACCGGACGCACTATTTGAAGAACTTGTTTCCAAGCATTCCATTGAGAAAATCTTTGTATTCGAAGAAGGCTACGGCCGGGTGATGTATTTACAGCTCCTGGACCTGATGAACCAAAAAGGGCTGAATGTGCGGGTTTTGGACCGCAGTATTCCCTATGAACCCAGAATATACGAACGGTTTTCTTATGTCGACCACGTTTTGAGCGGTTGAAGGGAGGTATAACCATGAATTCCAGACAGAATCTCGCACCCAAGGAGAAGGCGTCGGACGAG
This sequence comes from Pseudomonadota bacterium, assembly GCA_043827325.1. Taxonomy (GTDB): domain Bacteria; phylum Desulfobacterota; class Desulfobacteria; order Desulfobacterales; family UBA11574; genus JBDRPF01. The sequence continues at coordinate 16,516 of JBDRPF010000011.1, read as the reverse complement.
ATTACATACCTTCGACCGGTGTCCAACTGCTCCGGGTGCGGAGACACCAAGGTGTCCTGGTCCGTGCACGAGGGTATGAAACGGTTCAACCGCGAACTGGGACTTAAAGGTAAAGACCGGTATGAACTCATCTACGCGGCAGACAGGGGTTGCGGCAACCTTCAAGGCTACCACGCTTACGGCATTGTGGATGCCATCTTTTGCATGGGCTCCGCTGCTATCGTCGGAGACGGGATCAAGGAATCCTGTTCCGAAAAGCAGATCGTCGTCACCGCATCGGGAGACGGCGCCTACAATTTTAATATGAGCGGTATTAAGTTTGCCGCCAAAAATAAGAAGTTCGGGGCCATCAACGTCATCTACAACAACTACAATATCCGGATGACCGGCGGTCAGATACCGCTTGAGGTGGATTTCGACAAGGAGGGTCCGGCTTTAGGATTCGACACCATCCATGTCAACCCCTATCGGGTGGATGACAATGCAGAGCTTTTCAAGGATCTGTATGACCGGTATCTTAAAAAGGAAAAAGTGATGGTGGTTGCCGACGGGGTCTGCGTTTTGGACATGGGAAAGGAAGCCAGAGATTCAGGGGTCAAAATGGGCCGCATGAAAAGGTCGGAGGAATGTCTGGATCTAAAATTCGCCAAAGAGCGGGAGCTCGTGGCGATGGAAGAACCGGAAAAACTCGAAGATCTGCCTCGGTTCAAGTGCCGGCTGTGCGGTATCGGGCTCAGGTGCCACGCGCTGCTCAACAACGATCCCAGACAATGCCAAAGCTGCGGGTCGTGTTCGCAGTTCCCATGCCCGCAAGACGCCTTGAGCTTTGAAGGGGTAAGCTTTTCGAAGTCTGTCAGCATTCCCGACCTTACCGATAAATAGGAGGAAAATATGGCTACAGAAAGACAGCTAACGATCTCCAATCCGTCCATAGGCGGCTCCGGCTACCTGACTCTGTCGAACATAGAAGCCGATGCAGCCATTGCCGCAGGTTTTCATGCAGCCATCCACCAGTGTCGGGGGTTAGCGCAGGCCGGCGGTCCGCTTTGTGTGGATGTGATGATCCGTGAGCATGAGATCAGAGGAGCGGTTCCCCATAATGTGGATTACATCAACGGCTATGACCTTTCAGAGGCCTGGCGGGGCGTTTTTACTGCGGGAGACTTTTCCGGTGCCTTTCCCAGGGGGCTCACAGTCGTGGCTGATTTTTACGTGGATCTGCCGATTCTGGTTACCGCCAGCCGCAAGGGCCCGAGGTATCTCACCAAGGATGAATATCTAAAAAGGTATAAGGAGGTCATCGATCAGGGGCACGACTTGAGACTGGTTTTATATGATTTTAATAAACACAAACTGCGAAACGTCATGAAAGGCCCCTATTCCCTGGGTGTGATTGCGGCGGATCTTGATTTGCGACAAGACGCGCGATTTATTACACTACCCAAGGAGGCCGCCATCGAGGGGATACTCAACAACGTGCCCCAAAAGGCCGATCCGGTTACCAATGAGAAAATACGCCAGGCCAACCGGGACGCATTCGAAAAGGGATACACGGCCAGGGAACAGTTCGCCGGATCTCCGGATGAGAGAATCATTTTGATATAAAAGACTGTAAGGGTTCAGGGACCGGGGTTCAGGGATCGGGAATCAGGGTTTTTACTTGATTCCTTTGCTTCCCGGAAACTGGATTTCCCTTTCCGGTAACATTTTATCCCCTCCGCTTCATCTTCCCCCTGCCTTAACGCGAAAAAATTCATCTGAATTGAAATCCCCTTTAATTTGTGATATTTGTCGAATAAAACGGATGTTACGATCAGTTTACGTTGACAGACAACATTTTCATTTCAAGATTAAACACACGACATGTGAAAGGACGTTATGGAAAAAATATGGGAGAAGAGCTACCCGGACGGCGTGCCTTTGGAAATTGAGCAATACGCACACAATTCAATCCCGGACATACTGGAGAGCGCGTTCAACACTTTTTCGGATTTGCCGGCCTATCATAACATGGGGAAAACCATTTCCTTCAAAGAACTGGACGTGGAGAGCAGGAAATTTGCCGGTTACTTGCAGAACGAACTCAAGCTCGAAAAAGGCAGCCGGATCGCGCTGATGATGCCGAATATTCTGCAATATCCCATTGTTCTCTTCGGGATATTGCGGGCGGGCCTGGTGGCGGTGAATGTGAACCCGCTCTATACGGCAAGGGAACTGGCGCATCAGTTAAAAGATTCCGGCGCCGTGGCCATCGTTATATTTGAAAATTCCGCGCACATACTTGAAAAGGTCCTCCAAAACACGGATGTGAAACATGTCATCACTACCGGAATCGGCGATTTGTTAAAATTTCCAAAGTCCCTGATTGTCAACTTTGTGCTCAGACATGTTAAAAAAATGGTTCCGGCGTGGAACATACCGCACGCGGTGACTTTAACAAGGACCCTTGAAAAAGGAGACCCGTCAAAATTCAGGCCGGTTTCTCTTGGTCTGGAAGACATCGCCTTTTTACAATACACGGGCGGTACGACGGGGGTTTCCAAGGGCGCCGTGCTGACGCACGGAAATCTCGTTGCCAACATAACCCAGGCCAAAGCCTGGATCCGGCCGGTAACCGGTGAAGGTGAAGACATTATCATCACGGCGCTTCCCCTGTATCATATCTTTTCCCTGACCGCCAACTGCCTGACATTTTCTGCCATCGGTGCATTGAACGTTCTGATTACCAACCCCAGGGATATCCCTAACTTTGTAAAGGAGCTCAAAAAATGGGACTTTACGGTGATCACGGGCGTGAATACCCTGTTTAATGCGCTGGTGAGCAACCCGGACTTTCAAACGATGAACTTCACGTCGCTCAAACTCGCGCTTGCCGGGGGAATGGCACTTCAGGAGCCGGTGGCCAGGGCGTGGAAGAAAACAACCGGGGCCCCCCTGATCGAGGCCTACGGCCTCACGGAAACATCTCCGGCGGCCTGCATGAACCCGATGACCCTTACGGAATACAATGGATTTGTCGGTCTCCCGATTTCTTCCACAACCGTTGCCATAAAAGACGATTATGAAAAGGACCTGCCTTTGGGTGAAATCGGTGAGATTTGCATAAAAGGCCCACAGGTCATGCGCGAGTACTGGCAGCGGCCCGAAGAAACCCGAAAGGTTTTCACGGAAGACGGCTTTTTTAAAACCGGAGACGTGGGCTTTATGAATCCGGACGGTTTTGTCAAGATCGTGGACAGGAAAAAAGATATGATTCTGGTTTCCGGTTTTAATGTGTATCCCAATGAAATCGAAGAGGTGGTCGCGGGGCACGACAAGGTTTTTGAATGCGGCGCGGTTGGGGTAAGCGATGCAAAGAGCGGTGAAGTGGTCAAATTGTTTGTCGTCAAAAAGGATCCATCGCTGACGGAAGATGAGCTGCGACGTTTTTGCAAAGAGAATCTTGCCGGCTATAAGGTCCCCAAACACATTGAGTTCAGAGATGAGCTTCCCAAAACCAATGTCGGAAAGATACTTCGGAAGGAACTCAGAAAAAATGCCTAAATCATGAAACGTATTGTTTTTGTCTGTACGGGAAACATTTGCCGCAGCCCCATGGCAGAGGGGCTTCTCCGTCACAAATGGACGGACTCGGGACGCGAAGACCTGATCGTTTCATCCATGGGCATTTCGGGTTTGGACAACGAGCCGGCCACCGATTTCGCGAAAGCGGTTTGCCTGGAGCACGGTTTTGACATCTCAAAACACAGATCCCGATCGATGGCGGGCGATGAGTTGAAAGCGGCGGATTTGATATTGTGCATGGAACCTGTGCACAGGGAATTCGTGAAGACCTTTTTCCCGTGGTATCAGGGCAAAATTTTTCTGCTCGGTGCCTGGCCGGGAAAGGAAACCCGGAAGAGCGGCATCGAGGATCCCGTGGGGGGGTCCCGTGAGATGTACCGGAAGACATTTTCCGTCATTGAAACACATATCGATAGAGTTCTTCCCCTTTTATGCAGTCCTTGAAAAACATGACATTCTGGGCCCGGCCAGAGTAAAGTGGCTATGCCATCTTAATCGGTTAAACTGACATATTGGGTAAGCTCCACCTCGCCGGGGTGTTACCAAAGCCGGCCCCTCCGGGGGCGGATTCTTTATTTGATACCCGGTGTTCGCAAAGAACACTATCTGCAAGCCATGGAAGATTTAATGGAAGGGAGCATGCTCGAAGAAAACACCCTGCTGTTTGAAGAAGTTGTATTGACCAAGACTTAACCACGCAATTATCAAACTGCAGCCACGACCAAATCTGACAGTCTCATATTTTGTGTGGAATGGATATCATTTATTTGCCTGGCTGCATGGAATTGGATATATCACAACAATTTGGTATGTATAAAATTTTTGAGCAGGATGATATTTTCACTTGAATGGATGCTATCTCAGGTTCTAAAAGCAATCGTTGGGCGGGTTTAGGGAAACTGGTCAACAAACCCCAAAACGATTTAATTTTTGGAATATGATATCACAACCAATTGAATCGATTTTGGTTTTTTAGGTGTAGCAGGTATCAACGGTGCGGATGGTTGCGACGCTGGAGAATTTTTGAATAGATCTGATGTGATCGATATAAATAGGACCTCTGAAAATAGTCAATATCAGCATACTGTGCTAATATTGCCATAGCTCCCCCCTAAAATTATTCCCTTGAAGCCGGTCTTAATTGTACTGTCTCGATTTTTCCATTATCTTTGTGTTTAAAAATAGTACTTGATGGAATTCCAAGTCGTTCATTTAAAACTTTTACAAGCTCGTCACCAGGCGCTATCCATGCGCCACACTCAGTACATTCAAGTTCAATCATGTCAGTTTCGCGTAGAACTCCAATGAAATCCTCTGTGATATTCCTGAACGTAAAAACAGGTGAATATGTAACGTTAATGTCCTCTGCACCACATTTTGAGCACTGAAATTTACAGAAAATACAATCACATTTTGCCATAAGTCACCTTCGGCCTAAAAATTCTGAGGACTGCGCTCGCATTGAAAACCTTCGCCGAAATCACACGATATACAGATTCCCTGCTCTTCTACCGAGTCCATTTTCGATTCGCAATTTCCGCACAGATATTCTTCTCCGGATTTCATAGGTCCATCACAAGGGACTATTGTCATGGGACAAAGATCCATGCACCTTCCGCATTTATTGCAAAGTTCGGAATGTAAATCAAATGGAGATTCCACGCGGCGATCCTTGCCGCGTCCGACAAAACCGATGGCCTTTACCCCAAAGGTTCCCGGGCACAATTGGACACAGCGCCCGCACAAAACACAGTCACTGTTCCTGAAAGGATAGCGAACCTCCTTTACCCCGCAGCGTACGGCAATGTCCTGGATAGCACGGGAATTAGGAGCCTCTGCAACGAGTAACTCTGCAATATTGCGACGCAGTTTTCTGATTTTATCCGTATTGCTCAAAATTACCATACCTTCTTGCACAAGCAGTGTGCAGGATGTGGTGACTTTTGACCAACCATTCACAACATGCTCTACGATGCAGAGGCGGCAGGCACCGATACTTTCAATATAGGGGACACGGCATAGATGGGGAATGCAGGTCCCGTGTTCTAAAGCGGCATCAAGCACGCTTGATCCTCTTGTAGCTTTAATATTGGCACCGTCAATGTTTATCGTTACTAGTGGAGTCATATTTCACCTCGTTATTTAACTTGAATTGCTTCAAAATCGCATTCACTCCTGCAGATCCCGCATTTTTGGCATAGGTCCAAATTGATTGCGTGGACCTGTTTCTTTTTGCCCACAATTGCCCCATGTGGACACCCGCGCTTACAAATACCGCAGCAGGTGCATTTTTCAGGGTCAATCTTATACGTGATTAATGCCTGGCATACACCGGCAGGACATTTTTTTGCGTGTATGTGCGTCTCGTATTCATCCCGGAAGTAACGCAACGTGGAAAGTACGGGATTCGCTGCGGTCTTGCCCAACCCGCATAGCGCTGTTTGACTCACGGTTGATCCCAATTCTTCCAAAAGGCTGACCTGTTGTGAGTTACCCCTGCCCTCTGTAATATCAGTGATGATATCGAGCATGCGATCGATTCCCATACGGCACGGCACGCATTTGCCGCAGGACTCGTCCTGCAAAAATGTGAGGAAATATTTTGCCACATCCACCATACAGGTCTCTTCGCCCATCACCACCATCCCGCCTGAGCCAACCATCGAGCCGGCCTTGGCAAGTTCGTCAAAATCCACGGGAAGGTCGAATTTATCCACAGGGAGGCATCCACCCGAGGGACCGCCGGTCTGCACGGCTTTAATGGAATTTCCGTTTGAACCGCCGCCGCCGATATCAAAGACAACGGTGTTGATTGTGGTACCCATCGCCACTTCTACCAGCCCGGTATTTTTGATATGGCCGGTGAGCGCGAGGATTTTAGTTCCTTTGCTCCCTTTGGAGCCCTTAGACGCAAACCAGGATGAACCGTTCAGAATTATAGAAGGAACATTGGCCCATGTTTCAACATTGTTCAATGTGGTCGGTTTATGCCAGAGACCGTCAACCACAGTGTGCACGTCCTTGGGCCGGGGTTCGCCAACTTTGCCCTCCAAAGAGGACATAAGCGCTGTTGATTCACCACAGACAAACGCACCGCCGCCACGAGCGATATCAATGTCAAAAGAAAATGATGATCCTAATATATTATCGCCCAAAAGCCCGAACTCTCTGGCTTGCTGAATGGCCACCCGTGTGTGCTTCACTGCCAGAGGGTACTCGTTGCGAACGTAGACGTAGCCATGCCTGGCACCAATTGCCCAAGCGCCGATCATCATGCCTTCTATAACCAGATGCGGGTTACCTTCCAACACACACCGGTCCATGTAGGCCCCGGGATCGCCTTCATCAGCATTGCAGATGACATACTTTTCATCACCCGGTGCTTCTCGGCACGCAGCCCACTTGCGACCTGTAGGAAAGCCGCCGCCGCCGCGACCTCTCAGCCCGGAGTCCTTAATTTCTCGGACAACCGATTCCGGAGCTATTTCAAACAGGGTTTTCACCAACGCCGCATATCCTCCGACGGCGATATAATCTTCAATAGAACATGGATCAACCAAACGGTTTTGGGCCAGCAAATGACGATCCTGAGCGCGGTAGAAAGGAATTTCCGATTCGGTCTGAACCTGCTTGCCGGAAACCGGATCAATGTAAAGCAAGCGTTCGACAACCTCGCCGTCACGTATGGTTTTGGTAACGATTTCATGGGCATCTTTGGGTAAAAGGTGGCAATAGAATATGTTGCCCGGTTCGATGACCATCAGAGGACCTTGCTCACAGAAGCCGTGGCATCCTGTGGTACGAATACAGACACGCTTTGCCAGGCCCTGTTTATCCAATTCGTTTTTAACGGCATCGATAACGTCCTGGCAGCGTGATGCCTGGCACCCGGTTCCTCCGCACATAATAAGTGTTGACTGAACTTTTTTTCGGTCTTTGAGAAGCCTTTTGCGCAGGGCCTCCAGGCTTTTGATAGTCTTGATCTTAGTCATTGGAGATTTCCTCCGTGTCGGCTTTGTAAAGCGATTTGATCAGCTTGCGCAGTTTTCCGGGGCTCATGTGGTCATGATAGTGCCCGTTATCCGTAACCACAGGTCCAAGTGCGCAGGCGCCAAGGCAGTTTACATGTTCAATCGTAAAAAGACCGTCATCCGATACTTCACTGGGCTTGATCCCGAGTTGACCCACAGCCTGGTTGAGAATCAATTTTGCGCCGCGCACATGACATGCGGTACCCGTACATATCCTAATCACGTTCTTGCCGCGGGGTTTGAGTGCAAAAGCCTTGTAGAAAGAAGCAACACTGTATACGTCCATGAGCGGAACCCCCAATCCATTTGATACGGTCTTCATGGACTCTTCAGAGATATATCCATAATGTTCCTGTACGTCCTGTAGCACCTCAATGAGTTGCTGGGGTTGACTGCGGCGTTCTTCCAAAATTGAGTCAAGTGTCGGTGGTGGCATACGAATCTCCTTTGGTTGAGGATATTTTTAATTGACGGGGTGTAAAATATAAGGCAATGTAAAAAAAATAAATACAATATGAATGCACCCATAATGCCCATAAATTGTATGCACTAATAGTGCTAATTTAGTACACATATAATGCATAGCTACAATGTGCAAAGAGTGGAAGGACCCATGACTGAAAAAGAATATTCATCGTCGCAGATGGCCGCTATGGATTTTCAAAACTTACCGGAGGAACTATTTCGTCTTTGGCGAATTCCTTTTAATAACGACATCGAACCTCCAAAACTAATGCTTGCCCTTCGTGAACGGATCAAGGAACTGAACTGTTTGTATGGGTTAGGACGGTTGGCTGAACGTCATTCAGATTCGGTTGAAGATCTGTTGGGAGACATTGTTAAATTTTTGCCTTATTCATGGCAGTATCCGGAAATCACATGCGTCCGGATTTTGTTCAAAGAAGAAACATACAAATGCAAGAATTTCAAACTCACAAAGTGGCGACAGTCGTCCCGGATTTTTATGTATAATGAACCGGTGGGCGAAATCGCCATCTTTTATCTCGAAGAACGTCCACCAGCGGATGAGGGCCCATTTCTCAGAGAGGAACGCGCTTTACTGGATGCATTGGCCGAGCGAATCGGCTCAGCTGCCATGCGGATTTCTGCTGAACTGGAATTGCAGGAGAGCAACAGACAGCTGCGCCTGGAGCGCAAAGCATTGAAGGAATCGAACGCAGCTCTTCGTGCAGTTTTAGCAAGAATAGAAGAAGAAAAAAAAGAAATCTATATTGATGTACAGGAGAACGTCGATAAAATTCTGTTGCCGATTTTGCATGAGCTTTCTTTTCATCTGCCCAAAACCAAAAGGCAATATGCGGAGATATTAAGAAGCAACCTGGAGGATATCACGTCCCCATTTGTCAGCGATTTGTCGAAAAACCATCTTTCTCTAACATCGACTGAAGTCAATGTCTGCAATATGATTCGAAGTGGATTGCAGACGAAAGAAATCGCTCGGATTCGAGGTGTATCAGCAGGAACAATTAACCGCCACCGGGAACACATCCGCCGGAAGCTCAAAATTACCAACAGTGACATCAACCTTATGACATATTTGCAATCGAGCATGGGGAATAAAAGTTGAAAAAGGCATTGTAAATTTCGTCCACCAGAAATAATGGTTTGCGGATAAATGGCAAGATTAGCGTTGAATAACAGATATAATATCCGAGAATGATAAAATGGATGAGAAAAAACGGCAAGATATCAAGGATGACCATAAAAAGGATAAAGTATTAGAATGTCCTTTTTGTGGTACGCGACATCTTATCTGGGCCGCTGATCCAAACTACAGGCTCTGTCCTCATTGTGGAAAAACATTCCTGATCAAGTAAACCAATCGCCACTCTTTAACGTGACTAATGATTAACAGCCTGGGGATATCTGCAATGAAAAAAAGCTATCAGTGGTCTGATTTTTTTGTGATACCACAATACCATATCACCAAACGGCGCTTGCGGTGTTTTCTATATATTCTCCATTCTGATAACGGTTCAATTGGTTTTTATACCAAACTCTGAGAATTGAACTGTCAAGTGAAGTATTGACCCGCCTTACGATTCTGTCAAATCAAGTACAGGTCGGGACAAAGAAGTCATTATGAAAGATTGACTTGTAGTCGCTATGATTATCTCACATCTACAGATAAAAAGTTGCAATCTTTTTTTGCCAAATCAATTTCCCTGCAACATCCGGGCTAAACGCATAGCCTGCCCGTCTGCCAGAGGGCAACCGTGCTGTAGGTTCTGGCCCAGAAATTGGCTTTTTCTTCGGCCGGGTACTTAAAAAAATCCTGGGTCCAATTAAAAGCAGGGTTTTGATAGATATCTCGCAGTACGTTGGCAATGTGTTTGGGTTTCCACTGTGCGTGTATCAAAAAATCATAAACCAAACCTGTCATTTTTTGGGGTTGAAGCGCCGCGGGGTTCGGAAAGTAAAGGATGTTTCTGGTCCAATCTGGAATGTTTCCCTCCTTTTTAGCGGATTCAAGGGCAAGTCCCCGGGGAAGGTCTTCCTGGCTGTCAAAGTCCTGATGGAAACCAAAAAGGTCTGACGATTTGTACTCCCCGATAAAATCGATCAGCGTTTCATTGGAACAGGGGATAAAACCGGAAAACCTCTGAGCGTGGTTTGCTGCTTTTTCAAGGTCCCACATGCACTCCAGGATAACATTGATATTCGGTTCTTCATCGGCTGTGCCGCCGTCAAAATAAGTGCCGATCACATCGACCAGCGGCGGTTGGTGGTATTTACCGTATTTTTCCTGATTTTTTTTATGCAAACTGAAGGGACTTCGAATCGATCGCATAAACGGCGAGCCTTCGCTCCAGGAGTTGTCAACGTTCAGGCAGCGATCATGAACATCGGAAATGGTAACCGGAAGCAGACCGTTTGACGCGTTTTCCTTGAACGCTTCCATGGTAAGAAGAGATATATATTCGGAAATCTTACCGAGGCCGCTGAACACACAAGCCGCATCCAGCGAAATTCCATACCGGCGTCGGATGTCATTGGGATCGATGTAATTACATGCCTTAATGAGATCATTTCCCAGACAACCGAATTTCTGCAATTCTTCGGTCGCACGATATCCTAAAAGATTTTGAAACAATATATGCGCACCCGAAGGCGTGTAATCCAGGATATACGGCATACCCCTTGAGCGAAAGAGGGTTTCAAGAAACCTTATAACGGGAAGGGTGTGATTGAACAATTCTTTCTGAGCGACCGGGTCGGCATACAGCTTGTGGTTTTCTTCCGCCAAAAAGATCTCAAAATCAATCGGCATCAGCACGGATTGGGATCTTTCTCCGATAATAGGAATATGCACCTGAAATCCTTTTTGAAGGGTCAGGTTTTCAAGCTGATGCACCGGTTCTGCCGCTGCCGGAAAAGCAGGATCATACCCCTCGGCAACAAGTTCCTCGCCCGCAGCAATCACATAATGACTGAATTGGTAGCAATTTTTTAATTGATCGATTACACGGCGGTAATATTCTTGAGCATTCATGATTTCATGCGCCTAACATTACACAGAGCCGATGCTGTATTTGCATTCCCCTGCATAAAATCGTAATACGATTTTATCACGGAATCAGTATCGTGGATCCGGTTGTCTTCCGGTTTTCAAGGTCGCGATGCGCCCGGCCCGCTTCGGCCAGCGGATAGCTCTGATTGACCTCGATCTTGACAGCGCCGTTTTCCACCACCTCGAACAGATCCCGGGCGTGGGCGAGAAGGTCCTCACGGGCGGCCGTGTAGGTCATCAAGCTCGGCCGGGTGAGAAACAAAGAGCCTTTTGCGGCGAGAATGCCCGGGTCAAACGACGGGACCGATCCGGACGCCTGGCCGAAGCTGGCCATGGTTCCCATGGGCCGCAGACAGTCCAGCGATTTCATGAAAGTGGATTGGCCGACGGAATCGTACACCACATCGACCCCTCTGCCCCCGGTAATCTCTTTAACGCGTGAGACAAAATCCTCCTCCGCGTAGCGGATCGGGTGGTCGCAGCCAAGAGATTTAGCGCGTTCGGCTTTTTCCGCCGAGCCGACTGTGCCGATGACGGTAGCACCCAAATATTTGGCCCACTGGCAGACGATCGACCCGACACCGCCGGCCGCGGCGTGGATTAAAATCGTGTCGCCGGCGGCGACACGATAACAGCCGTACAGAAGATAGCGAGCGGTCATTCCCTTTAGCATCATTCCGGCGCCGTGTTTCGATGAAATGCCCTCGGGGAGTCTGACAAGGCGATGGGCGGGGATGCGTCGAACTTCGGCGTAAGCGCCGGGCGGCATTCCCGCATAGGCCACCCGGTCTCCAACTTTTACTTCGCTGACGCCGTCGCCGATGTCCTCGACAATACCGGCGCCTTCCATTCCGGGGGTTGCCGGAAGCGCGGGCAGGGGGTAGAGACCGGTGCGATGGTATACATCAATAAAATTGAGCCCTACGGCCTCGTGGCGGACCACGGCTTCACCCGGCCCCGGTTCTCCCGGATCATAGTCCTCCCAGCGAAAAACCTCCGACCCGCCTGTCTCATACATACGAATGGCTTTTCCCATTATGCGATCCTCATTTTTCATAAGATTTCTGATTTTACCATATTATACCCGATACGTAAAAAGGATGATGGATTTTTTTTCTTGACAGGGAAAAAAATATGGATAAAACTCCGATACGAAAAAGGTCGGTTATGGTTTAATTTGCTGATATTATGGAATTAAATTACGGTTTTCACTTTACGGAACAAGGTGTGTTTATGACGCTGATATTTTGCCCCGGGTGCAACCACAAGATGCTGCCGTATGAATTTATCTGCCCGATTTGCGGGTATGCCGAACATTATCCCGGCAGCGGTATGGATCTGTTTGATGGAATCGAAGAAGAATTCGGCTATGATGACGGTCCGTTCTACGAAGATAATTTTTAGCCCTAAAAATTCGGGTTCGTTTGTTGGGGAGACGACGGCATGATCCAAGTTGAAAACCTGACAAAGTACTATAAAGATGTCTGTGCGGTGGATCAGATATCGTTCGATATCCACAGTGGCGAAATCCTGGGGCTTCTGGGTCCAAACGGTGCCGGGAAAACCACCACCCTGCGAATGCTCACCGGCTTTCTCCGACCCAGCAGCGGTAATATTTTCGTCAAAGAATATTCCATTTCCGAAGATGCCCTGAAGATAAAAAAACTGTTGGGGTATCTGCCGGAATCCGCGCCGCTCTACCATGACATGATCGTTTACGACTATCTGGAATTCATCGCAGGCATCCGGGCGATCGAGGGGGCCGACAAGCTGAAACGGATCCGGGAACTTGCCGGACTGTGCGGGCTCAGCGAGGTTATGCACAAGCCCATCGGTGAATTGTCCAAAGGTTTCAAACAGCGGGTAGGCCTGGCCCACGCCATGATGGACGACCCCGAAGTGCTGGTCCTCGATGAACCGACATCGGGTCTCGACCCCAACCAGATCATCGAAATCCGGAAAATTATCAAAGATATCGGAAAAGAGAAGACCATCATTCTCTCCACCCACATTCTCAGCGAGGTCGAGGCCACGTGCGATCGGGTTGTAATCATACATCGCGGGAAGATCATCGCTGACGGCGACATGGAAAGCCTCAAGCAAACCGGCGAAGGAAAGAACCGCATCAACATTTCCCTCCGGAACGCGGACGCAGAAGCTGTTGAAACAATGCTGGGTTCCATCGAGGGTGTTGTCGGGATCTCATCGGCGCCGGATCGGGAAGAATCCCTCAAGGTCAACATCACTTGCCGGTCCGCTGTCGATCTGCGTGCCGATATTTATCATAAAATCAAAGAAACAGACTGGGTCTTGACGGAGTTCCACCAGGAAACCCGGACCCTTGAAAACATTTTCCGGGAGCTTACCACGGACAACTGATATGAGACAGGCGATCTATATTTTTCGAAAGGAACTCGACGCCTATTTTGTCACCCCGATTGCCTACATCGTTATTTCCATTTTTGTCATCGTGACGGGGTGGTTCTTTTTTTCGACTTTTTTTTTGTTCAACCAGGCGAACCTCCGGAACTTTTTCGACCTGCTTCCGCTCATCTTTTCATTTGTGATTCCGGCGGTTACCATGCGCCTTTTTTCCGAAGAGCTCAACGTTGGTTCCCACGAGATCCTTCTTACACTGCCGGTGACCTGTCGGGATGTGGTCCTGGGTAAATTTATGGCTGCCGTCGGCTTTATCGCCGCGATGCTGACACCCACCCTCTCATACCCGATCTGTATATCATTTCTCGGCCGGCTCGACTGGGGACCTGTCGTCGGCGGATACATCGGTGCGATTTTTCTCGGCGCTTCATTCGCGGCCGTGGGTCTCTTTGCGTCATCACTGACGCGAAACCAGATTATCGCCTTTATTATCGGAATGGTCATCTGCCTGGCGCTGACCCTGATTGACAAGATGCTTTTCTTCCTCCCCCGTTCATTGCTCGGGGCTCTGGAATATATGGGTGCCGATTTTCACTTTCAGAATATTTCAAAGGGGATTATCGATTCAAGGGACGTTCTCTATTTTATCAGTGTCATTTTTGTGGGTCTTTACGGCGCGCACCTTTCCATGCAGGAAAAAAATTGAAAAGAATATAACAATTTGCCACCAAGGCACTCAGGCACACAGTGAGTGGTCTGGAATTAAAATCAATATCGTCTTTTTGGACTGAGTGTGGCTGAAATATTACTGGAGAAATTAGATGGGCCTGAAAAAAATTTCAGGGAAATACGTAAAATTTCTCATTTACTTTGTCGTCATCGTGCTGGTGAATGCCGTCGGCGCAACCCTTTTTTTCAGGGTGGATCTCACGGAAAATGACATCTACTCCCTCTCCGATGCCAGCAAGCGCGTCGTATCCACCCTTTCAGAGCCATTGACCGTCAATGTCTTTTTTACCCGAAACCTCCCCGCTCCGTACAACAGCATTGAACGATACCTGAGGGATCTGCTGGAAGAATATGCAGCTTATGCAAACACGCATTTCAATTTCCGGTTCTATGACGTCAGCCCCGAAGAAGGGGACGTGCACCGGGAGACTCGAGAAAACCAGGAGCTTGCGGGAGATTTCGGCATCCGTCCCGTTCAGATCCAGGCTTTTGAAGAGGATGAGGTTAAATTTCAGAAGGTCTATATGGGTCTTGTGTTGATACACGGCGACGTCATTGACCGGATCCCCACGATTACATCTACGGACAGGCTCGAATACCGGCTGACGACCGCCATGTCAAGGCTGAACAACAAGGTCAGCGCCCTTTTGAGCCTTCAGGGAAAGATCCATGTCAAACTCTTTCTGTCCTCCTCTCTCGAGCGGGTCGCCCCATTTATGGGGTTGAGGCCGCTCATGGGAATTCCCGAAAAAATTGAAGACATCGTAAAGAAGCTGAATGAGAAACATTACGGCAAGCTGGAATTCGAATACTTTGACCCCTCGGTGGACAAGCGCCTGGAAGACACGTCAAAAGAATACAGGATCCTGAGTCTCAAATGGCCGGCGCTTTCCGATGGAAAAATCGAACCGGGAGTCGGTGTCATCGGTCTCGTGATGGCCCACGGCGAAAAAGTCGTATCCGTTCCGCTGCTGAACGTTGTAAAAATACCGATTATCGGCACGCAGTACGAACTGACGGACATGGACCGGATGGAAGAGGTCATGGAGGAAAGCATCGGGTCGCTGATTGACATCAACGAGAATATCGGCTTCCTTGCAAGCCACGGCACCCTTGACGTTCAGGGCCTTGCCCCGTCGGACCCCGCCCGGCAGCGGACCCCGGATAATGTAAACAACTTGAGGACGCTGATATCGGAAAACTACACCATAAAACCCGTTGATCTGAAAAAAGGCGGCATTCCGTCCGGTCTCAAATGCCTGGTCATCCCGCGACCGACGGAACCCTTCAGCGAATATGAGCTGTTTCAAATCGATCAGTTTTTGATGCAGGGGAAAAACCTGGCGCTCTTTCCGGATGCCTTCAACGAAGTCATGCCGACCGCTCAGGGGGGCATGCAGCCGGGAGGAGCCCGGGAGCCGGGTTATGTTCCTCTCGACACCGGACTCGAAAAACTGCTGGCACACTACGGCGTCACCTTCCGGAGATCCTATGTCATGGATGAAAGCTGTTATAAACAAAGACTTCCCTCGCAATTCGGCGGCGGAGAACAGAACATATTCTTTGCGCCGGTGATAAAAAGCCATAACATCGACAAGACGCTCGGGTTTATGAAGCGTATCCAGGGACTGATCGCGCTGAAAATCTCTCCGCTGAGTCCGGACGAACAGCGCATCAAGGCGGGCGGACTCACCGCTCGCACACTCTTTTCCTCTTCCGACAAATCCTGGGAAATGCATGAACCCATCAACCTTAACCCCATGTTCATTTCGCCGCCAAAATCAGAAGATGAAATGCGAAAGCTGCCGATGGCCTGTATTCTGAGCGGCGAATTTTCAAGTTATTTCAGCGGAAAGCCCATTCCGGAGAAAGAACCGGCCGAAGGTGATGAAACAGAAGCGGACCTTGCAGAACCCTCTGAGCGGCAACCTGACGCGGATCTTTCGAAAATAAAAGGTGAAGGGGTGTTCCTCTCCAAAGGCAAACCCGGCAAGATTTTTCTCATGGCGTCCTCGGACATGCTCACAGATACTATACTCGACACGGACGGCAACAGCCCGAACGCCATGTATATTTTAAACCTGTTGGATTATCTGAACGACCGGGAGGACATCGCCGTCATGCGAAGCAAGGAGCAGCGTTTCAACCCGCTGATGGATACCGGGGCAGGGGTTAAAACCATCGTAAAGTCCTTTAATATTGCCGGTCTTCCCGTGCTGGTCGTTCTCTTCGGATTTGCGGTCTGGTTCCGACGCCACTCCCGGAAAAAACAGATCCGTAT
>JBDRPF010000010.1:0-26231 GCA_043827325.1 Pseudomonadota bacterium | reverse complement strand
CAGGTTCTGAAAAGAGATCTCGGTTACCTGTCCCTGATTTTCGTTGTTTTGGGTGTTTTTCTCACGATACTGGTCACCCAGAAAATTGTGAGACCCCTCAGAGTCATCGAAAAAACGACCGCCCGAATCGCCAAGGGCGATTTCAAGCCCCTGCTCGTGGTTCAGACCGACGATGAGACCCAATCCGTGGTCGAGGCGTTTAACAAAATGATTTCCGAACTGGAAAAACGACAGAAACAGCTTGTTCAGGCCCAGAAGCTCTCTTCTCTCGGCATTCTGACCTCCGGAATCGCCCACCAGCTCAACAACCCCCTGAACAATATTTCCACTTCCTGCCAGATTCTTTTAGAAGAAGTTCACGGGGGAGACTGGGCGCACATTAACAAGCTTCTTGCCAACATAGACCAGGAAGTCGACAGGTCCAGAGATATTGTCAAGGGGCTCCTGGATTTTTCCCGGGAACGGGAATTTCAGCCCAATTTGGTCAACCTGGAAAACCTGGTCCTTCGCACCGTGCAGCTGGTTTCCAGCCAGCTGCCTCCGGGAGTGGAGATTTTAACCGAAATTCCGGAAGAGCTGGACGTTTACCTGGATGTACAGAAATTTCAGGAAGTTCTTCTCAATCTCGTCCTGAACGCCATCCAGTCCATGCCCGAGGGCAACGGGTCGATCAACATCGATGCCAGGAAAAACAAACAGAAGATAGAGATTAATGTCAGGGACAACGGTTGCGGCATACCGCCTGAAAATCTACCTTACATTTTCGATCCGTTTTTTTCCACCAAGGAGGTAGGATATGGAACCGGTCTGGGATTGTCCGTGGCTCACGGCATTGTCGAACGGCACGGGGGCACCATAACCGTGAAAAGCAAAGTGGGAGAGGGGACCGAATTCACCATAATCCTCCCGCTCAAGATCGAAATCCTTCCGGATGAAGGTGGTGTATGAAAAAGAGCAGGATTCTTGTTGTAGATGACGAGCAGATTGCCAGGGAGAACCTGGAACACGTCCTGAAGAAAGAGGGTTACGACGTTGTCTCCGTGGACAGCGGCGTCAGTGCCTTGAAAAAGCTGTCAACCACGGAATTTGACCTGGTCCTGACCGACCTGAAAATGAAGCTGGTGGACGGCATGGAGGTTTTGGCCAAGACCAAGGAGCTGTATCCGGACACGGAAGTGATCATGATTACGGCTTACGCAACGGTCAACACCGCTATCGAAGCCATGAAAAAAGGGGCCTACCACTACATCCCCAAACCGTATAAGGTTGATGAGGCCCGGATGATCGTCAAAAGGGCTCTTGAAAAAAAGCAACTCAAAGACGAGCTGCGGGATCTCAAGCAATATTGTGCGGAAAAGTCGGAATCGTCGATGATCATCGGTAAAAGCCTGAAGATGCAGGAACTCCTGAGGATGGCGGAACAGGTCGCGCCGACCGACTGCAGTGTTCTTGTTTTTGGTGAAACCGGCACCGGAAAGGAACTGATTGCCCGCAAGATTCATCTCCGGAGCAATCGCAAAAACGAACGTTTTCTCGCTTTCAACTGCGGCGCTTTCACCGAGGAGCTGATCGCAAACGAGCTTTTCGGACACGAGAAGGCCGCCTTTACCGGTGCGACATCAACAAAAATCGGCCTGCTCGAGGCGGCTACCGGAGGTACCGTCTTTCTCGATGAAATCGGCGACATGCCCTCATCCATGCAAATTAAACTCCTTCGGGTGATAGAGGAAAAATCGCTGCTTCGTGTCGGAAGCACCCAACCTGTCACCGTCGACATTCGCATCGTCGCGGCCACCAACAAGGATCTGGAAAAAGAGGTCGGGGCCGGGAGGTTCCGCAAGGACCTGTTCTACCGGCTCAATGTGATCAGTCTGCACATCCCCCCCCTCTCCGAGCGAAAAGATGATATCCCGCTTCTGACCCATCATTTTCTCAGGAAATATGCCCAGGCCCAGGGAAAACAAATCGACGGCTTCTCGGAGGAGGCATTTGAAACCCTGATAAACTACGAATTTCCGGGTAACGTGCGCGAACTGGAAAATATCGTTGAAAGGGCGGTGGCGCTGTGCAACGGAGCGTCGATTCTCCCAGAGCACCTGCCGCCGGAGCTCGAAAAATTATCCTTCAAGGTATACCGGCACCCCAAACGCCGTCTCCCCAGTCTGGAGGAAAACGAGCGGGAATATATTCAATGGGTTCTTAAAAATGTTAACGGCAACAAGAGTGCCGCTGCCGAAGTTCTGGGCATCGATCGGGTGTCCCTCTGGCGCAAGCTCAAGCGCTGGGGGGTAGAGGAGGCCGCCGAGGGTTGAGTTGACGGTTGAACGCCCCCGGGTCAGCGCAAAACCCGATCCACAACTTTTTCAACACTGTCTGCAAGAACCAGCTCCAGGTCACCCCGAATTTCATCACCGATGTTATCCACATCCACCCGGTTCTTTTCCGGAAACACCACGGTCTTCACCCCGGCACGTCGTGCCGCCAGTATTTTTTCTCTGATGCCGGTTACGGGAAGGATTCTGCCGCTGAGGGTGAGTTCGCCGGTCATGGCCACATCCCTCCTTGCCGGTCTTTCCGTTGCCAGCGAGAGCAGTGAAAGGGCGATGGTGAGTCCTGCCGAGGGTCCATCCTTGCGTGTTGCACCGGCAGGGACATGAATGTGGATATCGTGCCCGGAAAAAAAATCTTCTGAAATCTTGAACCGTTCCATATTGCTGCGGACATAGCTCAGGGCGGCCTGGGCCGACTCTTGCATCACCTCTCCCAGAGATCCGGTGAGGATCAGCTCTCTGCTTCCTTTCATCCGGGTGACTTCAATAAAGATGATGTCTCCGCCCGTCTCCGTCCAGACCAGCCCTGTCGTGACCCCGATCCGGTCCCTGGCTTCAGCAACTTCGTAATGAAACCTGCGGGGTCCCAGGTACTGTTCGACTTTCGAGGGGTCAATGAGCACCCGACCTTTAGCGTCGCCCTGCTGTAGGATCTCCCGCGCGATTTTGCGGCAGATCGAGCCGATTTCCCGCTCGAGATTTCGAAGCCCTGCCTCGCGCGTATATTCCCTGATTATTTTCTGCACCGCTTCCCTTGAAAATTCAGGAGAGTAGTGCGAGAGGCTTGTCGCTTCTATCTGCCTGGGAATCAGGAAATCCATTGCGATACGTTCTTTTTCTTCATCGGTGTAGCCCGACAGATCGAGCACTTCCATCCTGTCCAAAAGCGGTCGGGGTATGGGGTCCAACAGGTTGGCGGTTGCGATGAACATCACATCGGACAGGTCAAAGGCCACATCCAGGTAGTAATCCAGAAAATGCTCATTCTGTTCCGGATCCAGAACCTCCAGGAGAGCCGAAGCCGGGTCGCCGCGGAAGTCCTGGCCGATTTTGTCGATCTCATCCAGCATGAACAGGGGATTCCTGGATCCGATTCTGCGGATCGCATCGATGATTCGACCCGGCATAGCGCCGGCGTAACTCCGGCGATGCCCCCTGATTTCCGCCTCATCCTTCAGTCCCGCAAGGGAGAGCCGGATGAATTTTTTGCCGAGAGCGGTAGCGATGGCTCTTCCCAACGACGTTTTGCCGGTGCCGGGCGGCCCTGTAAAACAGAGCACGGGACCCTTGGGGCGGTGGTCCCATTGCTTCTTGACCAAAGCCTTTCCGACAGCCGCCCGCACCTCCGCTATTTTTAACGGTTTGGACAGATAGTGGTAAGCGCCCTTCTGCAGCGCCTCCACGGCGGACGGCACCGTTGCATATCCGGTGATGATGATGACTTCCGTACCCGGATGCCGGGTTTTGACTGTTTCAAGAAGTTCGATTCCCCCCACCCTGGTCATAAGGAGATCGGTGAGCACAAGGTCGAATGGGGCGGACGCCAGGTGTTCTATCGCTTCCGCGCCATTAATGGCTGTTGTTACGTGGAAGTCATCCTTTTTGAGGATGTGCTCAAGATTGGTCCGGGCGATTTCCTCGTCATCCACCACCAGGACCCTGAATCTTTGCTGGGTCTTCAGTTTCCGTATGGCAATGTACTCGAGGATTCGTTCTTTGGACTGGTTCAGGCCCGCATGCTCCCTGTTCAGGATGCGTTCAACATGTTCAAGATCGAAGTTGTCCTTGGTATGGGCATTCCACGGGAGCGATGCCAGATACTCCAGATAGTTGATGCCGATGGCATACTCAGCGGCTTCCGGGGGCGTTTTATCCAGCTTTTCCAATTCATGGAGCGCGTGGGTTTCCGCGGGCGGCGACATTTTGGCCTTGAGCACCTCCCGGCGAAGCAGTTCAAGCTCCGGGTTCGGCTGCTTTTCATCTGATTTACTGAAGAATCCCATGGTCCTCTTTCATGGTTGAGTCAAAATGACTATAGATTCTTTATTTTATTCTTGAACTTACGGATTTGTCAAATGGAATGGGAAGACAGGCGGAATGAATCTATATGGGAAGCAACATCATGGGCCGGCAATTTTCGGCGCGGCTCGCGAAGGTATCCTGGCCGGTATTCTTCACTGCACGCAGGGCTCACCGCCATTGAAAAACCACCCGAACCGGCTGTCATTTGCTGATAAAAAAGACCGGAACGGATGTGTCCCGAACGAGCTCCTGCTCTGACTCCGGTTCCTGGAGCACAAACTGCAGCCGGGTGATTTCCTGTTCCATCCTGCGAACGCAACTTCCTGCCTCGCCGGGTTCGACCACGTGCCGGAAGGGTATGCCCGCTTCAGCTGCACGGTCTGCAAAACGCCCGACACCGCCGCCGGCTCTGGTCCGGAAGTTCTTGAACAGTTCCTTGTGATACGGATCGGTCCGGCCGGATGCTTCAGAACGGATGGCGGCACAGTTCAAAGCGATGATCTCATATGCCATTCTTCCGGAAAGCCCTATGGCGTAATCAATCAGCGCGTCGGAAAACTGATGGCCCCTGCCCACCACCAGTATTTTGGGGCGTTCCTCGAGGATCTCTCTGGCAATGTCCTGCAACCCGGCCTCCGCAAAGGTCGCAGCAACGGCATAGTCCTGAAGACGCTTTATCAGACCCGCTTTTTTAATCCGGATGCGACTACCCGTCTTCTTTTTTTCGAGAAATCGCTTTTTTAATCTCTTTATCATGGTTAAAACGCCTCACCCGGAACGCTGTTTGCTTTATTTGGGCGTGCGCAATTGCATTCTGGGTCTTTGCCGGACAGCCGGACGCGTGGACTTGCGATGGCGTTTTTTCTCTTCGAGAACCTGCAGGGCCTGGTCGTGTGCATCAGCCTGGGCAAAGGTCGCCGCCACCATATATCTGTCGAATGCTTCCCGGATACTGTTGAGTTTTTCTCTGATACGCATGGTGTTACCTCCCGTTGTTTTCATGGATTTACACATGTGAAACCCATTTCTGGCCATTATACAATTCAATAAGTGTGCCAGAGTTGTGGAAAGCAAGTTATATATTTGATATTATTTAATTATTTAGATACTAATCGTTTCCCGCCAAACCTTTGCAAAATGTTACATATTACAACAGCACAAAATGCCAATATGTTATTTTATTTCAATATCAATATATTATACCAGATCGTTTCTGAAAATGTCGAGGTTGCAAAATGTAACGTTTTTCACTAATACTCCTGATGCCTCCGGCTCACCCATTTTTTGGGGCAGCAACGCCGATCGTGGCGGTATCAGCGGGTTGGGCAGAAGTCCGACAAATGTTAACCGGTGGTATAAAAGACCTGCCGGCGTACTGGCATAAAGGTTGCATCCGAACCGGAAAATAGTATAATGGACAGAGAGGGCGATCCGGCATAGAAAATTAAAACCGAAACTCGAATTCGGTAAACCGCTGGCGGGTCCTCCGGGACCGGAAGTTTATTTTTCTGACGGAAAAGGGTTTTGGATGCTCAGATCATTTTTTAACAAAGTCGTAAATTTGATGTTCAGGCAGGATTTCAGGGACTTCAGTACTGAATACGACCCGGAACTCATTCGGTTTTTTTTGAGTGACGGTTACGAACAGATTAAAAACCGCTATTCTCTTTTCAATACCCTGCTGTCTGAAAATAATGTCGTCATGGATATCCTGAACGGTTTACAGGAGCGGGTCGATTTACAACTGGTCTCGCTTCCCTACTTCAAAGATGAGGTTGCCGTCCTCTTGGATCGCATCATTTCTTTTGTTCAGGCCTTAAAAAAAATGAGCGCGGACAAGTATGACTGGCTGTTGCCCATTGCAGAGAATATCAAGGCTCAAATTGAAAAAAAGCTGGAAACAGAGGGCCTGGAGTCCACCCAGCGTCTGTATTTTTTAAAGCAGGTCAGCGCCGTTATGACGGGCGAAGTGGGCGCAAAGGCCTCGAATCTCGGTGAAGTCAAAAATATTTTGCACTTCCCGGTGTCGCGAGGATTGGTGTTCAGCTTTCTTGCTTATAGAGAACTGATTACACACAACAAGATTGACGAACTGATAAGGCCGTTGATGGCGGATCTCCGGATGGAAGATAGCGGGAAAATCCAGGAGGCCTCGTCCCGGATCCAAAAAGCCATTATCGAGGCCGAAATACCGCATACGCTGCAGGAAGAGTTGAATGAGAAGCTGTCCGAAATCGGGGACATTCCGTTTTTTGCGGTGAGAAGCAGTGCTTTCGGAGAAGATGGCACCTATTCTTTTGCCGGGCAGTTTCGCTCTGTTCTCGGTGTCCCCCGTACCGGCATCCCGGATGCCTTTAAAGACGTCTGTGCCAGTTTGTTTGAAGAACGGGCCATCCAGTACCGGCTGGCCAAAGGGATTCCCCAGGACGAAACCATGGCCATGGGCGTGCTGGTTCTGGAGATGATTCCGACGGTCGCTTCGGGCGTTTTGTATACGCTGGACCCCGACCACCCGGAAGCAGACCATACACTGATCACGGCGGTCTGGGGTCTGGGCAAGTATGCCGTGGACGGAAACGTCCAGCCCGACGTTTATGTTCTGGACCGCAAAGTCGGCGGCAATTTGTTCAGCCAGACCATTGGAGAAAAACACATCCGCCTGGTTCCCGATCCGGACAATGGCGGCGTAAAAAGTGAACCCGTTCCAGCGGAATTGCAGAAAACTCCCTGCCTGAAAGATGAGGCGCTGAGTACCCTGTATGAATATACCCAGATCATGGAGCGGCATTTCGGGGCGCCGCAGGACGTGGAATGGGCCATCGACGAGAGGGGGTGGATATTCATTTTGCAGTCCAGACCGCTATCCATGGTTCGGGAGCTTATGTGCAACATCGTCGAGGTGAACGAGGTGCCGGTGCTCACCGGAGAACCGATGACCCCGGGCGTCATATCCGGCCCTGTTTTTCTGGTGCGGGACAAAACGACCGCCTCGGTGCCCAGAGGATCCATCCTTGTCTTGAAAACCATGGACCCGGAATTCGCCAAACTGATTCCTTTTGCCAGCGGACTGATCGCCGAAATGGGCAGTACGGCCACGCATCTGGCTACTGTGGCACGAGAATTTCACAAACCCACGCTGATCAACGCCAAAGATGCGATGCGGATTCTGGAAGATGTAGAAATCATCACACTGGATACGACCCGGGGAAAAGTCTACAACGGCCGGATCGATTCGCTTCTGAAAACAAACTATTGCGAAACGACCATCGAAGGCCAGGGGGATAGAAATCTCCCGATGATCAGAAGCATAATGAAGGATATCGTGCCGCTGACATTGACACATATCCCCGACAACCCCGTTCTCGAAATAATGATGAAGCCGGGTGATTTTAAAACCGTTCACGACATAATCCGGTATATTCATGAAGTGTCGGTCAGAGAAATGTTTCGGTTCGGGGGAAAGGGAAAAGCGGGTATCGCCCATCTTTTTATCATTCCCCGGGTGCCGCTTCATTTTTACATTATCGATATCGGAGGAGGGCTCGAACCGCAAGCTGCTTTCAGACGTCAGATCGCCCTGTCGGATATCCGGTCAACACCGTTTCACGCGCTGTGCGAGGGAATAACCTGCGAGGGTGTGTCCTGGGCCGGTTCGGTGGAATTTAACCTGGGCGGTTTTTTTTCGGTGGTCTCCCGTTCGTTTATCCAGAGCGATGTCACGGATGAGGGTGGAAAAGCCTACGTCCTTTTATCAAAGGATTATCTCAATTTACATTCCCGCCTGGCGTATCATTTTACGGTTATCGATACGGTCTGCAGCGATATTTCCGACAACAACTATCTCAGCTTTCGCTTTGGCGGCGGCGGTGCCGATGCAGACGGCCGGGCCCAGCGAGCCCTGTTGTTGAAAGAAATCCTTACCGCCCTCGATTTCAGGGTTAATGTAAAGGGTGACACGGTGACCAGCCTCTTTCGGGGGGGCACCCGCGTGGAAACCGAGAAACGCATCGATCAACTGGGACGCCTCATAGGATTTACACGGCAGTTGGATATGACATTGCGGAATGGAAAAATCCGTGAGCGATATGTAAAGGCCTTTTTGGACGGCAACTATTCTATCGCTCATCAATCCATGATGGAAAATGCTTCCTGATTTTTGTTACAGTCTGCAACACCCTGCTCATTTTTGTAATCTCATTATATCCTCCTGAAATCATGTTATAAAACCTTATTCCCCCGACAATCATTGCAAAATGCAACAATCGGCGTGTCTCATTTTTTCAGGGGTGTTTATGATAAATTATTAATTAATACATAATGTTAAATAATTTATTATCCTCCGGCATCAAATGGCATCAAAGTTGCTATGATAATGAGGCTAACGCTAAAAAATACGAAGATAAGGAGGTAAGAAAATCCGCATGAAGAAGATACTGTTCATAGAGAATCTTATAGACGAAAAATCCAGCAAGGTGGATCACGCCGTAAACATCGCCGAAAAGAAAGGGGTGGAACTGTCGGCGTTGTTCGTGATCCCTGTTCATCCGGATGTCACGGACTGGATCGAGGTACAGGAAAAACAGATCAAGGAAGCACAGGAAAAAGTGAATCAATTCGTCCGGAAACTCGAGGCGGAACTCACGGAAAAAGGCCTGCCCTTTACGTGGAAGATTGTTCAGTCCGCCCCAACCGTGTTTATGCAGGCGATTGAAGCATTTACGCCGGTCGACGTCATCATGACCGGCAAGCTCGATCTTGCACCCCTTGCTGAAAAAGGCATAAAAACACTGGAAGATATCAGCTCGCGCTTTGGTTGCCCGGTGTTGCCGGTGGAAGGTCTTCTGGCGGATAAAGATGAGGAAAAGGGAAAAGGGTATTTCCGATTTTTAGTGCTTGCCGGCCTTTCCGCAGCGAGCTACCTGCTGTTTTTTCCCTACATCGACAAACTCAATCACCTGATCTTTATGAAGGGCACTGTCTTGGGGGGGTTGGCGGTCATGGTCGTCGTGCCGATACATGCCTATATCTATGGAAGCTTTACCGAGTATTTGCCCAGATGGCTGGGAATGGAGAAATCCGCCGGCAAACATTAGTAGCGAAAATATCGAAATTTCAAGATTCGAATTATATATGCGGAGAGGAGGAATGAGATGGCAGCTGCAGTAACAGGGCATGTATCGCCGGAACAACTACAGATCGTAACTGAAATACTGTCAAGCGGGCAGTGGAAATATTTTGGCGTGGCCTTACTCGGTTTCATGGGGGGAACCCTTTCCGGGTTCATCGGGTCGGGCGGCGCGTTCCTGATGACGCCGGGAATGATGAACCTGGGGATTCCGGGGGTGATGGCCGTGGGGGCCAATATCACCCACAAATTCGGCAAAGCCATGATGGGGTCGAAAAAACATGGCGAACTGGGTTCTGTTGACAAAAAACTGGCCATATTTCTGCTCATCTCCGCCTTGGTGGGCATCAAACTGGCGGTGATGGCAAACGGCTTTTTTTTCCATAAACTCGGCGCGTCCGGGTCCAGTCTTTATGTCAGCGTATTTTTTGTGCTCTCGCTGACGCTCATCGGCGGATCCATGTTGAAAGATGCGATGACCAGCTTGAAAGGGGCGTCCGTCGGACCGTCAAAGGCATTGCTGCAACTCTCGAGCAAACTTCAGATCCCGCCGATGATTAATTTCCCGGTATCCGGCGTAAGAATTTCCCTCTGGGTCATCCTGTTCATCGGAACGCTGGTGGGATACATGGCCGGAACCATCGGTGTCGGCGGATTTGTCGGCGTGCCGGCCATGATCTATGTTTTTGGCGTGCCCACGGTGGTCGCGGCCGGAACCGAACTCTTTCTGGCCATGTTCATGGGTGCCTGGGGGGCCTTCAACTACGCGCTGGCGGGATTTGTGGATCTTCGGTTGACCCTTCTTCTGTATGCAGGCTCTTTGGTCGGCATCTATTTCGGCGCCATCGGAACACAGCTGGTGAAAGAATTGTATATCCGTCTGGTCACCGCCATTTTGATTCTGCTCTGCTGTGTTTCCCGCGGTCTGGCGATTCCGGAGTACCTGAAAGACCTCGACCTGATGCAGTTTACGGATCAGGCGATGATGTATTTCGGGATTGGAAGCAAAATTTTCCTTTTCGGCAGCGGCATCGTGGCCACTTCACTTATTTTATTCTGGACGTTCAGGGGACATTTACAGAAGCAGAGGCTTTTCAAACAATACCAGATTTCCGAAGCGTCGGTAAGGGTTTAGACGCGTCGGGGCGAGGTCGACCGGGGGGAAGTCGGCAATCCTCCTTCTGCCTGCTGATCCTGCCGCCGGGTGCATCTCCGCCCGGTTGCAGGATCAGCGTTTGAAGCGCCGACGTGCTTTGCCCAATAGTCTGAAAAACATCCTACCCCGCTCAATGAGCGGGATCGTAATTTACTCTTTACCTTCCGGTTTCTTAAGCTATGAATGCCCGCCTTTTAACCGATCGGCCCTCTTCTTTTCAGCCTTTTTCACGATTTCCTGGATTTCACCGATCTTAAACGGTTTTGCAACAAAATCGAACACCCCTTTTTGAAAGGATTCTTTGGCCGTTTCCATGGTCGCAAAACCCGTGATCACGATTACCTCCGTGTCCAGTGATTTTTCCTTGATCGCGGCCAGGAATTGCATCCCGTTAATGTGCTTCATTTTCAGATCCGTGATGACGATATCAAAATCTTTTTCCTGAATCCGGGACATGGCCTTGGAACTATCTGTAAAGACCTCTGTTTCATAACCCAGCTTCTCAAAAGCAGGTTTAAGGCGTTTACAGACAATCGGTTCATCGTCTAAGATCAAAATACGGGTCTTCGGGTCTGCATCCATAATTTCCCCCTCAACACAACCTGTTTTACAATTCAACCACCGGCCACCTGTTGGTGAAATCCTCCACGTAGTGATCGATATGCTCGTCTCTGCGCATCAGCACATCCAGTTGTCGTGTATACGCGACGAGTGCGCCCAGCAACGCAACCTTGTAGTCCATCTGTTCTTTGGTAAATTTCTTGAGACTGCCGATCACCAGGTCTCCCCGGACTTCCACTTTGAAATCGGATCTTGCCAGGACATCAGCGATAAAACTGGCACGGCGGGAACGCCGGGTGATATCGGTGACGCCGCCGACGAATCGAAAATAGGCATAATTGTCGTTTACATTTTCCCCGATATAGGCGTCGATGATGTTGAAATGATATCCCAGGTGAAGGCTCAAGTTCATATATTTTTCGCCGAGGACAACCAGGTTCCGGCCGACGCGCCCCGAACCGGCCGGAGAGGCGGAAATGGTTCGGGTGACGCTTGACATAAAACTCCCCATATCCATAGAAACAGGGTCGGTTGCCCAGAGACCGGAGTCCGCCAGTCCCATTAAAAACGCTTTCATGGGACGGGATTTAATCTGCTCCGGCATCACGAAGCGGGTTTTCGAAGACGCATCGATACCGCCGTCGATATCCAGCACAAAAAGACCCAGCGGAATATCTATTTCCAGGCGTTTCAACCCCTGTTGAGACCGGTTCCTATATTTTTCACTCAAATTCATCAGATCTTCAACAGCTTTTTCATGCACAAATCGAACAATATCGTGAAATGTCTGGCATCGTTCAGGGACAAATCCCTGGTCGTGGGGGTCAACCAGTTTTAACGGGGCGATTTTTTTTAGGATTCGGTTGAGAAGACGATATTCGTACGATTCTTCGAAAACAGCCTCCTGAATGCGTTCATAATAACACAGTTCTCTGATCATTCCATCGTATACCACGTTCTGACTCGCGTCCAGGGTGATTTCTTTTCCTGTTGAAAGCACCTTTGTCGCAATCCCGGTGTTGACAATGGTGGGAATCCGAAATTCCCGGGCAACCGTAGCCATGTGCCCGATGGGCGATCCCCGATCGGTGAGAATTCCCTGGACCCGGTGGATGACCTTGGCCAGACGGGGGGATGTGTGACGGGCGACCAGAATTGACCCGTAGGGGATGTTGTCGAGATCCTCATCCTTTTGAATGACAAAGGCCCTGCCGTTTGCAATCCCCCGCTGCACAACGTCTCCTTTTCCCGATAGAATGACGGAATGCTGTTTTGTAAGTTCGTGAAGCCGGCAGGTATCCTCTTCGGGGGAAAAGTGAACCTGAAGCATGCGTGATTGAAGAATGATCAGCTTCCCGTTTTCGTCAAAAGCCCATTCGATGTCCTGGGGCCGTTTCAGATATCTCTCTATCTTGAGCGCGGTATGGGCCAGCTCTTCGAACTGGGAGGTGTTCAAACACGGCGCATCCTGCAATTCCTTCGGCACTTCTACTGTTTTGGTGCCACCCGTTGGGTCGGGGACGAGCATCGTCTCCTTGTGCATGATATTTATTTGCCGGGCAGAATGCGGCGCGTCCCGGCTGAGGAGATAACGATCCACCTTTTCCCTTCCCTCCACTACCGGAACCCCCAGGCCCCAGGTGGCAGCGACCACCATCACTTCTTTTTCGGGAGAGAGGGGATCCATCGTGTAGATAATCCCGCTGCATTTTGGATGGATAATCGACTGGCATCCGACAGCCATGGCGATTTCGTGTTCCTGGAAACCCTTTGCGATTCGATATTCCCATGCGCCGGGCGAATAAACGCTCGCTACGACTTTTTTGTAATATTCCGGCACCTGGTCCTCCGGGACGTTCAAATAGCTTTTGTACTGACCGGCAAAGCTGTGCTCTGTATCTTCGCCGACCGCACTGCTTCTGACGGCAAAATAAAGCGGTTCGTGTTTGTCTTTCCTTCTGAGCTGTTCAACGGCGCCTCTGATATCGCGAAGAATCGACAGCGGGATTTCGGCCTCCAGGATCCGGTTTTGAAGATTTTTCGACTGTGCTGCAAACATGTCCGGGTTTTCTTCCCGTTTTTGAGCGATCCGTTGAACAATGTCCAACAGCTCATTATGAATCATGAAATCGTAGAATGTTCGGGTTGTGATTGCGAATCCGGACGGGGTGGGAAGCTCAAGAACGTTTTTCAGTTCAGAGAGGTTGGCATTTTTACTCCCGACAGTTTCAAGATCATCCCGGGTGATGGCATCGTAGGACAGCGTGTAGCTGCTTTCCGAGACCACGGGGCTCCCCGTCAGATCCGCCTGAATCTGGTTCTGGATGCGTTCGTACGCAGTGTAAAGCTGCATGTATTTTTGAGAGGTCAACATGTTGAGATCATAAATCAGTTTGTATACCGAATCGCTCAACTGCCGGCAGATAGTGACCAGGTATTGCCGGTCAAATACAAAATTCCCCCCCATTTTATCGCCCATATCGGCAATCAGTTCCAAGATTTCATTGTTCCGCTTCAGGATGTTTTGAAATCTCCGGAAAAGAAGCGGAAAAAGGGATTCCGGGTCTTTTTTCCCCCTGAAAAAGAGCCAATTTTTAAGACGGGTCATTACGTTCACTGTATCCACCGCATTTTAATGGGCGCCCTTTTTGACGCCGAAGATAAGACTCATCAGCAGTCCGCCGGCGATTGCGATAATAGTTGACAGCAATCCATAGACAAGCGCTTGCTGAAAAGCCATCTTGAACATAAAGGAAGGCAGCCCCGTCATTTTGGCCTGGACCGGCCGGCGTATGCTGTCAACTAATTTGCCATTTTGAAACGCGTAGGCTTCCAACCGGTAATTGCCGGGGCGAATAGATGACGGGATTTGGATGCGGGCCTCAAAAGATTCCCGACCGTCCTTGAGACCGCTTTTTGTAACGCCGCCGGGGACTTCCGCGAACAGGTTGTCATGTTCCTTCAACCGGACAAGCTCATTGGATAAAAATTCCTTGTCCTCCGCGTTCTTTGCCGGCGGGTCCGTTTCTATCTCATTTTGCAATGCGGAATGGCCCAATTTCCAGATATCGGACGCTGCCGGAGAAGATGAACCGGCCATGGTCTTAAAATCACGGGTTGAATATATAATGCTGGCTCCAGGTGTATTTTTAATGGTTACCGCGCCAATATTCATCCACAGAAGGCCCAGAACTTTGCCCTTTCGATTCAAGTGGATATCCTGTTTGTCACCGACAAAGCGGATAATAATGTCATTGCCCTGAGGTGCCAGTCCATGCACGGCAATCTCCGTTCCGTTGTAAAACGTTCCGAGATTTATCTCTTGCGGCTCAAATTGGACCTGCAGAAGATTCGCGGGCTCTGCAGCGCACACCCCGCCCGGGAGGCAGCCAAAAACCAGCAGCAAAACCCATAAACGCAATTTGTGTTTGTTACCCATTCTCTCTAATGTCCTCCGAAATATGATACCATGATGTGGGGGGTCAATAGAAGCCCAAACAGCATTTTAACCATTACCAGCAGCACAAGGATCGACAGAAATATCTTAATTTGATCCCCTTTCAGCCGTTTGCTGATTTTGGCTCCCAGTTGAGCGCCCACGGTTGATCCCAGCAGAAGCAGCAGGGCCAGAACGAAATCCACGGTATGGTTCGAATAGGCCTGCATGACTGTCACATTGATACAGGTAAACAGAATCTGGAAAAGACTGGTCCCGACAACGACATGCATCGGCATTCTCAGAATATAGACCATGACGGGAACCATAATAAACCCTCCGCCAACGCCCATGATGGCCGCCAGGATTCCCACAAAGGTGCCCAGCACCAGCGGCATCAGAATGGAGAGCCGAACGCCGGACCGCGGGAAGTCGGTCTGCCAGGGCAATTTTTGAAGGATTCGGGCAAACATTGATTTTTCCGAGGAAACGGCGGCGGCGGGTTCCCCGTTGCTCTGCTTGCTTTTCCTGAGCGCCTGTAAGCTCTCCTGAAACATATAACCGCCGATTAAACCCAGCATCAGCACATACGTTATATTGATTAAAAAATCGGCATTTCCGAGCTGGCGCAGAATTTTAATGATTTGGACGCCGACGGTCCCCCCCGCGACCCCCCCGATCAGGAGAAGAATACCCATTTTGAGATCGACGTTTCCGAGCCGGAAGTGCGCAATGGTTCCGGACGTAGACGCGCCCACGATCTGGTTCGAATCGGAAGCAGCCGCAACCGTGGGGGGGATACCGATCATAATGAGAATCGGGGTCATCAGGAATCCGCCGCCGACGCCGAAAATACCGGAGAGAATCCCAACGAGCAATCCCATCCCGAGTATCAAAATGATGCTGACACTGTTCCCTGCAATCGGAAGATACAAATACCAGAAATTGTGCATATTACGATCCCTTTCTAATCTTTATTTTATTTTTTATGAACGACTTCCATTCTGCATTTGACGCGATGCCGGATGCGGTTTATTGATTTTGAAGACTTGGCATCGACCTTGGGGTTTTCTTCAAAAAATTCGACAATGAGATGCGTAATGCCGTATTCCGCGACAAACCGGATCACCTCCTCCTCGTACGGTCCTTCGGTCATGTATATTGCCGGTGAAATGTTTTCGGGCTTGAGATTTCGAATAATCAATTCCAATTTTTCCCGAACAGGAACAGGATGTTCTTCTTTCACAAGGTGGTGCGTTTGCGCCGGATCGGGGTAAACCAGAAGCACGGAAACCCCCGTGCCTGTCCGTTCTGCCAGGGAAAAGGCCCTGGACAGCGCCTCCCGCGCAACCCGGTGGGCTTCCATGCTGACAAGAATTCGTTCCATGGGTTTTTCTCTCCTGCGACCGCTATCCCGAATATTGCATGAAAACGGATGAGAACTTTTTATCACCTCGAACTCGTGCAACATCCAGGCTATAAAGCAAAAGACGTGCCATTGTTTTAACATCTTGATTTTATTGGCTTAAAAATTTATGAGTCGAAAAGTAAAGGGCGGGAATGTTTCAAAATGAAAAAAGAAGCGGGTTCAGGCGGACAGGGGGTTTCAAAATGAAACCGTTTGGGCGTTAGTCGTTTTCCGGGGAACTATCGGTGGAGGGCCCGGCGGACAGATGATATTTTTTCATCTTTCTCCATAAGGTCGTTTTTGGCAGGTTGAGGATTTGAGCCGCTAACGTTTTATTGTAACCCGTTTTTTCGAGCACCTTTGCAATATAATGCCGCTCGGTTTCCATTAAGGGCAACAGACCCTCGCCTTCAAAGGTGTCGATTTCAAGCTGCCGCAAATCATGGGGCAGATCTTCCACGTTCAGAATGTCATTTTCCGTTAGTGCCACGGCGCGTTCAATAATATTTTCAAGTTCCCGGACATTGCCGGGAAAACTGTAATTCATCAGTATTTCCAGTGCCGCGGGTTGTATTCCGCTTACGTTTTTTCCAAAGAGCGTGCTGTATTTTTCGATAAAGTGGGCAACCAGAAGGGGGATGTCCCTCAGGCGCTGTGTGAGTGCGGGCAACTGGATGGTCACCACATTCAAACGGAAGTATAAATCCTGCCGAAAATTTTCCAGAGCGACTTCATGCTTCAGGTCCTTATTGCTTGCCGCGACAATACGGATGTCCAGGTCGATGGGTTCAATTCCACCGACACGCAGGATTCGTTTTTCCTGAATAACGTGAAGCAGTTTTACCTGCATGGACAGCGGCATTTCGCTGACTTCGTCAAGAAATACCGTTCCGCCCGAAGCAGATTCCAGAAGCCCGATTTTGGTGGCATGGGCCCCGGTGAACGCCCCCTTTTCATAACCAAAAAGCTCGCTGGCAATCAATTCATCGGTAAACCCTCCGCAATTGAAGGATACAAATGGACGATTCTGTCTGGGGCTCAACTCGTGGATGCCGCGCGCCGCCAATTCTTTTCCCGTTCCGCTCTGCCCCTGGACCAGAACATTGCAGTCCACGGCAGAGACTTTTCGAACGAGCTTGAAGACTTCCTGCATCGCGGGACTTGTGCCAACCGTTTTTTTCAGAACATTTTTGCCTTTCAGCATCTCGCGCAAACGGCGATTTTCCATTCGAAGCTCGATGATTTCCACGGCGCCTTTTACCAGCGGCAGGATCTCTCGAATTTTTAACGGCTTGGACACATAATGATAGGCCCCGATTTTCATCGCCTGAACGGCGTTTTCGATGGTGCCGTATCCGGTCATCGGGATGACCTCGGTCTCAGGGTGAATTTCCTTGATACGGGGAAGTACTTGCAGCCCGTCCTGATCGGGAAGCTTCAGGTCCAGTAAAACAATGTCAAACGGAGCTGTTTTCATGCGTTCGAGAAAAGGGGCTGCTGCAAGAAATGTTTCAACCTCATAGCCTTCCCTGGAAAAGGCTTTGCCAAGATTGCGACAGGCACTGATTTCATCATCTACGATTGCGAGACGCGCTTTCATTTCTGTTTTGACTCTTCTTTGACGGTGCTTTTGGGGATATAAACCGAAAAAGTGGTTCCCACACCCACTTCACTTTTAACCTCGATATATCCGCCATGTTTTTTAACCATGCCGTAGGTTACGGCGAGTCCCAGTCCTGTTCCGCTGCCGACAGCCTTTGTCGTGAAAAAGGGGTCAAAAATACGTTCCAGATCCTCGGATTTTATTCCGTGGCCCGTATCCGAAACATCGATTCGAACGAATTGGTCTGAATAGTCCCGGGCTTCGATAGCGATCCGCCCCCCGTCCGGCATGGCCTGAATCGAATTGATCAGCAGGTTCATAAAAATCTGTTGCAGGTTGCGCAAATGCCCCCTGATGCAGGGCAAATCCTTCGGGAGGTTTATTTCCTGCTCGATACCCATCAACATGATCTGGTTTTTCAACAGCGTAAGGGTTTTTGTAATGACCTCATCAACCTTTAACTCGCCGAACAGGGGTTTGTCCTTTCTGGAAAAATCCAGGAGATTCTTAACAATTTCCCCTGCCCTGTCGGTCTGATTGATAATTTCCAGGATCAACTCTTTGGCCTCGGGAGTGAGGTTTTCGGAAGATTCTTCCAGCAGGGTTTCCGCGGTCAGAGAGATGTTGTTGAGGGGGTTGTTAAGCTCATGGGCGATACCGGCGGAAAATGTTCCGATTGCAGCAATCTTTCGAGATTGAACCAACGCTTCCTGGTTTGTTTCCAGCTCTTTTGCCATTTTATTGAACGCATGGATAAGGTCGGAAATTTCGTCTCTGGAATGGGATTCATACGAAATGGGGCTGAAATCCCCTGATGCGACTTTTTCTGTCGTGTGTTTGATCAAGAAAAGCGGTTTGAGCAGCCTTGACAGGAAGTGCAAAACAATTAGCTGAAAAAACAAGACGATTCCGAAAAAAATAAACGGTGCCGCAGACGTTCGCCGGATGACCGAATGTATATTCCTGCGCTTTGTTTTAAGGAGGTTATTGGCAAAATCCACCAGGTCTTTCCCCTGGTTTCGAACCGAATCCGGAGACGTCGGCAGTGAATTTTCCTCCTGTTTATAAGACAATATGGATTCCCTGTATATTTTCAGGGTAACCAAAAATCTGGAGAATGCCTCCTTGCCCGCGATCCTTTCAATTTCACTCGAATTGTCATTGGCGAACTGTTCGACTTTCGACAGATAAAGCAGATTTTCATCCAGGCTCTTGGGGTTTCTGTAGAGGAAAAAATTTTTTTCAAAGCGGCGAATTTCCAGCACGTCATTAAACAGGTCCCCGAAGCGTTCGACCAGGTCGAGTTTATAGGTTACGGAATGAACATTTGCCCAGTAAAAAACGGTCACCACGCAGGTAAAAAACAGGCTGATACCGAAAATGCCGATCATTTTCCCTTTTATGGTTTTAAACATATTCCCCTCGAGGCGGTGTATTAAAACATAACTTCGCAGGAGATTTACATATTACGCTTTCTCAGGCAATACAATACCAATAACGAGAAAACCGTCCCATTTTCGAGATGAGCGCCATCTTTACAAAAGATTAATTCTTGCCGTATCATGTATTTTGGGATAGATATTCTTATCCTAAACGGGAAAGGAGTTAAAACAATGCGCCGAGCTGCCTTGATTGCGACAGTTCTGTTTTTGTCTTCGGTTGCTTTTGCTCAAAACCAAACAGGTGATGCGGTTGAGGTAAAAAGTAAAGGCAGTTACATATTGACAAAGGGCGATTCAAAAGAGAAAGCCCGGGCGGTTTCGCTTTTCAAAGCAAAGAGAAATGCGTTGGAATCGGCAATACAGGGTGCCTGGAGCAATGACCCGGTCAAGATCTGGGGGGCGAGAAAGGACGAGATCCTCAGTCTCGCGGCAAGGGAGATTCAGGTAAGAAAGATCACGGAAAAATGGAAGCCGTCCGGGGAAAATGTCGAATGTGTCATCCAGATCGATTCCACGGTAAGGGCTTCTGATTTCATTGCGGCAGAGATATTGAACCAAAAGCTGCTGAAAGAAAATATCGATGATTCGTTCCGGGAAGAAATGGAACAGGATATTCTCACGGAGATCGATCCGGGCAAGGAAATCGCGAAAGCCTACCGGTTCATTCGCAGAAGGTATCACCGGATGGCGGTAATCTATTTGGATCACCTTGAAAAGAAATATCCGAACTGGGATGATATATACATGGCCAAAGCCATTGCGAACGCCGCTCTTGATGAATCTTTCATGGTGAAAGAAGATCTTGAAAAAGCATGTCGCCTGGGAAACAAAAAAGCCTGTGAGGATCTAAAAGGGTTACAGCCCTAATAGAAGTGGTTTCCCACCATAAATTCATTCGATAGTCAGCACGCAACGTATCGTAACAAAATAAAAAACCACGTCCGGTGAACGTGGTTTTTGCAGGGGAAAAATTCGGACCGGACGACGAATTACGCGTTTTGTTCCAGAATATCCGTCACCGCCAGGAAAAGATCGGTGTCACGCAGCACGCCGACCAGCTTGTCGCCTTCATATACCGGAAGGACCGTAATTTTATTGCGGAACACCTTTTTCAAACCGTCCATCAGGCTGGCATCGGCATCAATGGTTCCTCTGATTTTCATCATGATATCGCGAACTTTTGTTTCGGCGTTTTTGATCACGCGGGCATTAAAATCCATCCTCGATTCATCCAGTAAGGCGGCATCGGCCTGGGCAAACGCCACGGAAACCCCCAGGGCTCGCAGTTTCGCGGACAGACCGCCGGCGATTTCCGGAATCAGCGTTTCCAGAAAGCTCCTGAAGTCGAGTATCCCCACCAGTTTATCGTTGTCGTCCGTAACAAGCACGGTTCGCGGCCCGGCTTCCGTGCACATGCCGCCGTCCAGCTCGCAGTAGGATGTTCTCAGAGACATGGCGGCGTCTCTCAGGGTTGCATCCGGTTTAACCGTGGCGTAATTCTTTATCGGAATCATCCTGTCTTTAATTTTTTGTTTTAACAGCATGGATTGTTCTCCTTATTCACGCGTCTTTGAACGGATCAGTAAATCCCTGTTCCGGAATCCTCCTATCCTTTCCGCTTAAACAGCCGCCGGGACCGGGCGGAAACAAACCTTCGAAACCAAAAAATCAGTGCCCGCCCACCTGGAGAATCCCGCTGGCGGCCAGGCTCAGAACGAGCACCTCGAGTATCGCCAGCACGGCATACACCTTGTCGTTGTTTTTCAGCAGCGTGGGTACGATGGCGGCATAGCAGAAGATGGTGACGCCGGACAGAATGGCAATGCCGAGGAAATTGACAAAATCCCCGTATTTGAGCATGCCCGTCCACGCCCACCCGGGTTTGATGTTGGCGTGATGGAGATAGTCGTTGACGTTCAGGTTCCAGTAACCGGATATTTTGTCCAGGGGGATATAGGGTTTCATAATGCCGAAGGCGTAGAGGCCGAACGTGATAAAAAGAATGAGCAACCCCATATACATCCCCCATTCGAGAAGTTTGGCATAAAGGATCTGTTCGGGGGTGGCTTTTAAAGAGGTCGTTGCTTTTCGGTCCATTTTTTTCTCTCCTGACTTATGTAATATTCATGGATTACTGATGTTCACCATATTGTTTTCAATTAAAACCCGAGCCCTTTGGACAGCGCCTTGGCCCCGGCAAAGGCCAGAATTCCGATGACCATCCACCGGATAAAGGCGGGCTTGGCGATTTTGAGAATCCGGACACCCACAAAGGAACCGAGCATGATACCCACCAGGGAGGGGACCACCATCATGGGAATTACGCAGCCTTTGTTCAAGTATATCCAGGCCGCCGAGGTGTCGGTGATGGAAAGGAGGAACTTGCTGGTGGCGACGCTGATCTTCAATGGCGCCCCCATGACGAGATTGAGCACCGGCACGTTAGCCCACCCGGCCCCCAGCCCGAACATACCGGCCATGACGCCGATGAAGATGAACAGGAACAGTCCGAGAGGGGTCCGGTGTATCTTCCAGTCGATAATCTCGCCGCTGCTGGCTTCCTGGTAAACGCCGCAGATGTGAAGCGCAGAAGAGAGCCGGTCGGCCTGGGGTACATCCGGTACCGTGGATTTTTTGGCGGTGAGCATCAGGACACAGATGCCCAGAATGGTGGCGCCCAGGCTAATCTGAACGATATTGGTCGGCAGGGCCAGGCCGATCATGGCCCCGACAATGGCGCAGGAGGAGGCGATCAGGGCCACGGGGATCGCCAGTCTCAGGCTCGCCAGATTCATTTTGAGGAGTCCGGGACCGGCGGCCAGCGCGCCTGAAAGGGCCACGAGCAGGCCGGCACCCCGGACAAAGTCCAGGTGAAACGGAAAAAAGCCGCTGATTATCGGTACATAGAGGACCCCGCCTCCCACACCGCCGAGCACGGCGACAATTCCCATGATAAACGTTACGATTAGGAGGATCAGCGGCCAGAACCACCAGACATGGTTATCTACTGCAGCCTCAGCAGCAGCCTCAGCCGACGCCCCTGCAAACACGGGAGATACAACAACCATTACCGTGAACAGGCAAACCAGAGTGAATATCCACGCTTTACCATTATTCCCCATCACTTCCTCCATACAGTTAACAATCGACGTGGTGGCAATCTGTCTGCCGGCGGTCGGAAAAAAAACGTAAAGGGCCGGCAAACTTCATTTCAATTTCAACACGTTGGAACAATCATCCTTTTTTCGCTTCGACTCGGGCCTGCATCTCCCCAGGTCGCCGAGGTTTAAAAAAATTTTAGGTACCTCACCTGACCGTGAATGTCAATTGAAATTATGATTTTTTGCGGGACGGGAAATGCGCTTAAAAACCGCTTGCCCGGTGAATTGTTTGGATGGTATGTGAGACTCGTGCAATGATCGGACCCAGTCGGAATTTTCACAATTTGAATCGTTTGAAAAGGAGCAGACATGAAAGAACTCCGTCATCTCATCGATCGGATCATCGAGCGCGTGAACATCAATCTCAGGGAAACCGGCATTGACGTCGGCCCGTATGTTCGGGAAACGGTTCCCCTGAAACAGCTCGTTAAGTTTTATTCATTTTACGGGTTTACATCCCTGCATCCCCTTCACTTTCATTTCCGGCGTTCCAACCTGGCGGGGAGCTATTTTATGGGGAAATGTTCGGTGGATCTTTCGGTGCTTTACAAAAGCGACATCCGGGGAGACGAGCTCAAGTCCAAAGGGGACGTGTTCCATTTTCAGGGCATGGAAATTCCCCTTCGCGACGATGAAGTTATCCGGGTCAGAGACTCCTATCTGATCAAGACCCTGGTCCATTGCTACTCCCACGATCCCGAAGACCTGGAGACGTTTTTAATTCAGAATACGGTTTCCATGCATTACGCCAACATCCACGGTGCCCCGATGGAAGGCTGTTTCCTGGGGCCTTTCAGTACCGTGGATCTGACGAAAATCAATGATTCCACTGTCGGCGCATTTTCGTACGTTCAGGTGGGCGAACTGTCCCATCAACAGATCGAACCCGGAAAAATATGGATCAAAGCAGGGGATCTGTTCGAGTTCAGTTATGCGTTTCCAAAGAAGATCCTCGATCAATATATCAGTATGGAGCCCGGAAAAGGGGTCCGGGGAATTTTCATAGACTTCGTGGAGTCGAGAAAAACGGATTTTCAGGAGATGTTCGATGTGGTTGACAGGAAGGCGCCCGTCAAGGTTCCCCGGAGCACATCGCTGAATCGTTACGCCCTGGTCAGGGGCGACACGCATATCGGCGAAAACGTTCTGATCTCCCAGAGAGCCTACCTGGAAAATGCCTGGCTGGGAAAAGGCGCGAACGCACAGGAAAACTGTTATATCATCGATTCCCGCCTGGAAGGCAACAATGTGACGGCCCACGGAGCCAAGATCATTCATGCGCATCTGGATAAAAATGTTTTTGTGGGGTTTAATTCATTCCTGAACGGGAAACCGGATGCGCCGCTGTCCATCGGAGAAGGGTGCATCATCATGCCGCACACCATCATCGACCTGGATGAGCCGTTAAAAATACAGTCAGGCCATATCGTGTGGGGCTATGTCAGAAATAAAAAAGATCTCAAAAAACACAGCATTTCAATCCGGAAGTTCAACGGTGTTAAAACCCGCTTAACCATGGGCGCCATGCGGTTTCGGGGCAGCGGTTCCCAGTTCGTACAGGCTTTCAAGCACCGCATCGACCACATATTAGAGGCCAACGGTGCCTACTTTGACGGCAGGAACAACAAGGGACATGCCCAGGATGATCAGGATATCGCCTTTAACATCATACATCCGTACGCCAAAGGCCCCATGAAAGGCCTTTTTCCGACGATTGATATTCGATCGTAAATAGAAATTTAGTCCTTGAAAATCTGGTCCTCTGGGCCAGGGCAGAGTTCTCCGGCTCTGCCTAAAGAATCGCTGCAAGAGTTTGAAGTGAACTAAATCGGTAACGAATTTATTTTACTCAGGACTTAGTGCTGAGTGAGCATTTGATCGATTCTGTTCATTAAAATATGTGACCGTAATTGCGAATCGAAGTACTAAGCATGCGTTATGCCTATTGAAAGCCTGCGGCGCGAAATCGGACCAAAAGGGGTTCGCGTTTCCTTGGTTGAGCCGGGGGCCGTACTGAGTGGGTTTCAGGCAGCAGCAGGCTACACTGACGAGATGGTGAATAGCTTTCATGAAGCTCCGATTGAAACGAAACCGGTGAATAATGGTATCAGCCAATTGGGTCAAACGCCCTAGAAGAGAAAAGCGGAAAACGGCGGCATATCAATATCAGAAGGATTGCCGTTATTTTGCGAAGGTAGCCGACGGTTTAAAAGAAGCCGGCGCGGAGGAGCTATCTGAACTCGGCGCCGAAGATGTCAAGCCGGAATTCAGCGGAATTCATTTCAGGGCGGACAAATCAACCCTGTATCGAATTAACTATCTGACCAGGCTTCTTTCACGGTGCCTTGCGCCGTTGATATCACACGATTGTCATGATACCGATACGCTGTATCAGAAGGCTAAACTAATCGAGTGGGAAGATTTTTTTGCGGAAGGCAATACCTTTGCCGTATCGGCGAATGTTTCCGACAGCGCGATTTCGCATTCAAAGTACGCTGCCCTCCGCCTTAAAGATGCGGTTGCCGACTATTTCAAAGAAAAAACCGGTCATCGTCCAGATGTGTCGGTAAGGAATCCGGATATCTTGATAGACCTTCATATCAGGAACGATAAGGCAGTAATAAGCCTCGACACTTCAGGCGGCGCGCTTCACCGGAGAGGATACAGAGAAGAAACCGTTTCGGCGCCGATGCAGGAAACCGTCGCCGCCGCGATTATCCGGTTCAGCGAATGGGACGGTTCTGTTCCTTTATATGATCCTTTGTGCGGTTCGGGAACCCTTTTGTGTGAAGCGCTCATGCGGTATAGCAATATCCCTGCAGGTGTTTTCAGGAATCGATTCGGTTTTGAGTTTCTGCCCGACTTTGACGGCGCTGTCTTGAAGCAGGTAAAAAAAGAGGCTGACGGACACATCCGGGAGCTGCCGAAAGGGCTGATTGCGGGCAGCGATGTGGCCGCGGAGGCTGTCAGCGCGGCCCGGACAAACTTGATGGGGCTCCATTACGGAAATAACGTAAGCGTCGAAAGGGCGGACTTCAGAAAGCTACCCGCCCTTGAAGAACATGTAATTGTAACCAATCCGCCTTATGGCATTCGGATGGGGGGGGACGAGAACCTTGAAATGTTATATGAAAATATCGGCGATTTTCTGAAACAAAAATGCAAAGGCTCGGCCGCCTTTGTTTATTTCGGAGAACGGAAGTATATCAAAAACATCGGGCTGAAAGCATCATGGAAAAAACCGATCAAGGCAGGCGGTCTTGACGGCAGGCTGGTTAAATACGAGATTTACTGAAAACACCAAGGGTATCTGCCCCTGGCTTTTGTGATACCAATATCCCCTGCATTGTCCACAATCTGTTAAAAGTACACCGATTGGGACCGGGATTTACATAGAATGTAAAAAGAAAAGGGTCTGTAAGTCCGATATTGTCAAATAGACCGGGAGCAACACCTCAAAAAGATCGAAGGATCAGATTTTTAGAGTGATTTTTCAGCTTGGTGTAATCGGGATCGCTCATGATTTCTTCGAGGCTGGAGGGACCGGGCAATTGTTCACCGTCTTCGAGCATGCCCTGGAAATGAAGGGCGAGAGCTTCCTGAGCCATATCCTTGGCTTCATCAATATTTTTTCCAGCGGTTATGCATCCGGGAAAATCCGGAAATGATACGCCGAAATCTGATTTGGCTTCTTTATGAACGATAGCAATATAGTTCGCCATGGTAATACCTCAAGAGAATAGTTTTAAGGCCTTTTGAAACCTCATACAGCATAATTGGTGATTGAGAAGTCAAACCCTGCTTTGGCGGGTGCCGAATTGTTTTCGGTCATCGGCATCTCAGCCCTCGTAAAGCACCGCCAGTATGGTGGCTTTTCCGCTTTTTGAGGCCACCAGGTGGGGTGTAGTGGACAGGTAGTAGGCGCTGTCTCCGGGTTTGAGTTCGTATGTGTCTTCCCCGATATCCAGCACGACCACGCCGTCAAGA
>JBDRPF010000009.1:0-40774 GCA_043827325.1 Pseudomonadota bacterium | reverse complement strand
TTGTATTTCTCCTCATTTTTCATTTCTTCAAGTCGCTCCACAATCGCTAAATACCATCCTGAGTTTCTATCTCCTGAACTTGAAGCATGTAAATTCTTTGTTTTCAGAAGCTGCTCTTGAGAAAAACCAATAATTAATGATTTATCGTCAGTTTCGAGATAGTTGCTGAAAGCCGTAATAATGTGGTTGACTTTCTGAAATTTGTTTAGTTCTGTCATTTCAGCTAACCTAAGAAGCTAAAGGTTCGATCCGGCAACCGGCAAGAGACTTCTTTTTATGGTGCAGACCAGATTACTTTCCCATCTTCACCAAACAAAACTGCTGAAGCAGGAGAACGCATTTCGACAGTACCCGATTTTGTGTACTTTAACTCTGTACT
This sequence comes from Pseudomonadota bacterium, assembly GCA_043827325.1. GTDB lineage: Bacteria > Desulfobacterota > Desulfobacteria > Desulfobacterales > UBA11574 > JBDRPF01. Next base: position 40,395 of record JBDRPF010000009.1, on the reverse strand, counting down.
CCCAAGGATTGCCCTAACGTTATCATTTTCATCTTTTAATATAATGTTGGGTTTCTTCCCTTTCAGCGAAAGAGTATTACTGTATACATTAAATTGCATGCCTCCATTATGTTTATCTGCTAAGAAGATATTCTGATCATCAAGTCCTGCAGATGCGTCGCCATGTTTAAGGCTAATGCCAAAATTCATCGTATCAGTATCTAACGTAATTGAATAATTATCATAATTATCCGCATTGATGAGCCATAAATGCGTTCCTATCGGCTTTCTAAATTGACCTGTATCCTTCCACGGGTCTGTTGTTAATTCCGCTAACATCTTTCCGTTTAGGTTATAAAGCCATAGGCCAGGGAATCCATTTTTATTCCTTTTTAATGTAGCGAGGATTTTACCATCCTTATCAATAACCTCAAAACCTCTAGCCTTAACAACTTTTTGACTTGATATGTTATTCTGTGCAAATGCATATTTTCCTATTACAATTTGGGTTGATGCTGTACCACCTATTATTCCTCCTATAAGAGCAATCAGAACTATCAAAGCATATTGTTTTCGGTTCATATTTCTCCCCCTTCCTTATTTCTGTAGGCCTTCTCTCTCAGAGCCTCTACAATCAACGTGCTCCCCTTTAAACGCTCGTTTAATGAACGGTCATCAAAAACAAAAAACCCCATCTCTCAAATGAAGAAATGGGGTCTCGGCATTCATTCTATGGCTCTCCCTTGTTTAAGGTTTAAGCATTATGAATATTATTCGTAATTTATCATAAACACTCATAAAGTCAATGGATTGTAATTAAACGTGGTTATTGTATTGATTCTGAATGTTTTTTGGTGATGTGCGAATAATCAAAATAAATTCGGGCGGAGAAAGATACGATAAATTTGACACCGGAACTAATAGCTGATAATATTTTGATTATTTGACAAAAATTTGAATGAAACTTTGTTTTTGGGGTCAGGCCACGCTAACATATTGATATTTAAATATTAACATTCGAAAAACAGGCGTTATTAGGGCTTAAACCGTTATTTTCAAGGGCAAAATTGCAATTGTAAGCAATCCTCTTGTTTACCGAGGATGATATAAACCCTCGTTCTTCGCTCTCTGATTATTGATCGCTGTTATATGTTCAACATTCCTTGCGGGCCTTTGTCCGAATGTCGGAATTTTTCTTAAAAGTGTATTTTAGACCCCCAAAATAGCCGTTTAGGGGCACATTTGATGATTTTTTAAAACGTTTTTGCTGTTATATTATAATGTTCCCATGGCGACCCCCACTTACTGTTATTTAGCCTTACTATCATCAGTTTGCGCCTTTTTGATCGCTTCTATCTGTTTAACCAGAGCTTCCACTATGTCCAGATTTGATACTTCTTTAGATTCTTCGGTTTTGATATCAGCACCGCATATTGAATGCATCGCTATGCTGCCCTTAGCAGGAAAATTGAGCGTACAAACATAGTTAGGATTTGCAATGCGAATATTGAACGTAGCCGTATCGATTTTGTCTGCGGGAGGTTGACTTTCCGAATTCGTGACGAGAAGTTTTGCATCCTGGCAACTTGAATAAGCCAAGGCCCTGACTGTTGTGCCATCAATTTCTTTGAAATATTCCAATGACTTCTTGCTGTCAGATTGTGGCTTCAGCAACTCTATTCTGTACCACCACTGCTCATGCCCGGGAATTTTTGACCAAGCGATCGATTCCGCGTCATTCATCTCCGTAAGATCAATTACCACAGGCAGATTAAGCGTCTCTTTCTTGCCGGCCTCTGTCTCAATTCCTGGCGCCTTACATAAAATTCCAAACATTGGAAGCAAGGAGGTAATAATTGCCCCTGCCGACTCAATAACCTTAATTCGATTATCCTCAAAACTGGTTCCAATAGATTTTATAAGTCTTGTGTTATCAATATATGACACAGATACGCTAGTTTTTGACCAAACTGACTCGTGCGGCTTTATGGCGTAAAAATGCTTTCTGGATTCGGTAGCGGTGACAATAGCACGAACATTTTTCAGCCCAATTTCCTCCACGTCGCTTATCGATATTTTTAAAAATTCTGTATTGCCGATCTTTTTCTTTTTGTCCTGTCCGGACCCATTTTGTTCTTGCGATTCTTGGGAACCAACAACCGCAAGTGTCACCAACGAACCCTGTAAGTAGTATTTTATAGCGCCATCAGCATCTTTGCTTGGGAGGGACAAATACGTTACTTTTGGGTAGCTCGCACAGCCCGACACCATGAGCAAAGCGACCAAGACCAATATTAATATTAACCATCTGATATTAAAAATCTTTCCCATAAACAGCCCTCCTTTCGTCAATGTCCGTTAAAAATAACGATTTCATGGCTGACAAGTACCTGTAGCGCATTCAAAAGCTGAGTAAAGAATCCGACCCCGGAGGGGCCAGCTTTGAAATAACCCATAGAAGGGGATAAATTTATTTTATCCTCCATTGACGATTTTATTCGAGAAATTGTGCACACCTTACGCCGATCCAGTCTAATGACTGGGTGCCCGCCTTCGCGGGCATGATGGGTTTTCAATGGTCCGTTATGCCCGAAAAGGGACTAAGGGCCAGGTCTTCATTCTTGGCAGTTTTTCGACACAATATGAAGAATGAAGACCTGATCCCGTTCTTTTCAATGTAGCTATCGAGCAACTGCGATCTATCCATTACCCTTCGAACAAGCGGCCGACATTTTATTCTCACCGTAACTTGTCAAGGTTCGATGACTGCCGATACTAGCTCCTCCATGATGTCTTTATATCTAAGTGTTTTGAAATGGGGTCGAGTCTACCGTTGACCCTTAACAATTTATGTTGTCAATTTTTTTTAAGTATTGAACCTTCTGGATAATAAGGTCATTTCAACATTTATACTGGGTTGGCCCCCAGTCCACAGCAGGTGATGCGATACGGCCATTTTGCCTTTCGTAAATTAAGTATGGAATAATGATCGAAGAAAATAAACCAATGCAACCCGCATGCCAGTTTTTAATTGCTCGATTTTACAATTATTTCAAAATTTCATAATGCAAAAATGCACAGTTTATTGTGCACAATGCACAATTTTTAGTGCAAATTGTCCGTTGATTCGGCACCGAATTTATGAATTGATGGATCTATTAATTGAAATGGAAAAAGATATGAAACAATGCCGGTTCGGCATGGTTTTCCGTGAAGATGGGGTGGATATTTTTATAACTTTTTGGACCGAAGAAGCGAGCGTACTCCCCGCAGCGTGCTGCGGGGTTAGCGAGTGAATCGAAAATAAAACCAAAATTCCTTAACGGTGGCCGCGAAGCACTGCCGTCAGGCAGAACATTCCCTGGAGCAAGTTGCAGGGAACTCTTCAATAGACGAACAAAAAGATGAAATCAAGAAAAAAATCCTGAAGATCCTGTATATCCTGTCTTAAAGACCAAGTTGGGTGCTTATGGCCTTGCCGATACCTTCCAGCTCGGTAGAAGAAATCGATCCTGCTGAATTGATGAGCCGTTTCTTGCTTACCGTGGTGAGCTGGTCGGCCATCGCCTTGGCCTTTTTGCCCCGAAATGTCACATATGCTTCACTCGGGTAAAGTTTATCAACCGCACTCGTTATGGGCACGACCTGGACTCTGTTCAGATAATGATTGGCAGCATCGTTGCTTACGATGACGGCGGGTCTCTGTTTACGGATTTCACCCCCGATGGAAGGATCGAAGTTAACCCACCACACGTCACCTCTCTTCATCGTTCACGTCTCCCATTGTGCCTTCTGCCCACTCAAGGGCTTCGGATTCCCTGATTCGATCATCAGCCATCTCTTTATAGGCGGCATACATATCCTTTTTTACAACATGCGGCCGAACCAAATCTTCGATAAAACGGCTGATTTTTCGTGGTCCAATGACTGTCCGCAAGCCGTCATAGACCTCTTCGTCTATGGTCACGGTGAGCTTCTTTTGCATTACAAGTACCTCCTTAACTGGTACACGTATAATAACACGTGTAGCTTTTGGGGTCAAGCAGGCGGAAATGTTTTTTACGTGCAGAACTATTTAGAAGTGGGAAAAAAGCCGAAGCGGCCGATGGCATAGTTACCAAACGTTCACGTTGGTTCTCTGTTTTGTTTTATAGCCAAGTATCCTGAAAATCCTGTATATCCTGTCTGCTTAACCCTGTTGTTGGCCGACGATTTTCTCCCAAAACTGCCGCGGCGAAATGATCTCGAGCGTGTCAATTGAACCCAGCGTCAGCAACTCTTTGTCTCCGGTGACCAGGACTTCTGCCTTTCCGGCTAAGGCGCCGGCCAGTATAAACAAATCGTCACGGTCCTGAATTTTAACATCCGGCAGATCTGATGGTTGGGAAAGAATGGTGTCTTGCTCGAGGATTCGGATGACGGTTTCGATCATTTCCGCACTGGCGCCAAACTTTGCGGAAAGAACCCGGCTCACTTCTGCCAAAAGCGGGGCCGAAACGACCAATTCGTGTGACAGGAGGACTTCCCGGAACACATCCGAACAAAGTCCGCGTGTGGCCGTGGCACTCACGATGACATTCGTGTCCAGGAAAACTTTCATGAGACTTTGGAAAAAACATCCTCGTCAGTCAAAAAACCACGCGCCTCGGCAAGGGGCATGATACGTTTTCGAACAGCCTCAAACTGGCTCAGCCGCAACTGGCGCTTTAAAGCCTCCCGGGCGATGTCGCTCCGGTTCCGTCCGGATTTCTTGACGGCATCATCCAGCAACCTGTTCAGGTCTTCGTCTAATCGAATTGTAAGAGTGGCGGTTTTCATGTTGTACATTGTAATACACGGCGCAGATTTTGTCAATCATGATATCAAATTCCGCTATCAAGTACGGGGCAGGCTCTAATCTCACCCACTCAGAGACTGTGTCATAATTCGTCATCCCGGCCAAGCCCCGTGGAACGGAGTGCGAGCCGGGATCCAGAACTCCCCGAGATAATTTCACTTCTCTGGATAGCGCTAAAGCTTCACTACGTGCCCGGATCTCGCTATGCTGCGCGCCGCTCGTCCGGAATGACGTTTTTTGCAATTATGACACAGCCTGTCAAGGGGGAGAGGAATTGCTGGTTGTGGGGCAGACCGCTAAACAACTTGTAGTGCACTTTCAATTCTGTTATTTGCACTAATGAATCCCGTTTAAAGCGGGCTGAGAAATATGGAAGGGACGTCCTCTGTCCTACTGCCGCTTGTCACCACCAGGATGCCACCATGAAACCAACAATAAAAATAGCGACAGCCCGGACCCCGGACGGCGGCGAGATGGTGCTATATCAGCATGGAAGTGATTTCTCGATCAAGATCAACGGCCAGGAGTTGATGCACAGTCGCCGCCATGAGTCGGAACTGGATCTGGCGCGACTGGGTTGTGCGCATCTGGAAGGTCGCAAGGCGCCAAGCATACTCATCGGCGGATTGGGTTTGGGCTATACCTTGCGCCAGGCTCTCGACATGCTCAGCCCTCATGCCCAGGTGGTGGTGGGTGAACTGGTGGGTGCTGTGGTGGAATGGAATCGTGAGTTTCTCGGGGAACTCAATGGCCATCCGCTGGGGGACGAACGGGTTGACATCAAGCGGGGCGATGTCGTCGATATTATCTCTTGTTCCAAAAATAGATTCGATTCAATTCTGCTGGATATAGATAATGGTCCTAACGAGATGACCGATTTAGGGAACCGCCGTCTGTACGGTCGTGAAGGAATTCGGGCCTGCCGCCGCGCGCTGCGCGAACAGGGGTGTCTGGCTGTGTGGTCGGCTGAGCCGAGTAAGAAATTCGAGCAGCACTTGATGAGTTGCAGTTTCCATGTACGCCGTTTCCGGGCCCCTGCCCACAAGGGGAGCAAATCGCAGTCTTATTTTGTATGGGTCGCTTCAGAGGACAAGACCCTTCTCCCCCCAGGTGGTGCCGCGCCGCGCCCTTCGTTCAAGAGCGGGTCAAAATGAATCCCGCATAAAGCGGGCTGAGAAATATAGGTTAAAAAAGGTGAGACATTCAATGATGATCGTTCAAAGCATAGCGGGACTGCTTTTTTTTGCAGGGGTTGCCTGGTTGATCAGTGAGAACAGGCGCCGGATCAGGGTTACGACCGTGATGGCCGGGATCGCCATTCAACTGGCCGTGGGATTTGTTCTGCTCAAGCTGCCCGTTTTCAGGGATTTTTTCATAGCCTTGAATCGTCTGGTCCTCTCTCTGGAAGAATCGACGGCTGCCGGCACATCAATGGTGTTCGGCTACCTGGGCGGCGGAGATCTTCCATTTACTGAAACGTATCCGGGCGCCAGCTTTATTTTGGCCTTTCGGGCCCTGCCGCTGGTTCTGGTTATCAGCGCTCTATCCTCCCTTTTGTTTTACTGGAAAATCCTGCCTGTGATCGTCAAAACCTTTTCCCGGGCGCTGCAAAAGACCATGAAACTGGGGGGTGCCGAGGGGCTTGGCGTTTCAGCCAACATTTTTGTGGGAATGGTGGAATCCCCCCTGTTCATCCGCCCCTATCTCAAGGATATGACCCGCAGCGAACTTTTTACGATCATGGTCACGGGCATGGCCACCATTGCCGGAACAGTTATGGTGCTGTACGCCAGCATCCTGGGCAGCGTTATCCCCGATGTCATGGGACACATTCTGACCGCCTCCATCATCAGCGTTCCGGCAGCCATCACGGTGTCAAAGATAATGATACCTGAAACCGGGGAAGTGACGTCCGGGGAATTGACCTCGCCGGAGCCGGCGTTAAGTGCGATGGACGCCGTTACCAAAGGGACCATTCAGGGTGTCCAGCTGTTGATCAATATTATTGCCATGCTGATTGTGCTGGTCGCCATGGTACACCTGGTTAACCTGACCCTTGGCCTGCTGCCGGACGTTGGAGGCCGCGCCGTGACCCTGCAAAGACTTCTGGGACTGGTTATGGCACCGGTGGTGTGGCTCATGGGTGTCCCCTGGCAGGAGGCTCCCGCAGCCGGCGCCCTGATGGGGACCAAAACCATCCTCAATGAATTGCTGGCTTACCTGGATATGAGCCGACTGGCCCACAACACCCTGAGCCCTAGGAGCCTGCTGATCATGACTTACGCCATGTGCGGTTTTGCCAACCCGGGGAGTCTGGGAATCATGATCGGGGGAATGGGGACCATGGCACCGGAACGGCGGAATGAAATCGTGGCCCTGGGGTTTCGATCGATTGTGGCCGGAACATTGGCAACCTGCATGACCGGGGCTGTGGTGGGGATACTGGGCGGTTAGTTCGCATTTCTCATTAAGAATTTATTTTGGTTTTGAAAACAAAGAAGAAACTGTCTAAAATCAATAGATTATATAAATTTCGTGAGAAAACCGGGTTAGTTTCCGTCCGGAAATACGCTCTTTTTCCGGCATCACCACAAGTTTTTACTCGGAAAATTCATCTCCCGGATGAAGTGATCGAAAAAGCGTTCGTGGCCCGAGAGTTCGAGGTGCTCCAGTGCTTCGACAATTTCAGCGGATTTTTTCCAGTAGTGTTTGGAGAGAAGAACCATGTTCGCGCCGGTGGATGCCGCATTTCCCATGAAGATGATTTTTTCCAGATCCACTTCGGGAAACAGCCCGATGCGCATGGTGCTGAGGGGATGGGCATAGTTGCCGAGGGCACCGGCCAGACAGACGACATCTATGTCCTCTACGGTCGCCCTCATTTTTTCCAGGAGGATATTTATCCCGGCGGCAATGGCGGCCTTGGCGAGCTGGAGCTCGCGGATGTCCTTCTGGGTTAAGAGGATGGGCCGGGTGTCGAGGCTCTCTTCAGGCGACGCGACAAGGAAGTCGTAGACGCCGTTCGACTTTCCTTCGACTACCCGGTCTTTCAACGATGTACTTCCCCTGTGTTGACCGGGAGGGAGGATCAGGCCTTCGGTGTCCACGATCTCGTGGTGCAGGAGAAGGGCCACGAGATCCGCCAGCCCGCTGCCGCAGAGCCCTTTTGGTTTTATGTTTCCGATGACGTTGTAGTGCAGGCGGTTGTCCTCGAACCGGAAGCTTTCAATGGCGCCCATCCTGGCGATCATGCCGTGTGAAATCCTTGCCCCCTCCAGGGCCGGTCCAGCCGCCGCGCTGCACGTGAGCATTCTTTTTTTGTTTCCCAGGAATATCTCGCTGTTGGTGCCCAGGTCCAGGCCCAGCACGAGCCGGTCCTCCTGTTCCGCGGCCCCGGAAGACAAGATGAAACTCACCAGGTCGCCGCCGATGTACCCGGCCTTGGCAGGCATCACGTAAAGCATGGCGTCCGGGTGCAGGTTCAGTCCCACGTCCGCCGCGCGGAAGGTCATCCCCTCGGTGATGACCGGCGCAAACGGGGCTTCGGCAATGCCGCTGGGGTCCAAGCTCAGCATGAAGTGCTGCATGGTGGTGTTGCCGGCGGCAACGGCCACGAGAATATCCTCCGGCCGCAACTCGAAGGATTCCAGCAGCCGGCGGGTGATGGCGTTCAGGTCCCTTACCAGGAGCTTTTGAAGGTAGAGCAGACGCTTCGGGTGCCCCATGGCGTGCTGAATACGGCTGATCACGTCCGCCCCGAATTTTCTCTGGGAGTTGAACCGGGAAATGACCGCCACCTCCAGTCCTTCCAGCAGGTTCACCAGTTTGCCTACCAGGGTGCTGGTCCCCAGGTCGAAGACCATTCCGAATACACCGCCGAGACCCTCCCGGGGCTGCCATTCGAGAAGACAGTTGTTGTGGATAATCGCCGCCCCGTTGAAATCGGTGGTCCTCAAATCATTGTACAGGGAGGAAAGACAGCGATACGTGACCTTCAGGCCCGGGTAGCCGCTGTGCAGTACTTTCTGGATCCGGTGAACGTCGGAAAGAGAGTTGTCCGGACCGGGCGGCGGAACGCTCAACAGCCGCCGCTCGATGAGCGGGTCCTGCTCCACGTGGGGCATGCGCCCGTGCTTGAGGATCTGGAAAAATTCAGTCTCGGCGTCCACCGCCTCGGTGTACACGGCAAGGTTTTTCCGTATCTTTGTGCGGCATGCCAGGCGGGTCCCCTGCTCCAGTTCCGCGGGATCCAGCAGTTCCACCGCCTCTGCAGACGGCGCGCCGATGGGCGTAATCACCCGGATCTTGCACTTTCCGCATTTCCCTTGCCCGCCGCAATCGCCTTCCAGCTCGATTTCCGTGTTCTGGAGGGCTTCCCACACGGTGATGTCCCGCCGGACCCTGATCCACATGTCGTCCGGCAGAACATTCAGCCGCAAATTTTTCTTGGTGCCCTTTTTCACCGGCTGGCGGGATTTTCTCGGGGGCTTTTTGTTGGGCGATTTGTTTTTTTTCATCGTTCAGTCGGAAAAGAGTTTCAACAGGTTTTTTTTCAGCTCGGAATAGTCCGCGTCAATTGTTATGGGGCTGAGGTTCAACATCCGCGCGATGTCCTTTACCCGCGACACCATGTGGTCCGGATCCTCCGGTTGTCGGACATAGGCAACCCGCTTGTAGTGCTGAAAATAGCTCTCCCGCAGCATCGGGTCGTCCAGCTCCAAGGGGTGCACGCAATAGTCGGTGAAGTTTTGAATCAGCTCCTTTTCGAGAAAGTAGGTTCCTGCTTCCTCGTCCATCACTTTCCGGAAGCGACGGCTCGACAGCAGGATTTCGTAGCAGTGGGCCCCCGGGACCCTGGGGATTTTTAATTTGTCCAGCAGGGGGTCCAGGTCCGGTGCACACTGTCCGAATACGCAAACGACGTTTTCTTTCGCAGCTCTGGCCAGGCGGATCTGTCGTTCGATTTCCGCAAAAAGCCGCGCGGGGTGATTGTGGAGACAGGGGCTGATGTAGGACACGGCGACATTTTGACGAAAACGGCCGGGCGCGATGGCGTTTAACGCGTCACGAAAGACACCGCAGGCAATGATACGCAAGGGCATACAAATTTCCTGACCGGTTGCCGACCGGACTCAACAATCGACAATTTCCGGGAATTTTCTCCTGATTTCCATTAATTCTTTTGGTTTCAGCACGCTTTCCACGTCTTCGAGCCAGGTCCGGGCCAGTTCATTGGCCCGGGTCAGCGGCGTGGGCTTTCCGCTTTTCTGCCAGCGGTCGAAGTTCATCCGGGTCGTGAGGTCCGGGTAAAAGAACTGGTCGAACATGTGCGCAACCGTGTGATCTTCCATAACGTAGTTTCCGCCGGGCCCCACCTTTTCCACAGTATCCACCGCAAGGGTCTCTTCGTCGACCTGGACGCCTCTGAGCAGGCGGTGGACCATCCCCAGGATCTCGTTGTCGATGATGAACTGCTCGTAGGAGATCGAGTTGCCGGAATCCAGCATTCCGGCGGCCAGGTGAATGTAGTCCGCCCCGGCCATTCCCGTTAGCAGGCAGGAGACGCCTTTTTCAAATCCGGACTGTATGTCGGGGATCTTGGCGTCGGTCACGCCGGCGGAAGCGTAAATCGGCAGCCGGTAGCGTTTTGCCAGGTGAACGGCGCAGGTGTTCATCATGGCTGTTTCCACCGAGCCCATGGTCAGATCCATGGTTCGCAGGTCCATTGCCGTGGGCACGGCGCCGTACATCACCCGGGCCCCCGGGCACAGTACCTGGGCGATCGCCACTCCTGCCAGGGCTTCAGCATGGAGCTGGGACAGGGTTCCCGCCAGGGTGGCCGGGGCCGTGGCCCCTGCAATGGGGGCCGGAGCGCAGGTTGCCGGGATTCCTCTTGAAACACAAAACTCCAGTATTTCCAATGTGTTGCCGTCCAGTGTCAGCGGGCTTATGGGGTTGGTGATGGCCGAAACGAACGGGCGCTCCCTGAGCCGGTCTTCCCCGCCAGCCATGAAACTTGCCAGCTCCCACATCTGCCGGGCGCCTTCCGGCGTGTCGCATCCGCCCATGACATGCTTAGTGGTGTTGTTCAGGGCGTGAAAAAAGTCGTTCAGGTGATAAAACCGGGCGTCGAGGTCGTGGGCCTGGCAGGCAACAATATAAAACCGGATGTTGTCGAGCCGATGGACCAGCCGGGCGGTGTGGACCACGTCCCGCAGCATGGTGGGGCGAAATCCTCCGGTGTTCATGTCCAGTATGCGAAAAACGCGGCCGCCGTTGCCGAAGTAAACATTGCCGGCCCCCAGCATCAGGTCGTTATTGCCGTCCCGGGAATACAGCGTGAATTGCGACGGGGCTTTGGAAAGAATTCTGTCCAGCCATTTTCCGGAAAAACAGGCGCGATCGGCGGCGGCGTCGATTCTGGCGCCGGCGTCTTTCAGTAGTTTCAAAAAGCGCGGGTTCAGGATCCTGACACCGACCCGTTTTAAGATTCTGCGTCCCGCCCGGTCAATTTTGTCGATGTCAGCACGTGAGAGCAGTAACATAATATCGGCCCGAATTGTTTCGCTAAAAACTTCAGATTACAGGGAATTAACGAGTGTGTCGATCTCGTTGAGCACGCTATCGTCTTTTGGTGTCACCCGGTGTTCGGCCAGGATCCGCCGGACCTCCTCGTTGCTGCGGCGGTAGAGATCCTTCGAACCTTCGGCCTCCCAGGAATCAAAGCGGGAGCGATCCAGCAGTTTCGGAATAAAAAGCGCCTGTTCAAAGTTTTCGAAGGTGTGGTCGTCCATTAAAAAGAAGGCCTGCGGTCCGGCATCCTTGACCCTCTCCAGGGCTTCCAGGGCGAGGGTGGTCTCGTTTACGGGGATGCCCCGGGCGAAAAAGCGCGACATGGCAACCAGTTCGTTGGCGATGGCCACCATTTCAAGGGAAGAGGTGCTCCCGTATTCGAGGTATCCGTTGTCGTGAATCAGGTTGCATCTGGAGAGCATGGCCGTGATAATCGAAAACATGGCTTCCGCGCCGGCCTGGGCATCGACGACCTTGGAATCCGACGCCCCGGCAAAGGACCAGATGGGTAGACCGTAAATCTCGTCCCGCATGTCGGCCAGGGCCGCCTGGGTGAGGCTCCACTCGGGGCAGCCGTAGGACACGACGGCAGATTTCATGTCCAAGGCGCTGACATTGGGGCCGAAAAGAAAGGGCGAGCCTTTGCCGGCAAGCTGGTGAACGATGAGTCCCACGAGATTTTCGGCAATCCCCATGGCCATGGCGCCGGCAAGAGTGACCGGCGCCCCGCCGCCGGCGTTGGAGCCGGAGGGAAGGCAGATGGGGATCCCTTTTCTCGCGCAGAAAAGCAGTTTGTCCATGACATTTTCGGGGAACCGCAGGGGGCTGATGGCTTCCGAGTAATTCAGTAAAAAGGGTTTCCGGCGCAGTTCGGCTTCCCCCCCGGCCACCATGCAGGCAAGTTCATGGATTCTGGCAATATCTTCGCCGCGGTCGGCGATGAACACCACCGGTTTGTTGGTGTTTCGTATCATCTCCGCAAAGGCGTACACGTAGATATATTCGACCTTTGCCACATCCCCGGGGTTTCCCATGGACATGGCAAAGGAAATGTTTTCTAGGCCGTCAACCAGTTTTGCAAAGTTGCCGGTGTCGGACAGTACGCACCTGCGCCGTTCCCCGGTTTCCAGGTCGAGGGTGAAGGTGGTGTCGGAACCGGTGCCGTAAAAGACGTTTTCGTTCACCAGGGGCATGGTTTTGTTGCCCCGCTGGTCGTAAAGGGCAATCTGCCGGGGAGCGGAGCGAATGGCCGCTTCGGCGAGATATGCGGGAAGCCGGATCCAGTCTTTGTCAAAAACGGTTCCGCCCGCGCCTTCCAGCATCTCGAGGCATTCCGGATGCTCCATCTTTACGCCAATCTTTTCGAGAATTTCCAGGGCCGCGGTGTGAATCGCCAGCGCCTGCTTCCGATCGAGGACTTTCAGCCGGGGTTGAAATACGGGGATAGGGCCGGTTTCCATGATGTCTCCTTGTGGTGTGGATAATCTCAAGATATGTTTAACATTTTTTTGGCCTGGGACACGGCCGCGCCCGCGTCAGGGGCGTAGGCATCCGCACCGATCTCCTCGGCGAACTTGCCGGTGACCGGCGCGCCGCCGACAATGACCTTCACGTCTTTGCGCAGGCCGGCCTCAACCAGCGCCTTGACAGTCAGGGACATGGACGGCATGGTGGTGGAAAGCAGTGCGGACATGCCCAGTATGTCGGCGTCTTCCGCCTTGACCGTGCTCACGAAGGTTTCCGGCGCTACATCGACGCCGAGGTCAACGATACTGAAACCGGCGCCTTCCAGCATCATGCCCACGAGGTTTTTGCCGATGTCGTGCAAATCGCCTTTGACCGTTCCCAGAACGATTTTGCCTTTGGTCGCCATGGCCGTTTCCTGGAAATGGGGCTTCAGGAGTTCCACACACTCCTGCATGGTTTTCGCGGAGCGCAACATCTGGGGGACAAACATCGCACCTTTGGAAAATTTGTCTCCCACGATATCCATGGCTTCGATAAGGCCTTTGTCGAGGATGTCCTGGCTCTTTCCTCCGGCCTCGACAGCCTTGCGGGTCTCTTCGAGGGCTGTTTTAATGTCTCCTTTGATAACGGCTTCCGACAGTGCTGGGTAACTCATCTGTTTTCCCCCTTTTTCACGGCTTCGCAAAACGTCCGATTTAGCGCTGATGCTTCATTTCGGGTCCACTGCGGCGTACATCAGTACGCCGCATTTCCAGAAATTCGAAACGCCTTCCCTCTTCGCCTGAAGGCTTCGCAGGACAGGTGAACTTGGACTTTTTGCTTTTTCGTCTCAGTTTTGACTTTTTTCCTGAAAAAAGATCCTTCTTCATTTCTCTTTGTGCGCCCTGTGTCCTCTGTGGTGAAATGCTTACGTTATAATTAGTTGCGGGTATTTTCACAATTTCAACCCGGATCGATCCTGCCGTTTTGATAGGCGTCGATGAAATCGGAACAGTACTCATCCTGCCCGAGGATCATCCGCGTGGAGAGCAGGTTTGCCATGAGACGTCTGTCCGTGGGATCGAGAATGGCCGCTGAAAGCCCGCGGGACATGGCCAGGCTCAGGAAGTTTCGATTGATCAGTTTTCGGGACGGCAGACCAAAGGAAATATTTGACAGCCCGCAGATCGTATGGACTCCGGGGAACGCTTCCATAATTCTTTCTATCGCCCGGAGAATCGCCTCCCCCATCCTCACGTCGACGGATACCGGCTGGACCAGCGGATCAACATAGATGTCTTCGAGCGGAACGCCCGCCGTTGTGAGCTTTTCAACAAGCTCCCCGGCCACGGCAACCCTTTCCTCGGCGGTTGTCGGCATGGACGCCTGTGCCATGCACAGGGCCACCACCTTACAGGGCCGGGACGTAACCACCGGCAGCAGGCTTTGGAGCCGATCCGTTTCCAGGGAGATGGAGTTGATCATCGGAACCCCCTTGTGGCGTTCCATGGCCTTGGCAAGGGCCGCCGGATTCGGACTGTCCAGGCACAGGGGGCAATCGACCGCGCCCTGAACGGTTTCCACGAGCCATGAAAGACAATCGGCTTCTTTTTCCAGAAACGTGCCGGCGTTTACATCGATAAATCGGGCCCCGGCATCGACCTGTTCCCGGGCGATTTTCGCGATATACGCCGCGTCCGATTTTTCCACGGCCCTGGCAACGTCCTTTCTGCTGGTATTGATCTTTTCACCGACAATGAGCACTTATTTTCACCGTATCATATATCACTGGTTAATATCTCGCCTTCCGGCGGCGTGAGGCGTGTCGGCGGCGCCGAAATTGTCACTGTGGGTTTTTTCCGGGCCAGCATGTCGACCAGAATTTCCAGAGACCATAAAATCATGGAAGCTTCAGTTTCATCCATGTCGTTCAATCGATTCTCAACGCGCCGCTGGAGCGGCGCAGGCGCTTTTTTGATAAAGTTTATCCCTTCGTCGGTAATTTCGACGTGTACCTGACGCCGGTCTTTGCTGATACGGTTCCGCCGGACAAATTCCTTTTTTTCGAGCTGGTCCACAATGCGGGTCACCGTGCTGTTGTTGAGAAACACGATTTTGGTCAACGCCCCGATGGAGATGGGGCCGTACTCATAAACTTCCCGCAGGCAGATTAACTGGGGGACCGTCACCTTGAAGTTGCTCTGGAGGTGCTTGGAGTATTTTGACAGTTCCTGGTTGATCTGGCGAAGACGCGATATGATTTGCATGCTGATCTGTTCGGGCATGGCGGCATTTCTCCCTATTGCTCGGTCGTCAAATTAGGAATCGAAATTGTACTTGACAAATCATCGGAGCGTGATACTTTGATATAAAATATTTGCATATGAAAATATTTTATATAGAAAATTAAGACTTCGCAATGTATAACACGAAATATTTTAACTGGCAACAGGTTGTTGGAAAGTGAGAACCGACGGACAGGATATGATGATAACTATCTCAGAATACAGGGTTTCCCATCTTGATATGCCATACTCCCCCTTTTTCACAGCTCTCCTGCGGTTTGACAATTTCGTTTGAAGGTTGATTGAAAAAATCGTCTTTCACGCTTAAAGCAAATTCGTGAAAGAAACAAGTAGAGGATAACACCATGCCGGTCGTTAAAATACAACCCGTTATTGAAGACAATGACTTTTTTTGCTTTCTCGGCGGGCGCACGGGACAGAAACTCTCCATCGCGATGAAAGCGAGAGTGGAAAAATGGAAAAAACGGTTGAACGCGATGATCGACCCCAAGATTTTTTATCAGGTTGACGGGGTACAGGATGTTTCCACGGGCGTCGTCGAGATCACGGAAAAATGCAGATTCAAAAGCGCGAAACTTTCAAAAACCCTCGGTGATTGCAAAGAGGTCGTTTGCTTCCTGGCAACCATCGGTGAGCGGATAGAAAGCGAAATTTCCCGACTCTTCAGACAGAACCGCCTGGCCGACGCCTATGTTCTGGATGCCATGGGGTCGGCGGCCGTCGAGAACCTGGTTGAACAGTTTCAGGCCGGTTTTGAAGAAGACTGCGGGACTCGAGGCAAGGCCGTGACGCCTCGATTCAGCCCCGGCTACTGTGACTGGCCGGTAACGGAACAGGAAAAACTTTTTGAAATCATCGATTCAGAGCGCATCGGTGTCGAGTTGAACGATTCATGCCTGATGACGCCGCGCAAGTCGGTTTCAGGCGTATTCGGGATTCTTCCGGATGATGCGCACGGCGACGGGGCTTACACCCCCTGCTCGGACTGCCGGAAAACGGGGTGCCCGCACAGGAGGGCCCCGAACAGTGAAGAGGAAACGTTATGAACCACCGTAGAGGTATGAACGGCGGCCGTTACAAGCCGCTCAGCGATGAAGACATCAAGAAAATACATGAAACGAGCATGAGAGTTTTCGCCGAGATCGGGGTCCAGGTGAACTTCCCGGAGGCGCTGGAACTTTTCGGGAAGGCCGGCGCGGACGCCGACCCGTCGACCCGGGTGGTGAAATTCAGCCCTGAGCTGGTCATGAAACTAATCGAATCCGCGCCCCCGTCCGTTCGCCTCTGCGGCAGGGCGGAAAATGGCGAACTGGACTGCGAGATCGGCGGGACAAAGGTCTACATGGGAACGGGCGGTACCGCGCTGAACGTCCAGGACCCGGGGGAAAAAGGCGCCCGCCCGTCCACATTGAAAGATATCAAGAACATGGCGCGCCTGGTGGACGCGCTGGAAAACATTCATTTTTATATGCTCAACGTGTATCCCAACGATCTACCGGTCGAGCAGGTGGATGTCAACCGGTTCGGGGCGGCGCTCAACCACACGCGCAAGCACGTGATGGGCGGCGTCTACACGGTCGAGGGGGTCAGAAATGTCATCAAAATGGCGGAGATCATCGCCGGATCCCCGGAAAAGCTGAAGGAGCGTCCGTTTGTCTCCATGGTGGCCTGCAACATCAGCCCTTTCAAACTGGACAAAAGCTATGGGCAGCTCGCCATGGAGGTGGCACGGCAGGGGATACCCGTGGTCGTTCCGGCGGAGCCCCTCTGCGGCGCGACCGCACCCATCACGCTGGCGGGCAACCTGGTCGTGCAGAATGTAGACACCCTCATCGGCGTGATGCTCACGCAGCTGGTGAACCCGGGAACGCCGGTGCTGTACGGATGCATCTCTTCCATCACCGATCTCCGGGACCTGAAGTACCTGTCCGGGGCCGTTGAGATGGGACTGATGAATGCCGCGGCCGCCCAGATGGCCCGGTTTTACAAGCTGCCGCTGTATTCCACGGCCGGAATGTCCGACGCCAAGGTCAACGATGCCCAATCCGGCTACGAATCCGCGATGACCGGCCTGCTCGTGGCCCTGGCCGGCGGCAACTTTATTCATGATGCCGCGGGATTCCTCGAGTTCTGTATGACGGCGTCTTACGACAAGCTGGTCGTCGACAACGAAATCATCGGGATGGTGATGCGGGCGGTTGAGGGGATAACGGTGGATGAGGACACCCTGGCGTTCGATGTTCTCAAAAAAGCGGGACCGGGAGGACATTTTGTCTCGAACCGCCACACGCGCCGGTATATGCGAACCGAGCTGTACCAGCCCCAGCTCAGCGACAGAAACAACCGGAAGCAGTGGGAAAAGGAAGGAAAGCGGTCCGCGCAGGATCGGGCCGCTGAAAAGGTCAGAGAAATTTTGGGAAGTTCGGAGACCCCCGTCCTTTCTCCTGAAACATGCGGCAGGATCCGTCAAGAGATTCCCGGGCTGCAACCCGGTATCATCTGAGAAGGCAGGCAAAGGTGACCCTTTATGATCATCGTTGGTGAAAAAATCAATGGCACCCTTTCCCCGGTTAAGACCATCATACTGAATCGCGACACAAACCGTCTCCTGGATCTGGCCGAACGGCAGGCGGACGCCGGCGCAAACTTTATCGACGTGAACGTGGGGACCGGCGTCGGAACGACGGAAGACGAGATTCAATCCATGCGATGGGCCGTGGAAAACATTCAGAACACGATTGAGACGCCGCTGTGCATCGACAGCGCCGACCCGAAGGTCCTCGAAGCCGCCATGGCGGCACTGGACGGGAGGCCCGCCATGATCAATTCAACCAAGGCGTCCAGGCACAGCCTGGACGCGATTGCGCCGATCGCCGCCGACCACAACGCATTTCTGGTTGCACTGGCCATGGATGAAGGCGGCATCCCGGCGACGACGAACGACCGGCTCGGGGCCTGCGAAAAAATTGCCACGGCCTGCGAAAAGCACGGAGTTCCCATTGAAAATGTGTATTTCGATCCCCTGGTCATGCCCATCAGCACCGACAGGAACTCGGCCATGGTCACCCTCGGGACCATATCCGCCGTTAAAGAGCGTTTCCCCGGCGCCAAAACGATAACGGGTCTTTCAAATGTTTCCTACGGTCTTCCCGAACGTTGCCGCCTCAATTCGGCGTACCTGAACATGTGTATCTTTTGCGGACTCGATGCCGCGATTATCGATCCTTTGGATGAAGAACTGATGAACGCCGTGAAGACCGGCGAAGTCCTGGTCGGAAAAGACCGGCACTGCCGCCGGTATTTGCGGGCTTTTCGAAAATAAATGCAGGAGGACATGGTGACTGAACACTACAGGAAAGGCGTACTCGTTCAACCCTACCACCGGTTGAAGGAAGATCAGTTAAAACTGCTCGATCAGGCATCTCTGGACATTCTGTCCGATCCCGGGATCTGGTGCTATAACGAGCGGGCCGCAATGCTTTTCAAAGAACACGGAGCCCGGGTGTGGGAGGAAAACGGTCAGGGCGCCCGGTGCTGGCGGGTTAGTTTTCCCGCTGGTCTGATCAAGGACTCGGTCGTAAAGGCCCCCTCCCGCATCATTCTGGGCGCCAGAAAACCGGAGAACCGTCTGATCATCGATGCGGAAATCCCGAGGGTCTATTTTGGTACGGGATCTGAAGCAAACATCTGGCTCGATACGGAAATGGCGGAATTTGTCAGCACCGGAGAGGACGCGGTCACAGCCAGGTTTCCGCGATACAGGGAATCCCGGGGCACCACCGCTTTGCTCAGCCGGGCGGCAAAACTCTGCGAGCAGCTGGAGCATCTCGATTTCTTTATCCGGCCGTTGAATATTCAGGACCCTGAAATTACATCCGACAACCATGATGTGAACAAATATTTTGCCAGTTTGAACAATATCACCAAACATGTTCAGGCCGGACTGACCAGCCTTTCGGGCCTGAAGGATCTCGTGACAATGGCGGAAATCATTGTCGGCGGGAAATCGGCGCTCAGGGAAAATCCGATCATTTCCTTTATCGCCTGCGTATTCAAAAGCCCCCTTCAGATCGTGGACGATACCGCGGAAAAGGTCTTTGCCATCGTTGAGGCCGGACTTCCCCTGGTTATTTCTTCCTCCCCGCAGGGCGGGTCTTCGGCCCCCATACAGGAGGCCGGGATGGTCGCGCAGATCAACGCCGAAATTCTGGCCGGCATAACGTTTACGCAGTTGATCAAGGAAGGCGCCCCGGTGCTTTACGGCAGCGTTCCCGTCCGGGCCCGCATGGATGATCTCCATGATCTTTACGGGTGTCCGGAATTCAACCAGTACAATATCGACTGCGTTCAACTGGCCCGCTACTACAAAATGCCGTGCTACTCCACCGCCGGCGTGGGTGACGCCAAGGTGCCGGGGATGCAGGCGCTCTTTGAAAAGCTCTTTACCCATCTGTACATGGCCATGAGCGGCGCGCACTACATCCACTACGCCTTCGGACTGCTGGACAGAACCAACTGCTTTTGTCCGCTACAGGCGGTTCTGGACAATGAACAGATCGGGAAAATCAAGCATTGCCTTCAAGCGCCGCAGGTTGGCCCGGAAGATGCTGCCGACGCGGTGAAAATGGTCAAAAAAGTCATGGCCTCGAGCCACCGGCTTTTTGCCCGCCACGCCCGAAAGGCCATGCACGGCGGTTACGTGTCCAGCCCTTACCGGTATGAAGCCAAGGGGATGGAAGACCGGGTGATCGAAAACGCCCTTGACCACATGGCGCAACTGGAGGCAGAGCCCGCACCGCATCTGCCCGCGGATATCGTGGAACGTATTTACAGCGAAGTCCCCGGCCTTTTGCCGGCGCTGAAGTTAACATAAGTTTCGAAACTGTCATTTGCAAAAAATAAAAGAGGGGTGATTTATGGGTACAGACGGACTTTTGGAAAAGATTGCATTCAATGTCGTACAGGGAAGGGTGGAAGCTGAAGACGAAGGCTTCGATGCCGGCCTGGAAGGGCAGCCGGGCGTGACCGAGCTGGTGAAAACGGCACTGGACCAACAGATCGACCCGAAGAAGATACTGGTGGAATCGCTGACGGAATCCATGGAAATCGTCGGTGACAAATTCGAGAAAAGCGAATACTTGATCCCGGACATGCTGGCATCCGCCGAATGCGTGGGGGTGGCCATGGATTTGCTGGCGCCGCATCTGATCAAGGCCGGCGTGAAAAGCAAAGGCAAGTTCGTTATCGCCACCGTGGCCGGAGACCTGCACGACATCGGAAAGAACATTGTCGCCATCATGCTCAAGGGCGCCGGATATGAAGTGGTGGATCTGGGGGCGGATGTTTCCGCGGATCGCATCGTGGAGACGGTGAAAGAAAGCGGCGCACCCTTCCTGGGACTTTCGGCGCTTTTGACGACGACCATGCGGGTTATGGGCGACGTGGTTGAAAAGCTCGTTCAGGAAGGGCTTCGCGACAGCGTCAAGGTGCTCATCGGGGGCGCGCCCACATCCGAGGCCTTCGCAAAGGAGATCGGTGTGGACGCCTACTGCCAGGACGCTTTTCAGGCGATTGACGTGTTGAAAGCCCTGGCGTAACCGGTTTGTCAGATTTATCAGGGGGGGAAAACAATGGCTGAAAAACAAGCGTATACCCAGGCGCACGGCACGGGAAAATACGAGAAAGCGAGCGGACTGCTTGGGAAGTACGATAATGTGCGGCGATTTTGGGAGGACCAGGTCACCGCGATTTTTTTGCGCCCCGCCCTCAACGCCCTGGTCGAGCAGAAGAGAAGGCGTCTTGAGCGGCTTCGCATCCTGGACCTGGGGTGCGGCAGCGGCGACGGGTATGATCTTCTCATGGGGGTCACCACCAAGGACCCCGGAATTTTCGAATACATCACCGCTGCGGTTACACAGGACATATTACAGGCGTATGTCGGGATCGACATCAACGAAGACCTGCTTCAACAGGCCGAAGGCTATTACGGGCAGCTTCCCAAAACACGATTTATAAAAGGCGACATGTCCGACGGCCTGCCCCCGGAGATTAAGGAAATGCCGCCGTTTGACGTTTATTTCACCTCCTTCGGGACCTTGTCGCACTTCAATGCGCAGCAAAGCGTCAGCATCATCGCCGATATCTGTGATCATGCCCCGGAAAGAGCCGTGTTCATGGGGGACTGGCTGGGCCGGTACTCCTACGAGTGGCAGGACCTGTGGCACCATCCGCCGGGTGAGGAATACTTTATGGATTACCGTATTTCCTACATTTATCCGGAAGAGGAGCGCGACTCGGTTGACGTCGCCTCTTTTCCGCTGCGGCTGGTCAACCAGGACGAGATTATGGAGATGATACACCAGGCTTCGAAAGAATCGGATGTGAAAATTGAACCGGTCACCTTTTTTGACCGCTCCGTTTTCATCGGCCGCCACATGGATACGGCGGAGTACAACGCCAGCTGCCAGAAGCTGAGGTACCCGGTGAATTCTCTCTTTGAGGGATACGTTCGAACGGACCTCGAAAGTCTTCTGGTCGATCACGTCCCCCGGGCGGGATTCGATCATCTGAACAACTTTTTCGAGATGTTCTTCGTCTCGTGCAACACGCTGGTCAAATACACGATCTCTTTGCTTGAAAAGTACGACCCCCAGAAAGAGAGCCTCGACGAATTTCCGGAAATAATGCCTTTTTACCCAACACCCCTCAAAGATGCCATGAACACCATGCGCAGGGTGATCGAAGGCGTCGGGTGGGTTACGTGGGGAGATGTTCGGGCCAATGTGATTGAGTCGGTGCTCGGCTACGCCCTTCGCAAGCTCGAAACCGATCTTCAGCCCGGGACCGGCATGGGCCACGGGATCGTCGGGATATTCGAAATAAAAAAATAAACCGGAAGGAGAACCGAATCAATGTGCGGGATCGCAGGAATGTGGGGCGACGCTGACGCGCCGCTGGTGAAGAAAATGATGGAGAGGGTCCGCCACCGGGGACCCGATGCCGAGGGCATGTTTGTCGATGCGAACGGCAGCGGTGTTCTGGGACATCGCCGGCTGAGCATCATGGACCCTGAAGGCGGCGACCAGCCCATTTTCAACGAAGATAAAACAAAGGCGGTCATCGCCAACGGAGAGATTTACAACTTTCCCCGACTCCTTCCCGAACTCTCCCTCCGGCACAAGTTCTGCACGACCAGCGACAGCGAGGCCATCGTCCATCTCTACGAGGACCACGGGGTGTCCATGGCCGAGCGACTGGACGGCATGTATGCCTTTGTCGTCGCGGATGAACGGGATTTCTACGCGGCCCGCGACCCTATCGGGATCAAACCGCTTTATCTGGGAGAAAAAGATGACGCGTGGATTTTTGCTTCCGAGCTCAAAGCCTTCGCTTCGGGCTGTACAAATGTACGGGAATTTCCCCCCGGCACTTTTTTTCATTCTTCTCGAGGTTTTACGACGTTTTACGAGGTCCCGGAAATGGTAAGCTGTCCGGCGGCACCGGAGGACTACATCGCCAAAATCAGGAAGACGCTCGAGGACGCTGTCGTAAAACGACTGATGAGCGACGTGCCCCTGGGGGCGTTTTTGTCCGGGGGGCTGGACAGCAGTATTATCGCGGCCCTGGCCCGAAAGCACATGGACCGGCTCCACACCTTTTCCGTGGGCATCGAAGGCTGCCGGGATCTCGAAGCTGCGCGTCTGGTTTCCCGCCACCTGGACACGATTCACCATGAGTATATCATCACCGAAAAGGAGGTGAGAGAAAAGCTCCCGGAGATTATTTACCACCTGGAGTCTTTTGACCAGGATTTGGTTCGCAGTGCCATCCCCTGTTACTTTACGTCCCGCCTGGCCGCGGATTATGTCAAGGTGATTCTTACCGGCGAAGGCGCGGATGAACTTTTCGGCGGATACACGTATTATAAGGACATCGGAGATGATAATTTTCTGCATCATGAACTGCGCCGGTCCATCGCATCGCTGCACAACATCAACCTTCAGCGCGTCGATCGGATGACCATGGCGCATGCCGTCGAAGGGCGAGTCCCGTTTCTGGACCTGAATATGATCCGCCTGGGACAGCTCATACCGCCGAACGTGAAGATCGCAGGGGATCCCCCGGTCGAAAAGTGGATTTTGCGAAAGGCATTCGAAGATCTCCTACCCCGGGAAATAACCTGGCGCGCTAAAGAACAGTTTGACGAGGGGAGCGGCACGGTGGAAATGCTCGACAGCTTCTTGAAAGCGGTTCGGCGAAACGCGGAATTCCGGGAATACGGGCGAAAACACCCCGAAATGCAACTCAGATCTCCCGAAGAGTGCTACTATCATCGGGTATTGTTGGACGTATTCGAAGCGCCGGACATTGTACTGTCAAATATCGGGCGGTGGTCGCACCGCCCGGACAGTGATCTGTGGGGAAACCGGAAAAGCACATGACAACCGATGTAATTAAAAAAGGAGAAAGGCGTATACCATGAGTGGTTTTGCCGTAGCGGTAGATACCCATGACCCGCTGGAAGTGGACAGAATGATCCAAAAGATCGCCTATCGGGGGCCTTATCTGTCCGGAAAAATCGAACATAAAAAAAACATGCTGGCCCAGAATTACCTGAGAGGCGACATCAACGGAAGAGCGGATGATCTTCTGGAAGGGCGAACGTTTCAGATTCCGGTTCTTTTGCCCGGCAATCCCAATCTCAGGATTTGCTACGATGGACAGATGGGAAACTGGGCGAAACGGGCGAAACACATCGGCGTACCGGACGGTCCTTTCCGGGAAGAGCGGTTGTTCCTGTATCTTTACAGGCAATTCGGAAACCGGATGTTCGAGTTTCTGAACGACGCGATCTTTGCCTTTGCCATTTCCGATGGTGACGGCGTTTTTGCGGCCAGGGACCTTCTGGGCATCAAAACCCTGTTTTACGGGCGAAAAAACGGCGCCACCTATCTGTCTTCCGAACTCAAAAGTTTGAAGGAGATCACCGACGAGATTTATGAATTTCCCGCAGGGCATTACATGGACCAGAAAGGACAATTCAACCGTTTCGGCGAACTCCCGCAACGTCCTCCGGAGACCATAGACAGCGATGTCGGCGAGATGGTTGAAGAGATCAAAACTATTATCCGGCGCAGCTTCCACAATCGTATTGATTTCGGGGTGCCCACCGGCAGCCTGCTCAGCGGCGGGATAGACAGCAGCGTGATCGCGTGGACGGCCGCAGAAGCCTACAGGAAAAAATTCAGCGGCAAAAAGCGATTGAAAACGTTTGCCCTGGGCGTCGGGGAAAGTGAAGACATTAAAAACGCACGGTTAATGGCCCGACATATCGATTCGGACCACCATGAATTGATCGTGGACTTGGATCAGATACTCGACGTTCTGCCGGAAGTCATCTATTATCTGGAGTCCTTTGACCCGTCGCTGGTCAGAAGCTCCGTATCCAACTACCTCATTTCCAGATACGCAAAGCAGAACGGGATCGAAATACTTCTCTCCGGCGAAGGGGGCGATGAGGTTTTCTGCGGGTATCTGTACCTCAAAGAGTTTCCTCTGGAAGAATTGTTTGCCCGGCAAATGGAGTGTATCGGCTTTTTGCACAACAACGCCTCTTTGCGACTGGACCGGATGAACCTCTGCAATTCCGTTCGCGTCGTGGCGCCTCTCATATCCGGTGAGCTGCTCAATTACGCGATGAAGATTCCACCGGAATACAAGCAAAAACCGGAGGGGGATCAAAAAATTGAAAAGTGGATCTTCAGAAAGGCTTTTGAAGACGTTCTTCCGGAAGAGATCGTCTGGCGGCTCAAACAGGAATTCTCCCAGGGATCCGGATCCGCTGATGTCCTTCCCGCATATTTTGAAGGGAAGATCGAGGATGAGGAGTTGAAGGAAGTTCAAGAACGTTACCCGGTAGTTCGCAGCAAGGAGGAGCTTTACTATTTTAAACTGTTTACGGAAAATTTCGGCGACAGCTGGGCAGTTGAAACCGTCGGCCAGTGGGTCCTGTTGTAGGTTTTGACGTCATTAATTGGAAAAGGTGCTGCAGCGAATCGCGCGGGAGAGTCTGCGGGGGGAAGTTTTGCCGGTGGAAAAGGTCATAGAACTCATCCTTGCCAGCAGTGGTGAAAATACCAGAGAGAAGCCTGATCGTCTGGTTGCCGTATTTCCGGAAAGCGAGGTCGAAAAAGCCGTTCGCGTATTTTTTGAGATTACGGACGAACTCGAATACACGGCGACCCTGGTCGGTGGAAACACGCTGATTGTCTATACGAACGAATAGAAACGATATCCGAAAATATGTTCCGATTTCAGAACAAAAAAGGCGAGGCATATGGTTTCCGTGCCCCGCCTTTTGATATTTAACTTTACTGTTCGGGTTAAACGATATCCTGATCCAGCTTTTTGCTCAGGGCCTGAAGCTCCGGTGCGATTTTGGGTTTCGTCAGAACCACGACCAGGTCAAAGGCCTCCTGCTTTTGATTCCCGCTTTCCGTAAAGGTGAGTGTCAGGGGATCGCCCTCCTGCTTCCGCTCAACCGTTTCCGGTGATCCGGTTACGATCTTGAGCCCCTTGATTTTTTCCGCCTCTCCATGGAATTGCTCCTGAAAAGCCTGGCAGGCGGGAGAGATCAGCACCACTTCGAGGCCGTCTGTTTTGTCCAGGGCGATGATGGCTTCGTTTGCGCCAAGGAGCATGCTGGAGAGAAGATAGTCTTCATCTTCGCCGGCCGCACCCTGAACCACGGCAACGCGCGCGGGGATCTCGCCGTCCAGGGGGGAGAGCACCATCCCGTTGTAGGGGCCGGTGGGGGAGAGCATGCGCTCGAACTGCAGATCCGTGATCACGTCCGGATAGGTGCCGTAACCGAGCTGCTTGTTGAAGGGGTGGAAAGCGTTGTCCTGCCCCCTGGTGATAATGACCTCGTCGAACTCGCGTTCCAGGATCTCGTCCGGGATGTTGAAATCAATGGCCACGGGTTTGCACTCCGCCCAGCAGAGGGCGCAGCCCAGGCACCGCCGGCAGCCCAGGCACCGCTTGGCCTCTTTCAACGCCATCTCTTCTGGAAAACCGGTTTCAACCTCCGTGAAATTCCCTCTTCTCTCGTCCGTGGAAATCTCAGGCATCACCGCTCGATCCGCGGGGACATCTTCAAACGGTATAATATAACGCTTTTCCTTCTCGTAAATCATCTACTTGCTCCTCAGGTACGCGTGAATTCCTTCAGCCGCTTTTTTTCCGCCGGCCACCGCCCGGATGGCGATGTCCGGGCCGGTGACCACATCGCCGCCGGCAAACACGCCGTCCACGTTGGTCGCCCCGGTTTCCCCGTCGATGTCAAAGGTGTTCCACCGTGAAAGCTGCTGACCGTGCCCTTCTTTCAGAAAGCTCAGGTCCGCACCCTGGCTGATGGCGGGTACGATGGTTTCGGCATCGATGACATATTCGGAGCCGTCCACGGGGACCGGGCGCCTCCGGCCGGACGCGTCCGGTTTGCCCAGTTCCATCTTGATGCACTTCATGCCGGTGACCTTGCCGTTTTTTCCCAGGATTTCCACGGGCGCGGCAAGATACTGCATGATAACTCCCTCGTGCTCGGCCGCGTCGATCTCCCAGGGGTTGGCCGGCATCTCCTTTTTGGTCCGCCGGTAGAGGATGTAAACCTCGTCGTAGCCCATGCGCCAGCCCACCCGGGCCGAGTCGATGGCCGCGTTGCCGCCGCCGATCACGATGAGTTTCCCTTTTGCTTCAGGCAGGCCGCCGATGGCCTGTTTTCTCAAAAAGGTCACGCAGTCGATTATTCCCTCGAAATCGTCTTCACCGGGTATCCTCAGCTTGAGGCCGGTGTGGCAGCCCGCGCCGATAAAGACCGCGTCGTAATCTTTTTTCAGATCTTCAAAGGCGATGTCTTGTCCGATACGCACGTTGTACTGTATCTCCACGCCCATGTTGCAGATGAGGTCCACCTCCCGCTGAAGAAGCTTTTTGGGAAGCCGGTATTCCGGGATGCCCACCCAGAGATAGCCGCCGGGAACGGGGAGGGCCTCGAAGATCTTGATGTTTTTGTATCCCAGTCTCGCCAGGTCATGGGCGCAGGTCAAACCGGCGGGGCCCGCGCCGATGATCGCGACCTTTTCCGGATATTTCTGTTCCGGCGTTTCGTACACCGGCTCTATTTCCTGCTCCAGCTCCACGTCCGCGGCATAGCGCTTGAGGAAACAGATGCTGATGGGCTCATCCAGGTACTGCCGGTTGCAGGCGGTTTCGCAGGGATGGGGGCAGATGCGGCCGATGCTTCCCGCCAGCGGGAGCCGCTCTCTGATTTTGGCCAAAGAATCGAGAGGCCTGCCGTCTGCGATGAGACCCACGTAAGCTCGGATGTCCAGGTTGACGGGACATGACTGCTGGCAGATCGGCATGTCTTCCTTGTAGATGTTGTATTCGCCGGTTTTGGGATTGCAGTAATCAACAGCCGTGCGAAAGCCCAGGCTCTCGTCAAAATCGTCCAGCATGTTCACCGGGCAGACCCTGATGCAGGCCTTGCAGTCCGTGCACTTTTCATTGTCCACACGGAGGCTCTTTTTTAAAATCCGTACCAGGACGCGCCCGTTTTCCTTGCGGACGTTTTTAACTTCACTAAAAGTAAGAGTCTCCACGTTCGGGTTGGCCTTGATCTTGTCCAGGTCCGGGTTGACAAAGGCTTCTTCGGGTTTGACCAGCCGGTTTCTGGGAATCCGCTCCGCCCCAAGGGTGGGGAATTTTTCAAGGACGGTCACATGGGCACCGGCATCGGCCTGTTCCAGCGCAGCCTTGACGCCTTCCAGCCCGCCGCCGACAATCAACACTTTTTTATCTTTCACTGCGTTTTCCTCTTTGGCAATTAAGATCAATCACGAAACCACGAAATTGGGAAAACACGAAATTATATAATCTTTTTCGTGTGTTCGTGCCTTCGTGATACGAAATTCTTTTCCTTTCCCGTTTATCCGGGCTGAGCCAGCTGGTACAGCGGCGTTCTTCCGGCCACCGTGTCCAGCTTTACGAGATCCCTCCGGTTGAGAGCGGTGACGTATCGAAAGACCCTTTCCGAAGGAATGGCCAGGGCTTTGGCCAGATCCTTTACGGATTGCGCCCCCTCTTTTAATTTTCCGAGAATTTCCTGGGTCTCGGTTTCCTCCACGATGATCATGTTTACGGCGCGGTCAAATTCGTGCTCGGTGAAGATCTCGCCGTATTTGTTTCCGGATTCCATAAATTCGGTTTTCTTGCCGATGACCCACCGCATCTTTTCCCCGGCGAGCACGGCCTCCGCGGCGTCCAGTTTATGAAAAATGTCAGGCGCTTTAAGGGGATCCCCCCCTTGGCCGATGGGCCCCAGGCCGCGAATGCTCTCATCGAACTTCGTAACCAGTTCGACAAAACGGGCGGCTTCGCCGGAAGAGCACTGCTTAAAGAGCAGGCGGTCTTCGTTTACGCCCACGTGCCTGAGCAATCTGCGGGTCATGTCCAGCTTTATCCTGGCCTGGAAATTGCCGCTGATGTAATGGCAGTCCCCGAAGTGGCAGCCGATGACGATGAGGCCGTCAAGCCCTTTTCTCAAGGCCCTGACCGCCATCGCCGGATCCACCCTTCCGGTGCACATGATGCGGACGATTTTTATTTCCGGTGTGTATTGTAGTCTGGAAACTCCAGCTAGATCAGCAGCGGAGTATCCTCACCACGTACAGCAGAACGCGAGAATTTTGGGAATAAACTCGGACAATGTACCCTCCTTCTTGATTGTCGATTGATGGAAATCGCTTCACTCTGCCTTTTTTATGTAAATGTTTTGCTTAAGCAATGTGCTAAAATTAGCAGTATATTTAAAGCACCAATCACCAATCATAAATCCAAAAATGCATTTATCTGGGCTTCGATCTGTCCGCCGGTATAGGAGTTGATGTCCAGCGCGTGCTGGTAGCATGTGGCCGCGCAGATCCCGCACCCTTTGCAAGCCACGTCGATCACGTGAACCTTTCTTCCTCGTTCCGTCTCTTGGATCTCCAGGGCGCCGTACGGGCACAGCGCGACACAGAGGCCGCATCCTCTGCAGGCGTCCACGTCCGCCAGAACGGAGATAATCGGCTCCACGACGATGGAGCCCTTTGAGAGAGGAATCGAGGCCCGGGACGCGGAGCCCAGACCCTGGGCGATCACTTCCCGGATATTGGACGGGAAGCGCGCGCTGCCGCAGAGGAAAATGCCGTCGGTGGCAAAATCGAGCGGTTTCAACTTTACATGCCCTTCCAGAAAAAACCCGTTTTCATCCACCGGGACCCTCAAAAGCCGGGAGACGGTTTCGGCATCCGACTGGGCCACCATGGGCGTGGAAAGCACCACAAGATCCGCCGGCAGATCGATCTCACGGCCGAGCAGGGCGTGGTAGACCTGAACCCGGTCCGACTCCACCCGGGGCGGCCGGGTCGGGTCAAAGTTGATGTAGCGGACCCCTTTGGCCTTGGAGTTCCGGAACATCTCTTCGTTCTCGACACCGTACATCTGCATGTCACGGTAGAGGATCGAAACCCTGGCATCCGAATTCTGCTCCCGGATGAGCATGGCGTTTTTAACCGCGATCTGGCAGCAGATCCTCGAGCAGTAGGGCCGCTCTTCATTCCGGCTGCCCGCGCACTGGATCATGACGATGTTTTTGATGTCCGGGTTCAACCCCTCCTTGAGCAGCTTTTCCATCTCGAGCTGCGTGACGACCCGCTGCCCGTCATACCCGTAAAGACCTTTGGGCTCAAAAACGCGGGCGCCCGTGGCCACCAGAATGACGCCGATATCGATGTTCTTGGTTCCCGATCCGGTCTCGACATCGACCTCGAACTTACCGATAAACCCCCGGACAGCGGTGACGCGCGCTGCGGTAAACACGGTAATTTTTTCATTTTGCGATATTTCCAAAATTTTTTCTTCAATAAGGCCGGCGGCATCCAGCATGGCGGGGCCCAGCTTGTACAGCCGGTTCAGCATGCCCCCGAGTCGCTCTTCTTTTTCAACCAGGACCACCTCATATCCCCGATTCGCAAGGGTGGCGGCGGACGTCATCCCGGATATCCCGCCGCCGATTACCAGAGCCCGGGTCCGGACGTCGGACATGATGGGCTCCTGGGGTTTCAACAGCGCGGCCTTGGCAACCCCCATTCGAATGAGATCTTTTGCTTTGGCGGTCCCGTCTTCCTGCTCCTTCATGTGAACCCAGGAGCACTGGTCCCGGATATTGACCATTTCAAAAAGGTAGCGGTTGAGCCCCGCCTCCTCGCAGGAACTCCTGAAAAGGGGTTCATGTGTTCGCGGGGAGCAGGAAGAGACGACAACGCGGTTGAGGTTTTGCGTTTTAATGGCGTCTTTTATCTGGTTGATGCCGCCTTCGGAGCACGAATACAGATTTCGCTGCACGAACGCCACATGGGGAAGGGTTTCGGCATAATCCGCGAGTTCCGTCATATTCAGGTAACCGGCGATATTGGAACCGCAGTGGCAGATAAATACCCCGATTCTGATGTCGTTATCTTTTTTCTCAGGGTTCTCAGGCAACGATCTTCTCCTTTTCCGAGTGCGATTGAAAAGCAATTTCCGCGGCACGCGCGGCAGCGCTGGATGCCTGGGCCACCGATTCCGGGACGTCCATGGGAGCGGCGGCACAGCCGCAGACAAAGATGCCCGACACCGACGTGTCCACCGGCGAAAGGAAACTGGTCTTTATGAAGTTGTACTCATCCAGCTCAACGCCGAAAAGCCCGGCCAGTTCGACAACGCCCTTGGTCGGCGCGCAGGCCGTGGCCAGAACCACCATGTCGAACGCCTGATTCTTTACCTTTCTCTCGCGGGTGTCTTCGTAGGTCACGACCGGGTTGTTGTCGGGGCCTTCCATGATCTCCCCGACCCGTCCGCGCACGTAGGTGATGTTGGATTTATTGCCGCCGCGGACTTTATATTCTTCAAACCCCTTGCCCACCGCCCGGATGTCCATGCCGAATATGAAGGACGTGGTCTCCGGCTCGTGTTCATGGGCGATAATGGCTTCCTTGATGGAGTGCATGCAGCAATATCCCGAACAAAACGGGTAAAAACGGAAGTCGCGTGACCCCACGCACTGAATGAAGGCCAGCCGCTTTGCATGGAAAAAACCCTCCGCTTTCTTTTTCAGCGTTTCCAGCGGCTCCGCGACCGCCAGACAATCGGCGTAACGGTCCGCCCACTTCTGCCGGTCCTCGTCATCCGGATACTGACCGTCCAGATGTTTTTTATAAAATTGATCGGATGCCTCGTCGTATTTCTTCTCAAATTTTTCCAGCATCCGCTGTGATTTGTTCGCCTGCTTTTCGAGTGACTCGATTTCAGCCCGGACCGCAAGGTCCGACGGCCGGTCCAGGTGGCCGTGGGTGGGACCGCTGGCACTCAGGAGCCGCTCGAATTCAATGGCCGTCACCACGTTGGGGATTTCTTTAAATCGGTATTCGGGGATCCGTGTTGGATCGAACACGTCGTATCCGACGGCGAGAATCACCGCCCCGACGTCGAGGGTTATGATCCTGTCCTCCTGCTCATAGTTGATGGCATCCGCCTGACAGGTCTTTTTGCAGATCCCGCACTTTTTCCCCTGCAGCTGCCGGCAGTTGGGGGCATCGATGGTGTGGGTCGAGGGTATACCCTGGGCAAAGTAGCTGTACACCGCCCCGCGGGTGCCCATTCCTTCGTTAAAAGCGTCCGATACCGTCACCGGGCATTTCTCCGCGCAGGCGCCGCAGCCCGTGCACTTGTCTTCATCGACGTATCGCGCCTTTCTGCGTACCGTGACCGTGAAGTCGCCGGCCCGGCCTTCGACCTTCTCGACTTCACTGTAGGCCAGGAGTGAAATGTTGGGATGTCGACCGACATCCAGCATCTTGGGCGAAAGTATTCAGATGGCACAGTCGTTGGTGGGGAAGGTCTTGTCCAGCTGGGCCATCTTTCCGCCGATGCTGGGCAGCTTCTCCACCAGGTGGACCTTCAACCCCATGTCGGCAAGGTCGAGTGATGCCTGGATTCCGGCAATGCCGCCGCCGACAACGAGAATGTCTTTGGTACTCATAAACAGGTTTCCTTTATAAGTGACTAAAGTGAGCTAAATTTTGAAGTGAGCTAACCCGCCAGAGGCGGATAAAAGTTGTGGAATTCGCCTTTGGCGAAGCCAAATTAAAAACATCCTTAATATCCTGTCAATCCTGTCAAATTTATTCGTTCTTCTCCAACCGATCCGCCACCAGATCGTACAGGTCCGTAATCTCGATCTCGAGATTGTAGGCCGCCTTTGCGCAGCGAAAATGGATCTGGCACTTGGGGCAGGCCGTCACGAGAGCGCTTGCGCCGGTGTCGGCCGCCTCGCCGAGGCGCTGCATCTGGATCTCCTTGGAACAGCTGGAACAGTTCATCCAGCCGGACGTACCGCAGCAGGCGCCGTTTTCCCTGGAACGCGGCATTTCTTTGAGTTCAATGCCGGGAATCGATTGCATGAGCTTGCGGGGCGAATCGTAGATACCCGCGAGCCTCCCCAACCTGCAGGGGTCGTGATAGGTTACCCGTTTCGGGTCGGATTCCGAAAACCGGACAACACCTTCTTCTATCTTGCCTGCCAGGAAATCGAGGATGTGGACCGGCTCGAACCCGAGCTCGCCAAAATGCTTGGGGTAATAGTTCTTGAATGTGTGATACCCTTCCGGGCAGCTGAAAACCACCTGTTTGGCGCCGGATGATCGAATCAGATCGATGTTCAGTTGGGCCAGTGCCTTGAATTTTTCCTCGTTCCCGTTCCACAGGGCGTCGTGGCCGCAGCACCGTTCATTGTTGCTGACCACCGGGGTCACGCCGCAGGTGTTGAGGATTTTCAGCACATTTTGAGGCGCCTTCAGGGACCCGGCACCGATGTCCCGAAAGATGACATCAAAATAGGGCCGGCACCCCACAAAGTAAAAGACATCGCCGGTCTCGGCTATTTTGCCGTCTTCGACCCAGGTCAACCGGTTCTGTTGAACATTTTTTGTCTGGATGGACATGATGGTTTGAAGCATCCCGTTGTGAGCCGGGGTGCCGTCAAATCCCAGGGAATGGGCTTCATCGCGCATCAGGCGGATGAATTCAGGAAAATCGATATTGGCCGGACACCGCACACTGCACTGGGCGCACGTCAGACAGCTCCATATGGTTTCGTCGGAAGGCTCTTCCAGTTCATACAACGAGCGCTCGATGATCTGCCGGGGCGAAAAATCAGGAAAAACCCTGGCGACCGGACAGCTAGAGGTACACACCCCGCAATCCAGGCAGTAATAGGTTTTTGTGGTATCGATCATTTCAGATATCGCTGTCATTTTAATCCCTCTATGCTTCCGAACTCCCGCCGGTTGTCAGGCCGCTTGTTTCAGCGCAGACGGTCCCAAAGCGGTGACCTGTTGTGTAAATTCCGTGGCGATCTGTGCAAAACGTCCGCCTTCCGCCGAAGAGACCCATTCCAGGCGCATTCTTCCGGGCTCTATGCCGAGTATCCCGGCCAGCTCGGCGGCCATTTGAAACATCCTCTCAGCCTTAACATTACCATCCTGGTAATGGCAGTCGCCCATGTGTCAGCCGGCCACCAGCACGCCGTCTGCACCCATTTCAAAGGCTTTGAGAATAAAATTGGGATTAACCCGGCCGGAGCACATGATGCGGATGATCCGCATGCTGGGCGGATATTCAAGGCGGTTGATACCTGCCAGATCCGCGGCCGAATAGGCGCACCAGTTGCAGGCGAATGTGATGATCTTTGGAACGAATTCTTCGGACATAACTTAAAATCCCTTTTTTATATGATCGTGCTAAAGTTTTGAGACTTTCGCAATTCGCATTGTCTTCAACGGCAAAGTAAAAAGCTTCAAATTCAAGGCGCGCGAGTTTCGTGTCGTGAGGCGTACTTGTCGTACGCCGCAATGACAACGAAATGAAGCGCAACGCAGAAGTTGGACTTTTTACGAAGCCGTCACTTTTATTTAAAGGCGGCTTCCACCATGGACAGCACCTCCCGGTCATCGAAGTGCAAAATAGATGCCGCGCCCGTGGGGCAGGCCACGGCGCATGAACCGCATCCCGTGCAGACCGCCGGGTTGACTTCGCAGACAACACGGTCCTCCTTAAAGATAACGGCCTGATACGGGCAGACATTCAGACACTTCTGGCACCCCCTGCAGAGCTGCGGATCTATACCCGAGACGATGGCGTTGCCGAAGATTTTGTCTTTCGACAGAAACGTCGCCGCCCGGGATGCCGCGCCCAGGCCTTGGGCCACGGCTTCATCGACCGGTTTCGGCGAATGGGCCATACCGCAGACAAACACACCTTTTGTGGCAAAATCGATGGGCTGAAGCTTTACATGCGCTTCCACGTAAAAACCGTCGGCATTCACCGGAATCTTGAACAGCGGGGCGATGGGGTTCTCAGCGGGAGTTACCACGGCGGTGGCCAGGACCAGAAGATCCGTATGGATATCGA
Source organism: Pseudomonadota bacterium (assembly GCA_043827325.1). Taxonomy (GTDB): domain Bacteria; phylum Desulfobacterota; class Desulfobacteria; order Desulfobacterales; family UBA11574; genus JBDRPF01. The sequence continues at coordinate 5,706 of JBDRPF010000009.1, read as the reverse complement.
CGTCACGCTGAAGCACCTGGCCGGCACACCGGACCTTGAGACGGTTGTTTTCCCCTGAAACGGTCAGCCCCTTCTCGAAATCATACCGGATAAAGACGACCCCGATGCGTCTGGCCTCCCGGTACAAGTCCTCCCGCATGCCATAGGTCCGAATGTCCCTGTACACGATGAAGACATTCATTGCGGGCTTCGACGTCTTTAATTTTATCGCGTTTTTCACCGAGTGCGTGCAGCACACCTTGGAACAGTAGGGTCGCTCTTCTATCCGCGAACCCACGCACTGTATGAAGACGGCCGAGTTGATTTCGTCCAGCGGCAGATTGCCGTCGATAAGTTTCCTGTCCAGTTCCAGACCGGTCAAGACCCGCGGGTCCTGGCCGTACAAGTATTGATCCGGCTTCAACTCCCCAGCACCGGTTGCGATAATGGCAACGCCGTGATTCAGCACGCGTTCTTGCCCGGCAACGGTAACGGTGGTCTGGAAATTGCCGACAAACCCATCCACCTTTTTGACTTCGGTGTTCTTCAGGACTTCGATGTTCTTTTCGGATTCCACTCCCTCGATCAGCGCGGCCAGGCTTTTCTGAACATCTTCGCCCTGCCACGTCTCATAAAGGTTCAGGGCCTGTCCTCCCAGAACATCGTTTTTCTCGACGAGATACGTCATGTATCCCTGCTCCGACAGGTTTTTGGCGGCTGTCATACCGGAAATGCCGCCGCCGATGACGAGCGCGGACTGTGTCATATCTATTTCAGGTTCGGTTAGCGATTCCAGCAGGCCTGCCTTGGATACCGCCATCCGGACGAGATCTTTTGCCTTGTACGTGGCGGCTCCCCTGTCATTTTTGTGTACCCAGGAGCACTGGTTGCGAATATTGGCCATTTCAAACAGGTATTTGTTGACGCCCGCATTGAGCACCGTTTCCTGGAAGAGCGGTTCGTGGGTGCGCGGGGTGCAGGCCGCCACGACAACCCGGTTCAGCTTTTGCGCTTTAATGACTCCGGTGATGGCTTCCTGGCTGTCCTGGGAACAGCTGAAGAGATTCTCCTCCGCGTAAACGACATTCGGCAGGGTTTTGGCATACTCGACCACATCCGGAACCTCCAGAAAACCGGCGATGTTCGTACCGCACCGGCAGACAAACACACCCACCCTGGGCGGTTCTCCGCTGAAATCGATCTCTTCGGGTTTTTCTTTTGTCCGCGTCAGGGTCCCGCGGGCCCCGGCCAGCGCACTTTCCGCCATTGCCGCCGAGGCGCTGGATTCCATGACCGACTGCGGGATGTCCTTGGGGCTTTCAAAGGTGCCGCACACGAAAATTCCGGGTTTGGAGGCCTGAACCGGTGTAAAGCTGCCCGTAACGGGATGTTCGTGGTGATTCAGCTCGATGCCCAGTTTTCGGGCCATGTCCGACGCGCCCTTGAAGCCCGCAAAGCCGACAGACAAAACCACGATGTCGAATTCTTCTTCAACCCGTCTGCCGGATTCGTCCACATAGCGGATCAAATGCCTTCCCGTGTCGTTGACGGGGATCACATGGGTGATCTTGGATTTGACAAAGCGGACACCCGCTTCGTCCTTTGCGCGGTTGTAATACCGCTCGAAGTCTTTCCCGTGGGTGCGGATGTCGATATAGAAGATGGCCGTGTCGAGATCTCCGGTGCTGTGTTCTTTGGCCAGCATGGCCTCCTTGATGGCGTAGGTGCAGCAGACGCCGGAGCAGTACCCTTTGGCACCCAGGTGTTCATCCCGGGACCCGACGCACTGCAGCCAGGCGATCTTTTCGGGCTCTTTGTGGTCCGAGGGCCGGACCAGGTGACCGCCATAGGGCCCGGAGGCCGAGAGGATCCGTTCGAATTCCAGGGAGGTGACGACGTTCGGGTGTTTTGCGTAATTAAAGGTGTCGTGTACGGACGGGTCATAGACCTCGGAACCGGGCGCCAGTATGATGGACCCCACGTCTATCTCGACAATTTGATCCTCTTGCGTATGATCGATTGCATTTACGGCGCAAAACTCGGTGCAGATTTTGCACCCTCCGGTTTTAAAATGCACGCATCGGGCCCGGTCGATGACCGGTGTGTTGGGAACGGCCTGGGCGTATGGAACATACACCGGTTTCCGGCCTTTCAACCCCCTGTCGTATTCGGAAGGGATCGGTTTCAAGTCGTGCTGTGAAACTTCCGCCTGGATCTTCTCCAGCGTGATATGCCCGGTCGGGCAAACAAAAGCGCATGCCCCGCAGCTCAAACAGGCATCGGTGTGTTCAAGAAAAGGGGTGTCCACTTTCATGTCCACGCCCCGGCCGGTCAGGCCGATGGCACTTTGTCCCATTCGCTCACAAATTCGGGTGCAGAGCCCGCAAAGGATGCAGGTGTCGTCTCCTTTTTTGAAACGGGGTTCGGAGATGCCGTATTTTTTTGCCAGTTTGTTCAGCAACGGAACTTCCGGACAGCGGGCGAGCAAAAGTTCGACGATGAGTTTTCGGCCGTTGTGAACCGCTTCGGTGTCGGTCTTTACTTCCATCCCCTCCCAGACAGGATAGTTACAGGCGGTGACAAAACGGGCCCGCCCGCGAAAGTGCATTTCCACGGTGCACAAACGGCACATGCCTGCCGGCTCCAATGCCTTGTGGTGACAGAGCGTCGGAATTTCGACGCCGTGCCGCTCGGCGACCTGAAGGACATATTCCCCTTCTTCTGCCTGAACTGTTTTTCCGTTGAGCGTGAAACTGATCATGGTGTTACCTTTTTATGTCATACAAAAACAGGTGTTCATGCGAATCCTTACTTAATACGCACGGCATCGAACTTACAGGCATCGTAGCAGATACCGCATTTGATACACTTGTCCCGATCCAGCGTGTGGGGTTTTTTCTTTTCGCCCGTGATAATCTGCTCCGGGCACTTTTTGGCGCAGAGCCGACAGCCGGTACAGGCTTCCGGGTCAATTTCGTAATAAAAAAGATTCTTGCATACACCGGCCGGGCATTTTTTGTGCTTGATATGGGACTCGTACTCGTCCCGGAAATAGAGAATGGTGGTCAGCACCGGGTTGGGAGCCGAAGTTCCCAGCCCGCAGAGGGAAAACTTCTGTACCATGCTGCCGACTTCTTCCAGCAGTTCGATGTCGCCTTCTTTTCCGTCCCCCGCGCAGATATCGGTCAGGATATCCAGCATTCTTTTAATGCCTTCCCGGCACGGGTTGCACTGGCCGCAGGATTCTTCTTTGAGAAAATCGACAAAATAGCGGGCCAGGTCAACCATGCAGGTGTCCTGATCCATAACGATCATTCCGCCGGAGCCCATCATGGAACCGACCTTGGCCAACTCGTCGAAATCAACGCCCAGATCCAGAAACTGCTCGGGAATGCAGCCGCCGGAGGGCCCTCCGGTCTGAACCGCTTTGAATTTCTTCTTTTTGGGTACGCCGCCCCCGATGTCGAAAACAATTTCCTTCAGGGACATTCCCATGGGGACTTCAACCAGACCGGTATTCTTTATCTTGCCCACGAGGCTGAAGACCTTCGTTCCCTTGCTGTGTTCAGTGCCCAGCTTGGCGTAATTTTCAGCGCCTTTGGAAATGATCACCGGGACGTTGGCGTACGTTTCCACGTTGTTCAGGTTGGACGGCTGCTGCCTGAAACCTTTTTCCACGGTGTGCACGTACTTGGCCCTGGGACGCCCCACATTGCCTTCCAGGGAGGCCATCAATGCCGTTGACTCACCGCAGATAAAGGCACCTGCGCCGGTGGATATCTTGACATTGAAACTGAAATCGGAACCGGCGATATTGTCACCGAGCAGCCCGTATTTCTCGGATGCCTTGATGGCGGTGATGAGACGTTTTACGGCCAGGGGGTATTCATTGCGGACATATACAAAGCCGTCGCCGGAGCCTATGGCCAGTGCCGCGATCAGCATGCCTTCGAGAACACTGTGGGGATCGCCCTCCAAAACGCTGCGGTCCATGTAGGCGCCCGGGTCCCCTTCGTCGGCGTTGCAGATGATATATCTGTTTCCTTCATGCTTGGCACAGGTTTCCCATTTGACGCCGGTCGGAAACCCGCCGCCGCCGCGGCCTCTCAGCCCGGAGTCCTTGATCGCCTGGATGATCTGCCTGGGGTCCATGGTGCTGAGCGCGCTGATGAAAGCAGAATAGCCTTCCCGGGCGATGTACTCTTCGATACTGTCCGGGTTGATGTAGCCGCAGTTCCGCAGGGCAATTTTGACCTGGTTGTGGTAAAAGGGAATATCTTCCAGGAACGGAATCCCTTCCAGCGGCGTTACATCTGCAACCGGGTTCAGAATGTCGTTTTCCAGCAAAGATCGCGGATCGCGCATCTGTCCCAGGATCAGCTTTTTGTTGAAAATGCCTTCGGTATAGTCCCCGAGAACATCCAGGATCTTGTCTGCGGTAATCTTTTTATACATGACGCGGGGCTTGCCGGCGCCGAGTATCTCCACCAGCGGTTCTTCTTCGCAAAACCCGATACAGCCGGTCTGCCCGATGCGGATACCATTATCACCCGGATATTCCTGCAGCGCTTTTTCGAGCGCCGCTCTTGCACCGGCTGCAATGCCGCACGACGCCATGCCGATGTTCACCTTGACGGCTTCCGGATAGTAAAGCTTTTTGCAGTATTCCTTGCTGATGGATTCGAGATCTTTTATAGACGCAATTTTCATTGTTTCTTGCCTTGAATTTGAGTTTTATTCATAGGTCTCCAGGATCTTGTTCACCTGGTCCGAAGATATGTTTCCGTGGGTGTCTTCGTTGATTTTAACCACCGGACCGAGACTGCAGCAACCGATACACCTCACGGTTTCGAAGGTGAACCGCATATCTTCCGTGGTCTCTCCGTTACTGATGTTCAAGGACTCTTCAATCCGCTCCTTGACTCTTTCTCCACCCCTCACATGGCAGGCTGTGCCGAGACAGATGGAGATGATGTTTCTGCCTCTGGGCTCCAGGCTGAAAGAGCTGTAAAAAGTGGCGACACCGTAGATTTTGCTCAACGGGACACCGACGCTGGCGGCAAGGTACGTCAGCGCGGGCCGGGGAAGGTAGTTGTAGCGCCGTTGAATGGCCTGAATAATCATGATCAGGTTTTCTTTGTCATTGCCGAAATCCTCTTCGATTATCCTGTCAAGCTCCATGTAATCGATCTCTACTCCACCTGTCTCGGTTGATTTTCTGCTTTCCTGCGGGGTTGCCTCGCTCATGTATTCATCCTCTTTAATCAAGATAGCTTCTCATATTGTTCAGCGTTTCATTATCCCGGTATGGTTGTCACCGGACAGTTTTCGACACAGAGTCCGCATCCCGTGCAGAGATCCATGTCAATGCTTCGCGCACGTTTTTTTACTTTCACCTTGAAGTTTCCGGCAGATCCCTCCACAGATTCGAGATCTGCGTACGTTATTATTTCAATGTTCATGTGCCGGCCGACCTCGACCAGTTTGGGGCCGATGATTCACATGGCACAGTCATTGGTGGGAAAGGTCTTGTCCAGCTGGGACATCACCCCGCCGATGGAACCGGATTTTTCAACAAGGTAAACGTAAAAACCGGAATTGGCCAGATCCAGGGCCGCCTGCATCCCGGTGATACCACCGCCGACGACCATCACAGCGCCTGTTTTATCCTTCGGCATTTTCAACTCCTGAGTCAATAAATGATGTAACACCACTGATATCGAGCCT
>JBDRPF010000008.1:0-3148 GCA_043827325.1 Pseudomonadota bacterium | reverse complement strand
TGAGGCGAACATGGTGAAATAGCAGAACCGTTTCCAGGTGGAGGATCGGGTCTGTTCCCAACTGATGAGGTACTGACAGCGGTCTCCTCCCTGATGTAGGCAGACGGGGTGGTCGATATGGGCAAATTTCCCCGTCAGCATTTTCGAAATGGCCTCAAAATAACCCTTCCGGTTTTCACATTGGTACGGTTTCTCCTCAATGCCCGGTTTCGTCTTGACCGTAATTTCAATCTGGTTCTTTTTTAGGAAATGCGTTTCCAACAAACAAGCCCGGCTTACCTGGTGGTAAAGTTTACCGATGACCGAGTACGCCGCTCCCGGGGTGATGAAGCCGGCCACATAATTAAATATGGCTCCAGTGGCTTTGGCAAAAGGGGAAAAACGTCCCACTTCTAAGGCAATGTTGGGATTCCCCGTCAACTCAAGCACGATATTGTAGAAACGGTCCACCTGATTTTGATTGAACCAGTGGCCTTCATCATTGAGCTGGTATACGGTCATCCCTGAATAGTCGAGGATGGTCTTCATAACCAGGCCGGGATAGTGAGCGCCGAGATATTCCACGAATGTCTTGATGATCCGGCTGTTGTAGAGGGCGGCATCTTTCATTTCGGCACCATTTTCCTCAGAAGATGATTGATCACCGATCGAAGGGTTATCTTTGTTTTATCTTCCATGTAGTCGAGATATTCCTTTGCATATTGTGTATCGATGATCCAAAGTTGATACTGTCTGTCCACTTTCAAACCCTGTTCGGAGGGATAGTTTGCGGGATAGATCAAGAGCGGTACGATTTCGGTCTGGAATTCGGGTGTCAGACGGGCCAATGCGGCGGTCAGGACTTCCCACGGGAGACCGGCCGGATCGGTAACGATAATCTTGATATTGTTAAGGAATTCGGACAGATTCAATCCGGGCGATGAATGGTTGACAACGAGGACGGCCTTCAGTGACTGTTCTTTGAGCAGCGCATAGGTGCGCCATTGCCGGAGAAAACCATGGCGGCGATAGACCTCTTCCAGGGTTTCGTTCCCATCGTCCGTTTGCCCGAGGCGAAGGACATCCAGAAGCAAGCCGCCGGAAGAGTTCCTGTAGAAACGTTCCAGTTCCGGAAGGTGGCTGGTCTCAAAATCCGTGAGTTGCCAGCCTTGCGGGAATGGATCCTGCGGTCTGTCGGTCGGATGGCCCATGTAGGCGAAGAGGTCCAGGGAACAGGCCCGCGGATTTCCGAGATCCCGGGAAAACCCTCCGAATAAGAGATTGGGAAAGTAGTTTTCGGGACGAAAATAGACGATCAGGTGGTCCATCCGGCTCGATGGATAACGTAAGAAGCCTTCGCAAAACCGGTGGAGATTCTTCAGCACAAAGAGCCCCATGTGTTTCCCGTTCAGGGGTCTCGCCGCGAGGTGATGGATCATCCCTGCACGCTGATACGCCCTAATGATGGAGACATGACCGTAGATGCGTCCGTTTTTCTCGCAGGTGAAGTGGGCCTCGATCTCCTGATCTTCCTGGTAGAGTCTACGGTAGGTTTCCTTGAAATCCTCGAGGGAGGCCTTGAGGAGATGGTATTTTTTGGGGTAGATGAAGCCTGTGTCGAATAAGAATTCCCATAGGTTATCCAGCTGCACGTGACTGGAAAAACAGGCTTGGGGATCCCCTGCATGGACCATGATGTGGCTGAGCTGGCGGTAGGCCCGGAAATCCATGTCCAAGATGGCCAGACCGTATCGGACCCGCCCCTTCCCCATCTTTCGCCGATAGATCACCTGAACGTCGCAGGTCATTTTCAAATCACCGGCGTACCGGATTTCGAGACCGGGAATGATCATCCCCGGCATCAGAACCCCTTCTTCCGCCGTTTCTTCAACGGAAAAGCCTGCGAACGACAGATTATGGATGTCTCTCTGAATCGGTTTTTGAATAAAAGGATGCGCAAAATTGGCGAAAAGCGGCGGTGTGATCCGCAGACGGGGGGTTCGCGTTTTCCTCTTCTGAAAACGTTGTATTTCTTTTCCGATGGGTGAAAAGACGAGTTCTCTCTCGGACAGGCCCCCATTTTGACGTATGCAACGGCAGGGTCCGGAGAAGAGTATTTTCTCGTTCGCATAAAGAGAAATCGCGCATTGGATATCGGTGTTCATCCAGACGAAGGAGCTGTTTGTGTCGGGGTGCACGCGCACGCGGAAGGCCATCGGGCTGAAATCGATGAGTTCGCCCCGGGCGACAAATCCGTTCTGGATCAGTACGACGTCAATACCCCGGCACACATGCCTGCGGACTCGCCGTTTTCCCAGGAGACGGCCCTCCTCGGGAATTGCGAACGAAAATCCTTCTTCGTAGCGGTCGATGACGCGGATCGGGAGCAGGACCAAAGAGAGGCCGTCATCCACGATCAGATCCTGGAGCCGAACGTCGTCCGGAACGGGGATGGCTTCCTGCGGCCATCGGCAGCGGATCTCTCCCGCCGTGCAGGATTCAAGATGGCTTTGTATGAGAAAATCTTCTTCATGTTTCGGGTCCGTGAGCAGGACCAGGACAGGGGCGTTCGAAAAATGGAGATAATGGAGGGTCTGGATCAGTTCTTTTTGTTTGATGACGGGGGCATGAGGGACGGACTGGAGGAGCTCCCCGTGGAGGAAAAGCCGCAGCGACAGAAGGCCGCCTTCCCCGAGGGGCTGAAGGCGTTGTGCAACCACGGTAAAACGGTGATCCGCTCTCTCTTCGCCCATCCTCATGCCCGGTTTGAAAACGCGATGTCCTGGGAAATGAACCCTTTGCTTGTCAACGTGCGGTGGTCCGCAATCGGAAGCGGGCCTTGTCGTCAAGGGATACGATTTTTCTTGCTGTTCATATAACGGCAATGGTTGTTTCTGTCAACAACAATATACCACATGCCGATAATTGGTGAGTTTGTAAAAAATAATGTTGCAACGACGCAGGTTGAAACTTGAGCGCAGCAAAAAGCCTGCCCCTGCGAAAGCAGGGGGACTTTTTACGAAACCGTCATCTTTCCTTTACTTGTAACAAAAATACTTCTATAATTCAGCCGCATTTCAAGGCAATTCAAATAATAACATGGGGGGGTGTCCATTTGTTGTCTCTTGATGCCATTATCATTGCGGATTGCGAAGTAGATAGTCTATCC
>JBDRPF010000007.1:0-16608 GCA_043827325.1 Pseudomonadota bacterium | reverse complement strand
ACTATCGGAATTGAAAAACCGGGGCGCGGGATGGAAGATAAAAGGAATTAAAAGGATTTTTTTAATCCTTTAGGAAGGAAATGGAATCAAATGAGAATTAAATCACAAAACATAATTAAATTGGCAACATAAGAGAATAATATAGAAATCATGCTTTTTGAAATCTGAGGCTTGGCGTTAAACCATTTTTCATGCCTACTAAATTGTTGTGATATATTCAATTCCAGGTACGCAGGAGATTTTGTGATATACATTCCTTATTTAAAAAAAATCCCACGCGGAGCCTTTCCACTTTTTCCCGTAATTCTTTTGCATCACAAAGGCGATCCAGATCTGTTCCATGGACGGGAACAGCTTTTTTGCCGGTTCGGCATCCGTTTCGTAAGGCGTGTCCGCCCAGTTAAAAAAAATCTGCAGCACATTTTCGTAACTTCGTCCGGGTTCCTGCGCCATTTCGATCAACTGATCCTGGCGGGGCAGCCATATTACCTTTGACAGATAGATAATCTCGTTTTGCGCGTTTATGATAAAACCGCTTTTAACTCTCTGCAATTTATGGATATCGTCTATCCAGTAAACGATTTTTCCCCTGTCCGTGACAAATACGTCCCCGTGGCGCTGAACCCATTGGCGCTGGATCTCCCCGGCCTTCCCGCACATCATGATATATTTTGAACTTTTGTCCATATGGGTCTTATAGCAAATATTTAGATCAAAATAAAATCTTGTTATCTGAATTTTGCACGATTCAGGTGTTACGATTTTATCAAACTCCCGCAGCCAAGACTTATCGGCGAGGAGTTCGGCTGAGGCTCACTCGAAGGCCTCAAGTCGAGTCGCTACTGGATCAAATGGGTTAAAAGGTTCAAATTTAAACTGGTAATTTGCCGTTTATTTTTGTAAACATCCTCGTGGTACAATATCGGGCTGACGGCATATGGTTGAACTGAAAGGACCGAGGAGAAACATGATGGCACAACCCATTTATCAAGCCGATGCGTTTACGGACAAACCGTTCGCCGGGAACCCGGCCGCGGTGTGCATTTTGGCTGAATCGCGGGATGACGTCTGGATGCAAAACGTGGCCGCGGAAATGAACCTTTCCGAAACCGCTTTTCTGTATGAGATCGAAGACGGGTATCACCTGCGCTGGTTTACACCGGCCTGTGAAGTCGAATTGTGCGGCCATGCCACTCTGGCCAGCGCGCACATTTTGTGGGAGACCGGTATCTTGAACCGAAAAGAACAGGCAAGATTTCACACGCTCAGCGGGTTGCTGACTGCGGAACTCAGCGGCGAATGGATCGAGCTGAACTTTCCGGCAACACCGGACAAACCGGAAAACGCACCGCCGGGACTGGATTCGGCCCTGGGAGTGGCGCCGGTTTACGTGGGCAAAACCCGGTTCGATTACCTGGTGGTGGTCGAAACCGAGGAGTCCGTTCGGAACATGAAACCCGACTTTGCCGCACTGAAAAAGCTGCCGGTTCGCGGGGTCACGGTGACGAGCCCGTCGACAACTCGCGGGTATGATTTTGTTTCCCGGTTCTTTGCCCCGGGCGCAGGGATCGACGAAGACCCGGTGACGGGGTCCGCGCATTGCTGTCTGGGGCCGTACTGGAGCCAGCGTACAGGCAAGAATGCATTTCTTGCCTTTCAGGCTTCGAAACGCGGCGGTGTCGTGCGTGTGCGGGTGGACGGAGACCGGGTGGTCCTGGGCGGACAGGCCGTGACCGTCTTGAAAGGAGATCTTCAATGACCTTTTTCAAACACCTTTTCCAGCCCGTACAGATCGGGAAAATGTCAGCAAAGAACAGACTGCTCATGTCGGCCATGAGCATCAATTTTGGGGTAGACGGCAACGGCCGGGTCACCGACCAACTGACGGAATATTTTGTGGCCAGGGCCAGAGGCGGTGTCGGAATGATGCTCGTCGGCGGCGGGGCGGTTCACCCCACCGGCCTTGAACTGCCGGACCTCCCGACACTCTGGGACGACGGATGTATCCCGGCGCTAAAACGGATGGTTGAAGCTGTTCGCCCTTTTGACACTCGATTCGGCGTGCAGTTGATGCACGGGGGCAGGCAGTCCTATCACGACAAAAAGGTCGCCCCGTCACCGATTCCCGCCCCGGCGGTGGTAAAAGGCGTGCCGCGGGAACTGACGATTCCGGATATCCGGGAACTGGTCGGTGCTTTTGGGGATTCTGCCGGACGCTGCCGGGAAGCCGGATTTGACTTTCTGGAAATTCACGCCGCCCACGGGTATCTCATCAACCAGTTCATGGCGCCCAATTCCAATCACCGAACGGACGAATACGGCGGATCTTTTGAAAACAGGATCCGATTTCTGCTGGAGCTCTTCAGAGACATCAGGCAAAAGGTGGGGCCTGGTTTTCCGGTGGGCATACGGATTAACGGCGAAGACTATATCGAAAACGGATGGACACTCAAGGAAGCCCTTAAGCTCGCGCCCGTTCTCGAGCGGGAGGGAGCGGACTACCTGCATGTTTCAGCCGGCGTTTACGGGTCAAAGCAGCTCACAATACCTTCCATGTATGTCGAGCACGGCTGTTTCATCGGCCTGGCAGAAGCCGTAAAAGGGGTTGTTTCAATTCCGGTGATCACCGTCGGTCGAATAAAGCGTCCGGAGTTGGCCGACAGGATTATCCGTGAGGGCCGGGCTGATGTGGTGTCCATGGGGCGCGCTTTGATCGCTGACCCCGAACTCCCCAACAAGGCGCGGGCTGGCGCCCTGGCCGATATCCGCCCCTGTATCGGCTGTTGTCTGGGCTGCATTCACGCGGTTTTAGCGCTTGAGCCCGGCTCCTGTGTGGTGAACCCTGAAGTCGGCCGGGAATATCTGCTCAAAGAAGAAATAGGCGCCGTCCTTCGGAAAAAGGTTCTGGTCGTCGGCGCAGGCCCTGCGGGAATGGCGGCGGCGAGGACGGCCGCGATGCGCGGCCACAAAGTGATCGTCTGCCATGAAAAAGGGCAGGTGGGCGGATTGCTTCGCCTGGCGGCAAAAGCGCCGGGTCGGGCCGAAATCATGGAAAACATCCGGTTCCTTGAACGGGAACTGGAAAAACTGGGAGTGGAGATCCGGCTCAACACCCCCCTGGATTCGGATCTGATCGAGGAAATCGATCCGGACACGGTGATTCTTGCCACCGGAAGCCTGCCTGAAATGCCGTTGATCAAAGGGCTTTTTCAGACGGATATGGCGCTGTGCACGGTAACCGATGTGTTCGAGGGACAGGCGGTCGGCGACCGGGTCATCATACTCGGCGGAAATCAGGCCGGCCTGGTGCTGGCGGATTTCCTTGCGGAAGCCGGTAAAGAGGTTGTGGTTTTAAATCGCAAAAAACACTTTGCAGAGGACATGTCGAGCAACGACCGATATTATCTCCGTGAGCGTCTGAAACGAGACATTGTAAGGCTTTATAAAAATGTTTCCGTGAAGGAATTCTTTTCAGACGGGGTCCGGTTTAACGCTTCCGGTGAACCTTTTCAGCTCCAAGGTTTTGACAGCATCGTGATCGCTGAGGCGATGACGTCCGTAAGGGAATCAAAAAATCTGTTCAAGGGAAGGGATGTCGCGATTCACATTATCGGGGATGCAAAAACCCCCAGGGACCTGATGTTTGCCCAGAGCGAGGGGGAGGAAACAGGGCGTTCCGTCTAAGCCCGGGTCAGGACGCTTCTATCTTTTTCTTGATGTCCGAATAGAGCCTGTCCAATCGAAGGATGTGCCGGAAAAGAGACAAACAGATATAACCCATTAGCCGAAAGGCCGACGTAGAGCTGCTGCCAATGAACTCATGATAGGCTTTCTTGCTGATAAAGGCGGTCTTGCAGGGGGTGAGGGTCACCACACTGGCGGACCTTGGTTTCTCATCGATCAGTGACATCTCGCCAAAGATTTCGCCTTCATCCAGTTCGCCGAGAAGAACCTCTTCTAAATCCAGAGATAAACCGATGGCCTTTACTTTCCCTTCGATAATAAAATAGGCGCCGTCTGCCCGCTCCCCCTGAGCGAAAATCGTCTGGCCCGCATCAAATTTTTTTATCTCCTGAAAGATCTTCTGTTTATCCTTTTCGGAAAGTGAGGGGAAAAAATCCGATTTTTTCCAATTGACATCCAGACCCGCATGGTTGGCGTTTGGCATCTTTTTTTCATCCCCGCCAAAAATGAGATGCAGCGAACGGATGGCCGTCTTGTACTTGTCGTTCAGGTTCCTCAACCGTGCCGGAAGGATGTTAAAAAGCCGGTATATCAAATCATGCGCGTAAGACTGATCCCCCACAAACAAATTTTCCAGGGTTTCGCGGGTCAGCACCCCGATCGTGGCTGTTTCGCTGGCAACCTTTATTGTCGCTGTTTTATTGATGTTGTAAAACAGGCTGATCTCCCCGAATATTTCCCCGCCCTCCAGCGTCGCAACAGATTCATCGTCCACATAAACGTCTACTTCACCGGCCTTTAGATAATACATCTCTTTCGTAATACTGCCCTGTTCACAGACGATATCATCTTTTCCGTACACCCTGTCTTTACCGAATATCTGGTCCAGGTGCTCATTGCTGATGGTCCCGTAAAGGGCGCCGCTGACATTCTGGCAGATGAGGTCAAGCTCGCTCTTTTGAATCGAACCGGTCTCAGTCTGTATCGGCAGCAGCAGTTCGTCAACGTATTTTGTCAAGTCCGACTTAACCCGTTGAGGCATTTTCATGTACTCTTGAGATATCCTTTTGGCCTCCTCGACGGACAAATGCTTCTTCTCCTGGATTCTTCGGAAGACAAGGTGTTCTCTGAGTGCGGAAACGCCTTTCAGTCCCGCCAGGAACCGGTAGGCATCTTCTTCGGCGATTTGAGAATCTATCAGCGCCCCGAACTCGGTGGACGACAATTCCGCATCTCCCTTTTTAACAATGGCGTCATACGTCTGATCGAAACGATACGTCTGTGCGCCGTGCACCGTGTCGATATCCTCCGCCGTGAGGGGCAGAATCTGCTCGCCGACAACTTCAAAGTCGTGTCCCATACTGCGCAGCAGTTTGATAATCAGCGCATTGTTTATCCCCCGCCCCGAAATATTGCTGTGAACGTCGGCGCTGTATGCGGGTGGGCTGAAAAGCAGATCTCCATAATTGTCGGTAGCGTGCATCCGGAGGTAAACATTGTTTTTCTTGCACCACCTCCCGATCCGCTCAGCGCCCACCAGGGGGTCCTGCCCTTCTATGTTCAGGTGCCCGACGTCCAGAGTCACTCCGAAGTTATTCTTCCGCACTTCTTTAGGCAGGGTTTTAAAAATTTCATTCAGGCAGTCGATAAACCGTTCGGAGGTCTGTTTGTCGGCTACCTGGCAGTAATTTTCGATGGTAACCCTTACATTGCTCCCGCCGGCCTTTTCAACCAAACCCGCAAGCGGTTTCAGGTTCGAGGAATCGATCAGGTGAAAGACCACGGCACCGGCGCCGATATCTCTGGCCAGTTCAACGGTTTCATACTGGACTTCCAGGCATCGTGTGGGATCGAAGAATCGCTGTTTTCCTTCGGCCGGGTTCGGGGAAGGTGTGTACGGACCGACGATTGGAGAGTGGATATCGATTTTGATGCCGCTTTTCAGACACGCGGCTTTTATCTGCTCGCGTTTTTCCGCCGGCACTTCTTCCGGAAGCATTTTGGTGTAGTTGAAAGGGTGAAAATCAAAACAAAGCTCAACACCCTCAAGATGGTCGTCTTTTGCCCGCTCAATCAACAAGAGAGGGTCTATGATTTTGCTTTCCCAAAATGTTGTAGCGATAATGCGTTTCGGGTTCTTAATTTTCTCCCATGAACTTATGTCTACCCTGTTATTGATAAAATCGGACTCGTATCGCCCGGCAAATTTCAAAATCAGTGCATCGCAGGCTTCCGGCTTGTCCTCTCCGTAAAAATAGAAAAACGGTGCGTGCTCGTACAGCCAACAGGCCTTTACAAAAAAAACAGGGGATTCAATAAGTCTCGCAAGTGCCGCACCTTTTTCATTTTTTCGGGTAAGCGCCAGGATGCGTGACATGCTGACCGAGGAGAGCGAGTAGCCGTATTTGACGCTGGATTTATGATGCGCGAGCAGCATCAATATCGCCTCCGGTTCGAGTCCCATCTCGCTTAAGTGCTTCCGGCTTTCAGGGCAATACGGATCTCTCTCATTTAAACTGCCATTCAGGATTTTTAAAATGGCCGCCCTATCGCCTTTGCGTTTCATTACTTCCTGAATATAATCCATTCGCACCTGTTCACTCCTTGCCAACCCTCCGGTCGTAAGACCATCGCCAAAGAATAAAATGCCGAAAGCCATTTCAATAGTATTAAACCGGTTTACTACTAAAACATATTTCCATTAATTTCAAGACATTTTAAATCCGGACCGTATTGACAAGCGCCCTTTGCGGTGTTAGGTTTTCAATTGCCGGCCCGAATAATTTTCCGGAAAAAGAAACGGTAACCGGCAGGGGGAGTCCCATGGCCTTCACTTATAAGTACCGGTTAACGCACATTGGTTTTGTGGTGTTACCTCTCGCGCTTTTCCTGATTGCGCTGCTGCCGTGTCCATTGCCCGCTCAAGGCCGGAAAACCACGGGATCCATCTTAAAACAATTCAGTAAAAGCGTTGTAAAAATAAACATAATCTCCCAAGTCCCCGATTACACGGTTCCATGGAATCCCGGTCGAATGACACAAGGAGCAGGTACCGGATTCCTTATTTCAGACAACCGGATATTGACCAACGCGCATCTGTCAAGCAATGCCCGGTTCATAACGGTGGAAAAAGAAGGTGACTCCAGAAAATATGAAGCACGGGTCAAATATATTGCTCACGATTGTGATTTGGCAATTCTGGAACTGATAGATGCGTCGTTTATGGAAGGTATGACACCCCTGTCGTTTGGCGGTGTCCCGCCGCTGGATTCGGCGGTGACCGCCATCGGCTATCCCATCGGCGGAAATCGCCTGTCAATAACACGCGGTGTTGTTTCCCGCATTGACTACCAGGTGTACTCGCATTCGGCGACAGACAGCCACCTCGCCATACAGATTGATGCGGCCATCAACCCTGGAAACAGCGGTGGTCCGGTACTGCAAAACAATACGGTGGTCGGCGTGGCCTTCCAGGGATACAGCGGCAAAGTCGCTCAGAACGTGGGCTACATGATCCCGGTCCCCGTGATTCAACGGTTCCTGACCGATGTTGCAGACGGTCATTACGACCATTATGTCGACCTCGGCATTTTTCTTTTCCCCCTCATCAATCCGACGCACCGTCGCGCACTGGGGCTCGAACCCGGGGACTACGGTGTACTGGTCAGCGGCGTCCTGACCGCCGGTGCTTCGGCCGGCATTCTCGAGGCGGATGACGTGTTGTTCTCTATCGAAAACTTTCCCATCTTTAGCGACGGAAATGTTGAAATGGACGGCAGAAGGGTTCTGATGGCCGAGGTTGTGGAGCGAAAATTTAAAGACGATACGGTTCGGCTGAAAATCCTGCGCAACCGCAGAGAAATGACGGTTACCGTTTCGTTAAATACGCCCTGGCCCCATCTGATGTTTGCCAGGCGCCATGATGTGCGGCCTCAGTTTGTGGTCTTTGGCGGCCTGGTTTTTCAGCCGCTTTCCCTTGACTTCATGAACGCTTCCGGTATTAAAGATATCCATGTCCGCTATTATTATTCTCTTTTTCTCGAAAATGAATTTTACCTGAAAAAACCGGAGATCATCATTCTCAGCACGATACTGCCCGATCCGATCAATGCCTACCTGGGCGCCTTTATCAATTCAATCGTCCAGGAGATCAACGGCAGGGAGATCAGAACACTGAGGGATTTGTCGATCGCCCTGAAAGAACCTGTCGATTACACCGTTATCCAACTCCTGGGTAAGGGCCGTCCAATCGTGCTGAAACGCGGCACGGCCATGGAAGCCAACAAACGAATACTTGATAGATACGGTGTTTTGGAGAGTGAATACCTTGACGATTCCATCGTCCCCGACGACCGGTTGGAATCGCCGATCGCCGAAAAGTAACGCTGCGGGATTTGTCCGATGATGTTTCCCTTTTCTCGAAAAGACGGAACAAACAGCATGCGGGGGTTGTTGCTTCTCCTGCCGGCGGCAATTGTATTCTGTCTGGTGCTCACCCATTGCCGTGCGCTGAGCACCCGGCCCTCCGACCCAAAAATGACCTCCGCCCTTGGCCAATCCGTAATCCGGGTTAACGTTACGCGCCAGGAATACGATTTCCTCCGCCCCTGGCAGCAGAGAGGGTCCTCAACACACACAGGGATCGGTGTCGTTATCCAGGGCCCACGGGTACTGGTGACATCTCAGTTCATGGCCAACCATCGCTATATCGAACTGGAAAACGTCACCACCGGTGAAAAAAGCAGGGCTGAACTTGAGGTCGTCGATTACGAAGCCAATCTTGCCCTCTTGAAATCGACCGACCCTCAATTCCTGAAGAATTCGCGTTTCCTGGAGATCACGACGAATGCCGTTGAGGGCGATCAACTGGCTGTCTGGCAGGTAAAGCCCAACGGGATTGTCACACCCGTTCTGGGTGTCATCACTTCCATCGAATTGATACGATACCCGCACAGCAATTACTTTCTCACCTACCGGTTGAACAGTTCGCTGCAATATCGTTTCCGGAACTTTACGCTGCCTGTGGTCAAAGACGGCAGCCTTTCGGGGCTTCTGATGAATTATGACGCCACGGCACAAACCATTGATGTGGTGGCCGCCCCGGTCATCGCGCATTTTATCGAAGACGCCGCCGACGGCCATTATCCGGGGTTTCCCCTCACAGGCCTTAAGATTTCCTCCACCGAAGATCCGCAGCTCAGGCGATATGTCGGCATTTCCGGCAGAACCGGCGGCGTGTATGTGGAAGGGGTAATCAAAAGCAGCGCGGCTGAAAAAGCGGGCATTCAAAAAGGGGATATCATCTTCGAAGTCGAGGGCTTCTCCATTGACAGTCGCGGCAATTTCGACCACCCGGTTTACGGCAAAATGGCACTCTCGCACTTAACCCGATGCGAATTCCACGTGGGCGATACGGTTACCTGCAAAATATTTCGGGATGGGAAAGACACGTCGGCGAATCTAATCCTCGAACACCGGCCGCCGGAAGCATATCTGGTCCCCCCGTACATCATCGATAAAGCGCCGCGATATTACATACTGGGCGGTTTGATTTTTCAGGAACTGTCCACATCCTATTTGCAGGAATTCGGAAACAGCTGGCAGGTGAAGGCGCCCGTTCACCTTGTTTATTATGAAGCTTTTCAGGACGCCCTGGAGATAAACGGCAGGGAGAAGATCGTCTTTCTTTCAGGGGTCATGCCGACATCTTATACGGTGGGGTATGACCAACTTTCCGGAATGGTGGTTGAACGCGTTAATGATCAGGTCATCTCCAGGCTGGAAGATATCCCCCGGGCTCTGGAAAAACCGGTTGACGGTTTCCACAAAATTGAATTCGAGCATCGCCCGAAAGTGATCTATCTCGACCCCCTGGAAATTCCTAAAATCAACGTGCAGATTCAAAAGCGGTACGATTTGCCGGCGCTGTCCAATCTGGGAGAGTAAATAAAGGACAGGCTATGCAGCGATGGAACGGATGGGGCGGCAATACGGTGCACATCGAACCGCCGCTGAGGGCACAGAAGCTGTTGCGTGAATTTGCCTATCCCAATGCATCCGGCGACGCGCAATGGATTGAAACAAACATGGCGCCTATGTTTGAGAACGAAAAAGTTGTCGGTGTGTTCGGCGTGTCTCGTGATATAAATCAGCGAAAGGAAATTGAGGAGAAACTGCGAAAGAGTGAAGCGCTGCTGCAGGCGATCATCGAGAGTTTACCTTTTGATGCATTTGCCATTGATATGAGCAATCGCTACATTTTACAAAACTCGGTCTGCAAAAGAAATTGGGGCGATCTGATCGGACAAACGCCGGAGGATCTCGCTGTCAACGAAAAAACCAAAAATCTGTGGCAGGATAATAACCGGCGCGCATTTTCCGGAGAGACGGTCACCGGTGAAGTCGAGTACGACACGGTAAGCGGATCGAAAAATTTCTATTACAACATTGTTTCCCCGATCCGGGACAGAGAGGAAGTGCTCGGCATCGTCGGCGTACTCATAGACATTTCAGAACTCAAGCGATATGAGGCAGCGCTGAAAAAAGCGCTCACCGAGACCAAACGGCAGGTGGAGGACCGGACCCGGGAATTGCAAATCAAGACATACAATCTCGAACAAATAAATACAGCCCTGAACCTGTTGCTGGAAAAAAGAAGTGAAGATAGCAGGGCCCTTGAAGAACAGGTGTTGACCAATGTGAAAAAACTGGTCCTTCCCTATTTAAAGAAACTGAAAAAAAGCGGGACCGATGATAATCAAAAAGTTCTGATCGGTATTGTTGAATCCAACCTGGAGGAAGTTATTTCACCGTTTGCCCAAAAAATTTCTTCTGACTATTTCAGTCTCACCCCTTCAGAAATCAAGGTGGCGGACCTTGTGCGGCAGGGTAAAAAAACAAAAGAGATCGCAAAACTCCACGGTATTTCTCACAAAACAATAGAGCGCCACAGGGAAAACATAAGAAAAAAAATGGGCATCAAAAACAAAAAAATCCACCTGCAATCCTACCTTTCATCACTCTGACAGATTGAATTTTATGTATTTTCTATGAAATATCGAACACACCCTTAATTTATATAGGCAATTTATCGGTGGTTAATCAGGCTTGCTTTTCGTTGTTTTTCGGAATAACTAACAGACATGGGAAAGCCGATTTCTCCAGTTGGCACCTCCAATTTCCTGATCGGGGCGGCTCAATTCGCGAGCCGCCCCTCCCCGTCGAATAGAAGGGACATGAAACCACTTCAAGATAAAACCGGCAATCTTTTTAATGACAGAATCTTATGATATGATCGCAAAAAAGAGTCTTGTTGAACGCAGGGGCACCAAAAAATTCAAGCCCAAAAAAGGGGTTTTCGCCGTCCTGACTTCTGACGTCAGCAGGCTGGGTCCGATCAAGGAAATCAGCAGAGGCGGTCTTGCCTTTCAGTATGTTGACAGTGGTGAGCCGCCAAGGCGTTCGGAAGAGGTCGAAATCTTTTCAACCGTCCATGACTTTTATTTAAAGAAATTGCCGGTAAGAACCGTCGAGGACTCCGAGGTTGACGACACGCCGACATGCAGTTCACTGCCGATGCGGGAGTTGAGCATACAATTCGGTAAAATGACACCGGTCCAGTTGAGGCTGTTGGACTTCTTTATTCGACACTACACTGACGATGAAGATTGATTTTTTAATTGGTATCATTTCCTGCAATCCGTCCGCTTAGCACAAATCCCCTTCAGGCAACCATGAAACAAAAGAAAGTCCGGTTAAAAGAATGCCCTAAATGCGGTAAAATACAAGGGCGAAGGGTTCCGCGGAGATGGTGGATGCGATTGATCCCCGGTACGATGAATTTCTACTGCCCGGAGTGCTGCACTGAATTTACCGTAATGCCTGGAAAAACAACAATTAGAATTACAACCGCTACGAGATAATGCTCGAAAACGACCTTGAAACATCTGATTCGAAACACACCGGCGGTATCCTCCTCCAACATTTCATTTGACATCCCAAAGCCCATACCCTATTGTAATTATAGTAGTTTTTATAAATATTTTTTGCCGATCAAAACGAAATTGTCCGACCAGCTTGAAACGGAACATCATTTCATGAACCGCTATAGCAAAGAATTCAGCCCGTTCGTTCAAAAAACAATAAAAGGATATTGAAGATGACTTTCGGAAAAATCGGCTTTATCTCAATTTTATTGTTTTGTTTCGTTTGTCCCCTGTTTGTTTTATCCGCAGAAACCGGGAACCTTGATGTCCCGCCGGATATTTCTGCCAAAATTCCTTTTCTGGGCAACTTCCACGCGCTGATTATCGGCATCGACGGCTACAAAGATTGGGGTTTGCTCAGAACTTCTGTCCGGGACGCGGAATCGCTAAGGCAAATTTTAATTCAACGATACGGCTTCAGTGAAAAAAACGTTGTGCTCAGAACAAACGATGATGCCACGCGCCTCCGGATCAGCAGCGATCTTCGAAATCTGGCATCCAACCTCGGGAAACAGGACAATCTTTTGATCTATTTTTCAGGACACGGCCAACTTGACGATTTAACCGGGGATGGATATTGGATTCCCGTCGAGGGCGATCTTAAAGATCCGGGCACCTGGATTTCCCATTCCACCGTGAAGAATCTTCTGGGTTCTGAAAAAGTCAACTGCAAAAATATCATCGTTGTCGCTGATTCCTGCTACGCCGGCGGTCTGTTTCGAGAAAGTTCGTCTCCCGTGTCTCCCAAAGATACGGATTACAGGGAAAAGCTGTTAAAATTTTCCGATCGTCGTTCCAGACAGGTCATTACCACTGGCGGATTTAAGCCTGTTGTGGATGGCCCCAGGGGCGGGCACAGCCTATTCGGTGATTTATTCCTGAAGGCCCTGGACGAGAACACCGCGGATGTGGTTGACCTTGAGAACCTGTGTTACAAAATCCTGTGGGACAGCGTCGACAAAATCAGCGGTCAAACACCTCACATCGGGCGTTTCAATACCTCCATGGATGATGGCGGCCTGTTTGTTCTGTTTGACAGAAACAACTTTATCGAAAACGAAAAAAAGCGGATGGCCGAGGAGCTTGACAGGAAAGAGCAGGAGCAGTTGACAGCGCTTACGGAAGCGCGACAAAAACTGGAAGCCGAACGCCAGCGCCTGGAGGAGGAACGAAAAGCACTGGAAGAAAAGAAAACCATCGAGGCCGAACGCGCTAAAATCGAAAAGGAAACCGCTGAAAAGCAACGACTCGCCGAAGAACGCAGAAAAGAACAGGAACAGTTAAAAACACTGTTGGAGGAAAGAAAAAAGCTGGAAGCCGAACGTCAGAGCTTGGAAGAGGAAAGACTCTCCGAAGAACGTAAAAAGAAAGAACAGGAACAGTTAACGGCGCTTCAGGCGGAACGGGAAAAGCTCGAGGCCGAGCGCGAACAGTTGGAAGCGCAAAAGAAAGCGTTAAGGGAAAAAGAAAAAATTGTCGCATCCATGCCCAAAGAGATAACCGGAACCCGGGTTGTTTTAAGGCATAAGAAAACAGTGATGAATACGACGCAGCAAATACACGACCTTTTAGAAGGGCATAACTTCTTCGACAGTCATTTTAACACAGACGGTAATTTCGAAAACCACTTTGTGGACAGCGGGAATGAAACAGTAACGGATCTGGTCACGGGCCTCATGTGGCAGAAAGGGGGTTCAAGCAGAGCGGTCGGTGATGCCGGAGGCATAAGAAACTTTTTTAAAGACCTCAATGAACATCGTTTCGGCGGTTTTTCGGACTGGCGGCTTCCAACCCTGGAAGAGCTTGCGTCGTTGCTGGAATCTAAAAAGGGAAACGGAAAATCGTTTGCCGACCCGGTTTTTTCAGCATTACCGTCATCGATAAGCGCCGACACCATCGACAGCGCAGGTTCGTCAAGCAGACACCCCTGGGTGGTCGATTTTGAAAACGGCCACATCACCATAGGGCCGTATTACCGCATCGACTGGTTACCACCCGCTTTAAGAGGAGCGAACATTCCGCACCACAAGCAATATGTACATGTGAGGGCTGTCCGTTCCGTAAAATAGCGAAACAAAACCCTCTCATCGGTTATCTTTCTCAATCCGGCAACAGATCGTATAAATAGAGCATGGCGTCCGACCGTGTCAGAATTCCGATGACACGCCCGTTGTCCACCACCGGAAGCCGGCCGATGTCGTGTTTGACCATGATACGGGCCGCCTGCATCAGGCTCTTCCCCGGTGAAATCGTCATGACATTGGTGTTCATGAACGCCTTTACCGGGGCCTTTAACTGGGATTCTTTTTTTATTTTCTTAAAATCCCTTCGTGAAATAATCCCCACCAGATTTTCGTCCTCTACGACCGGGACCCCTGTGCACCCCTTTTTTCTTAAAATTGACGCGACCTCCGCCATGCTGGCAGTCGGCGGCACCGTAAATACGGGAAAGGACATGAGGTCGCCGACCTGTACCGATGCCTGCTGGCTTCCTTCGATCAGCGCTCGAATCATCTCCTCCACCACATGCGGATTAACGGACTTGAGTACGGCGGAACCGGCGCCCGGGTGCCCGCCGCCGCCGATACCCCGCATAATCGCACCGATATCAAGGCTGTCGTTATTGCCGCGACCGATGACCATGCACCTGTTGCTCTCCTTATTGGCAAATATCCCAAAAGCGGCATCAACGTTGAGAATCTCCCTGAACATATTTACGACAACGGCAAGGCTGTCAACATGGCCCTTGATCGTCAACATGTTGAAGGAGACACTGAAACCGTTCACCTTGTCCCTTTTTGCCGATTGAAGCATCTTGAACAAAACATCTTTCTGTTTTTCTCCGTAGGCGGGACGCAAAAACTGATTGATGATATTCAAATCGGCTTTTTGCTCCAGTAAATACGCTGCGGCATAGGCATCTTCGGCGGTTGAAGACGGAAAAGAAAGATTCCCCGTATCTTCATACAGGCCGGCTAAAAAAAGGGTGGCCTGTATGGGTGTCAATTTCTTCTTTTTCGACTTCAACTGCCGAATCATGAGGGTTATATTTGCCCCCGTCTCTTCCTGGCATTTCCAGGTTGTCTTTATATTCCCCGCACCCGAGTGATGATCCCACAGGAGAACTTCCAGATCATCCCGTTTTTTAAGTTTGTTGATTCGCCCCAATCGTCCCCAGCTGTTTGTGTCTACAACGATCAAGCTTGTAACGTCATCAAGGTGAATATCGTCAAAACCTGAAATGTCAAAAACATCCTTGTGTATGGACAAAAATGCCTTGACGTTCGGATTGACGCTCTTCGGGAGCAGGGGGACCGCCTCCGGGTACAAAATCGTTGCGGCGATTGTCGAAGCCAAGCCGTCGAAATCCGTGTTCTTATGTGTCGTGACAACCTGCATGCGTTTCTCCATGAGATTCATCTGCCCAACGTTTCACTGTTCCTGAATACTTTAAAAGTTTCCATGAATTTGTCAAGTTCAGATTTTTTATCCGTTCCCATAAATATCTTCCGATTGAACCGAAAAAAAATCAACCCCCTGTATCATGTATATTGAAAAATGCCGGTAAAAAAGTATAATATGACCGATGTAATCTTGACCGAATGAAATCCATACAAGGAGGTATGCCATGAAAAAAATATTTTGGCTCGGCATTTTTTTTACCATGTTTTTCCCTTCAGTGCTGTCCGCTCAGGAAAAGTTCGAAACAGATACAATAAAAACGTCCGCAGGCGACTTGAATATCACTTTTATCGGTCATGGAACGCTGATGTTTGCCTTTCAAGGAAAGGTGGTCCATGTGGATCCATGGAGTGATCTGGCCGATTACGCCAAAATGCCGAAAGCGGATCTTATTCTTTTAACACATGAGCACCGCGACCACCTTGACCTGAAAGCCATAGACATACTGCGTACCGGGAATACCGCCCTGGTGCTGACAAAGAACTGCTCGAGCCAGGTTAAGGGCGGAATTGTGATGAAAAATGGAGATGTCAAAATCGTTAAAGAGTTAAAAGTAGAGGCCGTGCCGGCGTACAATATCGTCCACATGCGCGGTGAAGGCGTCCCGTTCCATCCAAAAGGAAACGGCAACGGATATGTAATTACGTTTGGCGACAAGAGGGTTTACGTCGCAGGCGACACGGAAGATGTTCCGGAAATGAAACAGTTGAAAAACATCGACATCGCGTTCCTGCCCATGAATCTGCCTTACACGATGACACCGGAGATGGTTGCAGACGCGGCAAAGGTCTTTCAACCCAAAATACTTTATCCCTACCATTATGGAGAAACAGACACCTCAAAAATTGCAGTATTGCTCAAAGATAATAAACAGACTGAGGTGCGCATTCGAAATATGAAATAACGCGGAAACGAATGAAAATGGTCCGGAAAGGCGGGGTTCTGAAAACAAGAAAACGGGGAGTGTTTCTATCGTAGACGTAAAGACAGGCTGCACTTCCCCGTTTATTGCTAAGGGGCTCTAACAGAGGGCTATTTCTTTTTTTTCGCAGGTGCTTTTTTCTTTGCAGCAACCTTTTTGACCGGCGCTTTTTTCTTTGCGGCTGCTTTCTTCTTTACAGGTGCCTTCTTCTTTACAGGCGCCTTCTTCTTTACAGGCGCTTTCTTCTTTACAGGCGCTTTCTTCTTTGCGGTGGCCTTTTTGGCCGGCGCTTTCTTCTTTGCAGTTGCCATGGCATCCTCCCTTAACAGTCAAAATGTTCGGATAAATCCTTAGCCCCTCAGTGACGGAAACACCTAAAGTAATATATCTTGTATACTAATTGCGAATAAACTACAATATGCAGCATGTCAAGCAAATTATTGTTTGATTATGTATTTTTTTTGCCTGCCTGAAACGAATCCGGAAAAAAAGGTCGATTCGTCGAAAAACATTACTTTCCAAAAAGCTTACCCATATATATGTCAAGCATGAAAT
>JBDRPF010000006.1:0-26620 GCA_043827325.1 Pseudomonadota bacterium | reverse complement strand
GAAAACGGTGAAGATGCTGTAAGAGTCAGTGAAACGCATGGCGGGTCGATAGATCTGATGATAACCGATGTAATAATGCCGAAGATGGGCGGCAGGGAAGTCGCAGAACGGCTGCAACCGCTCTATCCACAGATGAAGGTGATTTATATGTCGGGACACACGGACAATGCCATTGTGCGTCACGGTGTTTTGGCGCCCGGACTCAATTTTCTCGAAAAGCCATTTTCACCGGAAGAATTGGCCCTTAAAGTCAGGGAGATACTGAATACCGAATAATGGATACCGTCAAATTGGATTAATGGTTGAGGAGCGAAAAATGGTGAACATTTTGGTGGTAGACGATGAAGAACAAATCCGTTGCTTGCTAAACCGGACGCTATCGGGGAGTGACTACACCTGTACCCTGGCCGCTGATGCGGCAGAGGCTCGAAAATGCCTTGATAAGCAGCCTTTTGATCTGGTTCTCTGCGACGTGAACATGCCGGGAGAGTCCGGTATTGACCTGGCCTGGCATATCGGGTCAGAATACGAGGACACGGCGGTCATCATATTGACAGCGGTGGATGATCCTAAAATTGCCGATGACGCCATAGCGGCAGGGACTTATGGATATATCATTAAACCTTTTAACCCCAATGAGTTAATCATTAATATCCGAAATGCGTTGCGCCGACGGAAGCTGGAGATCATCAACCGAATGTACCGGCAGGATCTTGAGCAGATGGTGGAAGAGCGTACTGTCAGGTTGCAAAAGGCTTTGGAAGGGATCATTCAGGCCATGGCACGGACTGTTGAAGTAAGAGACCCTTACACCGCAGGCCATCAGCAGCGGGTGGCCGATCTTGCTGTTACCATAGCAATAAAAATGAACATCCCGAAAAATCAGATAGAGGGGATTCGTATGGGCGGAATGATTCATGACCTGGGCAAGATATCCGTGCCTGCCGAGATTCTCAGCAAACCAAGCAGATTAACGGAGATCGAATTTGCCTTTATAAAGACTCATTCCATGGTTGGTTATGATATCATTGCCGATATTGAATTTCCGTGGCCGATCGCCCAGATGGTGTTACAGCATCATGAGAAAATGAACGGCTCCGGCTATCCCCAGGGGCTTTCAGGAGAAGACATTCTTCTTGAAGCGCGGATTCTTTGTGTTGCAGACGTTGTGGAAGCCATGGCTTCTCACCGCCCTTACAGGCCCGCGCTCGGGCTGGATAAGGCCATGGAGGAGATTTCAAAAAACAAGGGGGAATTTTATGATCCTGAAGTGGTCGATGCTCTATTCCGGTTGAAAACATCTGAAACAGAAAAAATGTTGAGATGAGATGGTTACGCATTGGGGTCATTATAATTAAAAGGAGATCCCTGGATCAATGATGGATCAATGATGGAAAAATACTCTAATCGCAATAAGGCCGCATTCAAGAATAATCATATTCATGAATTCCGGTTATCTCCCACAGGTCAACCATACCAAACATAAGCATTAGCAAAACCACAATATCTGGGTTTGAAGATCCTGTAGCAAATCTGAGATATCTGCAATGAAAAAAAGCTATCAGTGGCCTGATTTTTTTGTGATACCATAATACGATATCACAAAATGGTTGTTGTGGTGATTACTGCAATGACGACCAAGTATCAATTGACTGTATTTTTTTAGATACTGTAATACGGTATCACCAAGCGATGGCGCGGCGATATCTGCTATATATCTTAAATCATTGCAAAATTATGATATGATCAAAAAGCGGAAAAGAGGCGAGTGGTGATATGCAGGTGTCGAAAGCTCACACGGAAGGGAAAAGTGTCCGATTCAATCTCAACCCTTTGACGATTGCTGTAAGATCAAATATTAGTAACTACACATAACTAAAAATTATTTTGCCCCGAATTATTTTGCCTCATTTGATTCTGAATATCTGCTGCCACTTCTCTCCGCCCTTCCTGAAACCCACCGCGTTTTCGCCAATGTGCGTTACAAAGGCATCTTCAACGGAGCCGCCTTCACGAACAACGCGGTTGTTGACGACCGCGATGCGGCGGCCCGGATCTTCGGACCAGGCGATTGCCTGAAGTTTCAGACCGGATTCGTCTTCGTCTTTAACCGGCAGCGATGCAAACGGGTCCGATGGTTCGGCGCGTTCATAGCCTTTCATATACGATTTGGAGAAGGCGTTGTCTTGCTCGGGTTCGGCCATGGGAGCGCTTTCATCCGAGAAGTCGGCGGCGGCGCCGGACTCGATGTCCCCTTCCTCAGTATCCGGCAATGTTTTTTCCATGAACGGACTCTTTTGCAAAACGCTCACGGCGATTTCTTCCGGTTCCTGTTGTTGTACAGCTTGACGGGCGATTCTTTTTTTACGAAGCCAATCCTGCGGAACCGTTTTCTTCTCAGGGGCGGCGATCGCTTTTTCGGGTTTTGTTTCCGGTGTTGCAGCCGGTTTCGGTGATATTTCCCGGGATGTCCGGCCGAATAAGAACCAGGTGCCGCCGGCCAGAAACAAGACCAGTGACAGGATAATGATGCCCGGATAAACAACCCGGTCGCCCTTGACGCGATGCCAGCTGGGTTTTGCCTTTCGCCGCAAGGCCGGCAGAGACCGGATGTCATTTTTATCCGGAGATTCGGTTTCGAGTTTTTTCAAGGCCTTCAGTATGGAGCTCAATTTTCAGGCACCCTTATTTGGGTTATTGTATATTTATCCCTTCCCATGACCGACCAAAACCTGCGCCTCTTGTCAGTTTGCAATATGCGGGATCTCAAAGGTCTTTTTTTCATTATAAAGAACAATTTTGGTGGAGGATCCAACAACACCGTCAATCCGGATGCCGTGTTTTTTCTGAATTTCTTTGATAGCAGCCTGTGTCACGGCATCATAAACGGGACTGATTTCAATGTCTTTGAACCCGATATCCTTCATCAGCATCTTCAGGGTAATAATCGTGTCCGCCGGAGAATCCAACGGGATGGTACCTGTCAGGGAGAGAAAATTTTTCCATGGCGCATATGCCACACCCGACCACAATGATTCCAGATCTTTTTCTTCCACGGCTATCGTATCGCTGTTTTCACCGCCCCTGAGAATAATTTTACCGTCAGTGATTTTACACAGAGCAAGATATACGGGGGAGCGCTCTCCGGGGAGAGAACACATTAAAACAGCGGGCAGGTTTATATTTTTTACGAGATTCAAATCACCTTCAAGACGGCGGATCAAAAGACCATTTTGCTTTGCAGCCAACCGGAAAAAAGTCCGATCGTCGTTGATGTCATCAAGATACGTTACAAATTCAGGTTCCGTCTTCCACCGGTTCAAGGTGATTTTTATCGCCGTGTGTCTTGAAGATCGGGCATCCATTTCTTTCAGAAAATTGAAAAGGTTTCCGTCGAACTCCACAGCGGGTGCTTGCGGTGTCAGGGAAGGCGCACCAACGGTTTTTACATCCGGTTCCGGTTCTTTTGCCGGAAGCACCTCCAAGGGTGTTGCGTCCTGAGGAGAAACTTCGGAAACGGCTGTTTTTATTTTGACGGGTTCCGGAGGCGTGGTGTCCGGTTTTTTGCTTTCAGAAAGTACGGATGCCTCGTGGACGTCGAGAGGGGCGGGGCGAAAAAACATAATACCCGCAATGGCCAGGCAGAGTACCGCAAGGAATGCAATGGCGTATTTTCCTTTCCGATGTTGATACCGCAGGGGATCGATTCTGCTGGAAACCTCCCGGATCGCGTCCCGGGCGATTTTTCCCGATATTTTCAGTTTGTCCAGGCCGAAAGCGATGAGAAGCGCCCGGTCACAGGCGATATTGATCAGTCGGGGGATGCCTCGCGAGTATCGATATATCGCCCGATAAGCGCCCGGGGTAAAATTGACCCCGGGTTTCCGTGAGGCAATATGAATTCGGTGCCGGATGTATTCCTTGACCTCTTGATAGTTCAGCGGAACAAGCTGACAATTGAGTGTTATTCTCTGGCTGAGCTGCCGGAGTTCGTAAGAATCGAGCTTTTCGCCCAGTTCCGGTTGCCCGACGAGAATAATCTGTATGAGTTTTTTCCGTGTTGTTTCCAGGTTGGACAAAAGCCTGAGTTGTTCCAGGACTTCTTCGGTCAGGTTCTGGGCCTCGTCGATGAGCAGTATCACATTTTTCCCGGCGGAATTTTTCGAAATCAAAAAGGAATTGAGGGTGTCGATCAGGTCTTTTATGTTGTCCGCATCCGAAGGGATTCCAAATTCATCGTTGATGGCCCTGATGAGCTGCAAAGCGTCCAGTTTTGGATTAAAAATATAGGCCGATACGGTGTTTTCATCCAGATTCTCGAGAAAGGCACGGCAAAGCGTTGTTTTTCCGGTTCCCACCTCACCCGTGATTTCCACGAAGCCGTCTCCGTGGGTCAACGCGTAGGAGAGATGGGCAAGGGCATTTTCATGGCTTTTGCTGAGAAACAGATACGCTGGATTCGGAACGAGCGTGAAGGGTCTTTCCTTGAACCCGAAGAAATTATTGTACATCCGTGTCAATCTCCCAGATCATTTTTTTATATCCCGATTGAGAAAAATCGGGTTGTGCCCCCGAACAACGACGTTTTTCAGGATTATACTTTAAGGTTTCCGGGAATGCAAATTATGTGGTAAGGAAATCAGTTGTGATCTAAATCCACTTTTTTATTCTGGACATAGCACACATTTTACGGGGGAACGCTTGAGAGTGGCAGACAATAAAAATACCGATGCAGAAAAGACAATACGATCCGGTGTGTATCTGGTCGTATTGCTGGTGTTCGCGGTGTTGGCCTGCGGAGACGGCAGCGGCGCCGGATCCAGATACGCCGGAACGAAATCCGCTGTCCTTCTGGTCGAAAATGAAAAACATTTTGCTGAAATCATCGAATCGTCGGGAGAACGGCTCCTGATGTTCGATTTGTATGCCGACTGGTGTGCTCCCTGTAAAGAACTGGCTCCGATTCTTGAGCAAATCGCCAGGGAAAACAGCCACAGGGTAACGGCGTATAAAATAAACGTTGATGTCAACAAGACCATTGCGTCTTCGTTTCGCATGACCGGCATACCGTTTGTGGTGTTTGTCAAAAACAAAACGGTTCTCCATTCCTTTGTCGGATTGTATCCCAAAAAGACATACGTCAAGGCTGTTGAAACGTTCTCCAAAACCTCCTAGCCCGAATATTTTCTATGAAACACCTTGCTGACGCCGGTGTTCATAGAAAATATATAAATTTCAAATTTTTTACCTGCTTTTCGGCAAATTCAATGTCACCAAAGGTCGGCTATTCCCGGAACTGTCAAACTCCGGGAGTCTCCCCAGCAAAGCTGGGGGGGGTGCTGATAATTATTATTCAGTAAACCGCCGGATGATTTCGTTCAGGAGGATGCTTCCCTCTTGAAAATTACCTGGGGGCGATGCCCTCGCTGCTGATGCCGTTGATATAGTATGCCGGGTCGTTCAGGAAGCTCAGGAAGATAACAATAAACGCGATGGATGTCTGGGCCATGAGGGGTTTGTTCCGGTACAGTGCGTCGAGCTTTTTGTTTCGCTCGGGACTGGACACATTTCCGAAGTAGGTGGAAAACAGGCCGTCCATCAGGTGCCCTTCGTCGGGTCTGGTCGCCAGATTCGTGCCGCCGCTGTAACAGTATTCCATGGCTTCCAGCAGAAGCGTCCGCTGGCTGAGCACTTCGCTGAGATGATACCCCAGAATGTGGATGAGGGTTCGCTTGGCTTCGTTCAGGCTGGCTTCACAGATGGAATTGAAAAGGATTGAAGATGACCTGTCCAGCGATACGGTTTCATGCTGCCGGATCAGCGACAGCAATACGGCGTTTTTAAAGAGCTGGTACAAGCGCCGCGCACCGTTGAGCGGCGTCGGCGGCGGGTGGGTTGTTTCGGGTTCGTAGCCGTGATAGGAACTCACGTACAGGAGTTGAAAAATGTTCTGGTAGAAATCGATTCCTTCCAGGGGGTCTTGAAGATCCATTCGCATGTCCAGGGTATTGTCCAGTCGGTCCGCCAATTTGACGTGCAATATGTCCGGCGAGTAATTGGAACATTCCAGCATCCGCCCGATATAATGATAGTATGATTCTTCTTTAAGGCGGGTCAGGCACAAAAGGCGGTCCTCCAGCTCCCCTTCGTCTTCTGAATCAAGGCGGTTCAGAATGGCATCCAGCTGCTCTTCCATGTCTTTCCACTTTTGGACCTTGAAGTCCGTGGGGTTGATGTCTTCGAGGATGTCGTGAAACAGCGCGGTCAGCAGTTCATTCAGATTCAGCTTGTCGAGTGTGCGGGCGAGCAGCGCCGTGGCGCGCAGCGGGTGTAGAACAGCCATCGGACCCAGGCGCCTGCGTTTTTGACTGTAGGCGCGGAAGAGATAATTGAGCGCCTCCATCAGCACCCCTTTATGGTCCCTGTCAATGTTTTCGTCATCGTGCAGGCGCTTTCCGCCAATAATGAACATTAAGACGTTGTACCGGTTTAACGACGCCGCACTTAAATTGTAATTCAGGGCTGAAGAAAGCCTGAAAAACTCCGTAAGATCATGTAAGCGATTCATCTTGCCTCTTTTTACGCCTATCTACTTCTAAAGATTACCACATCCGCACGGTGACGTACAGGGGAATAATCGCGTTATTCTTTTGTTATTTCCCGAACAACGTCATCGAATATGGACAGGCACTCGTCAATTTCTTCTTTGTTCACCGTCAGCGCGGGGCAGAATCGAACGGAATTTTCACCGCACCCCAGGAGCAGCAAGCCCTTGTGAAACGCGCGTCGTATAATGTCGTCACGCCATTTTCCGGCCGGCGCTTTTGTTTCACGATCTTTCACAAACTCGACCCCCACCATCAGGCCCTTTCCACGGACATCTCCCATGCATTCATGTGTTTTTTGCAATTCCCGGAGGTTTTTCATGAGGCGCTTTCCCTGAACCGTGGCGTTCTCGATCAGGGTGTCTTCCAGCAGTTCGATAGTCTTCAGGGCCGCCTGGCAGGAGAGAGGATTTCCACCGAACGTGGATGCGTGGGACCCCGCTTCCCAGTCCATAATTTCCGCGTCCGCCACCAGCGCACCGAGCGGCAGGCCGGAAGCAATTCCTTTTGCCAGCGCCATCATGTCCGGGACGACATCAAAATGTTCCATGGCAAACATCTTTCCGGTACGACCCATGCCGGTCTGGACCTCATCGACAACGTAGAGAATACCGTATTTTTTCGCGATACGATAGAGCTCCGCGTGAAATTCGGGAGGCGGGACGATATATCCTCCCTCTCCCTGAATGGGTTCCAGTATGATGGCGGCCACCTCTTCCGGAGGAAGTGTCGTCCGAAAAAGCGTGTCTTCGACCCACTGAACGCATCCCAGTTCGCACTGCGGATATTTAAGGTTATACGGACACCGGTAGCAGTAGGCATACGGGATGTGCGTGATGCCGGGCACCAGGGGATTGTAATGTTTTTTCTGGATCATTTTACTCGCCGTCAGGGAAAGCGCCCCCATGGTGCGTCCGTGAAAGGCGCCGAAGAAGGCGATGTTCAGTTCGCGCCGGGTGTGCCAGCGGGCCAGTTTGAATGCCGCTTCAACTGCTTCAGCGCCTGAATTTCCGAAGTAGACCCGCTTGTTCCTTTTTCCGGGCGCCAGAGACGCCAATTTCTCCGCCAGATGGATCTGGGGCATATAATAAAAGTCGGTTCCCGACATGTGAAGCAGTTGTTCCGCCTGTTTGCGAATGGCATCGACGACCAGAGGATGGCAATGACCGGTGGTGCAGACGGCAATCCCGGCGGTGAAATCGAGGAACAGATTGTCATCCACGTCCTGAACCCAGAGGCCCTCTGCTTTTTTGACCACGAGGGGATAGATTCGCGTGTATGACGGCGAAACATATTTTCGATCCAGTTCGATTAATTTTTTCGCTTGAGGGCCCGGGAGATCGGTCTTGATTGCGGGGGACTTTTTCATTGTTCCTCCGGACGTAATCGTTTGCGAGGGTTTGAAAGCACGTCTAAACAGTCAACCTGTCCGATTTCAGCGCAAAGGCGACGGCAATGCCAACCATAAAGCCGATGGCCAGATTTGCGGCAAGCGTAATTCCCAGCATCACGATTTAAATGTCTCCGGCGATTATCCCCGAATCATTCGGTGTCTCGATGGGAATGCGCCGGATGTTTTTTACGCCGGCCCCGGTCAGCATGTTCGTGATTTGTTCTTCGGAATAAGATTGCCCGGAACCGGTACCCAAAAGCATGTTCAGGGCGAACAGGGCCGGAAAAAGCGGGCCGTCCATTGAATTGTTGAGAATAAAATCGTGGATCAGGATCATGCCCCCCGGCTCCAGCGCTGAAACGGCTTTTTGAACGATCATCTGACAGCCTTCAGGCCCTTCACCGTGAAGAATGTGAGACAGCCAGGCAATGTCGTATGTCCCTTCAATGGTTTCCTCAAGATAGTCGATGTCCTTAAAATCGATGCGATCCGTCAGGTTGAATCTTTCAACGGTTTTTTCGGCAAAGGGCCGGGTGGTGGAAAGATCGGCGATTGTGGCCTTGAGTTCCGGGTTTTTCAGGCAGAAATGGATGGCATACGTTCCCGGTCCGCCGCCCAGATCGAGAAAACGGCGCCTGCCGGAAAGGTCTACCGTATCCGCTGCCAGCGGCGCGAGTTTCATGGCATTGTTGAACATGCCCATCAGAAAACTTTCGCGCCACTCTTCGGTGTGAGCCGCCCGCGATCTCACCGGATTTCCCGTCCGGATCGCCCGGTCCAGCTGCGACCAGGAATCCACCAGGTGATGGTGGTGCATGATCATATAGCCGATATGCCGGGGAGATTCTTTCGAGAGAAAGGTTTCGGCGGCGATCGTGTTGGAAAACCGGCCATTTTCTTTTGACAGAAGGTTCATGGCGGTGAGGGCGTTGAGGAGCATTGTTGCGGCTCTTTTATCCAATTTCAGCTTTGCGGCGATTTCTTCTCCCGAAAGCCGCGCGCTGCCGAGCGCGGTAAACAGATCGAGCTTGACGGCGGCGTGAAGGGTACAGGTTTTCCAGTAATAACCGGACAATTCCAGGAGCCGGCCCGGATCCCATTCTTGCATTTCCATAGCCATTTTCCTTTTTTCAGTTTAACGTCCCTGTTTCCTTACCCCTGAATCGTGCGAAATTCAGGTTAACCGTTTTCGCTGACAATAATATAAGCGCTTCGGAATCGCAATATCATTTATAATGAATAAAATCGCTTAGCGATTTTATTTTGGGTTGAGAGATTTTTCGTTTTGTGCTCAACTTAGCGCTTCACATATGACGGGAGGAGAAACATGAGAGTTCTGGTCAGTGATAATCTCGGGGAAACCGGCATCAAAATGTTCCGGGAAGAAGAAGGCATCGATGTCGATGTCAAGGTGGGACTGTCTCCTGAAGAGCTTAAAGCGATCATCGGTAATTATGATGCCTTGGTGATCCGGAGCGCCACAAAAGTAACGGCGGATCTCCTGAATGCGGCAAAGCGGTTGAAGGTTGTGGGCCGGGCCGGGATCGGCCTTGACAACGTGGATATTCCTGCGGCCACGAAACGGGGTGTCATCGTGATGAATACGCCCGAAGGCAATGTCGTGACCACCGCGGAACATGCCATTGCCATGCTGCTTTCCCTGTCCCGCAACATACCCCAGGGGACCGCGTCGTTGAAGGCAGGGGAGTGGGACAAGAAGAAACTGCAGGGCAGAGAGCTGTATAACAAGACACTGGGGGTCATCGGCTTCGGTAGAATCGGTTCCATTGTTGCTGATCGCGCACGCGGGCTTAAAATGCGCGTTATCGCGCACGACCCTTTTGTTACGGCGGAGCGCATCGAAAAGGCGGGTTTTGAGTGCGTTTCCCTTGAGGAATTGTATCGGCGGTCCGATTTTATAACGGTGCACGTTCCCAAGCTTAGGGATACCGTCGGTTTTATCAACACGGCGGTGTTCGATCAGATGAAAGACGGCGTCATGCTCATCAACTGCGCCCGGGGCGGCATTGTCAATGAGTGCGATCTTTATGATGCCATAACGTCCGGAAAGGTTGCCGGCGCGGCGCTGGATGTTTTCGAAACCGAACCGCCGGGTCAATGTCCACTCCTCGAACTGCCCAGTGTGATTTGCACACCCCATTTAGGGGCGTCCACCATGGAGGCGCAAACCAACGTGGCGGTAGCGGTGGCCGGTCAGATTATCGAGTATCTGAAAAACGGGACGATTATCAATGCGGTCAATGTGCCGTCTGTCACGGGAGAGCTTTTGACAAAAATGAGTCCGTATTTGATACTGGCCGAACAGATGGGCAGCCTCCAGGCGCAGCTGGCCCGGGGCGCATTCAAAGAAATTATCATTGAATATTCCGGTGACTTCAAGGGGCTTGACATGTCTCCGGCCACAACGGCGATGTTAAAAGGACTTCTTGCCCACGTGGTCAAGGATGACGTGAATTTTATCAATGCGAATGTTTTCGCATCGGAAAGGGGAATAAAGGTTACCGAAACGGCCACGGCAGACGCCGGTGAATATA
Source organism: Pseudomonadota bacterium (assembly GCA_043827325.1). Taxonomy (GTDB): domain Bacteria; phylum Desulfobacterota; class Desulfobacteria; order Desulfobacterales; family UBA11574; genus JBDRPF01. Next base: position 16,067 of record JBDRPF010000006.1, on the reverse strand, counting down.
TAAATCTCATTACAGTCCGCATGATAACCCCGGAAGCCACGAATACCGTTTCAGGGACAATATTCGGCAAAAACGAGGTGCGGATCGTAAAAATAAACAATTTCCGGCTTGAACTGATACCGTACGGCCATCTCGCGTTGATCCACAACCTCGACAAGCCGGGAGCCATCGGAAGCTTTGCCACCTGTCTCGGCAAAAACAATATTAACATCGACCTGATGCAGGTGGGCCAGGACGAGGGCGGTGAACACAACATCATTTTTCTCAAAACCAATATTTCCATCCCGGAAAATGTTCGCAAGGAACTGCTCGACCTGCCGCTGATAAAAACAATCATACCGCTGGAGTTTCCCGAAGAGAGGACATCCTTCATCGGTGGAAACGGTTAAAAGCGGTTTTACAACCGCTTTTTAAATTTCTGCTCCATTCCGGCGACATGAACTCCTAAAATGAAGATATTGCTGATATACCCCTACTGGCTTGAAGAACGTATTCGGACGGAAGATGTCGTCGTTGTGCCAATCGGTGTTTACTACGTGGCGGCGCTCCTGAAGGAGAACGGTTACGACACAGAGATATTGAACTGGCACAACATCAATGAGACGCCGCATAAGATCAGGGAAATCCTGATTGAAAAGAAACCCGATGTCATCGGGTTTTCCATTTTGCAGGCGAACCGGTGGGGGGGCATCGAGATCGCCCGGGTTGCCAGGGAGATCAACCCGGACGTCAAGATCGTTTTTGGCGGTCCGAGCCCCACATTTTTGTGGAAACATTTTCTTACCCATTTCCCCCAAATCGATTTCGTTGTTGTCGGGGAAGGCGAATACCCCTTCCTGAACCTGGTACGATGTATTGAAAAAGCGGATTATGCGGGCATCGAAGATATTGACGGTATCGCGTTCAGAAAAGACGGCCGAATCCTGAAGACAAAAGATCCCGAACCCATACAAAACCTTGATGCGCTGCCGAGCCCGGCGAAATATTTCGAATACCGGCACCTCTATTTAACCCGGGGCTGCACCGGAAAATGCAAATTTTGCGGTTCTCCCCTGTTCTGGGGCCCCCGTGTCAGATCTCACTCCACGGAATATTTTGTCGAACAACTCGAACTTCTTTACAATAAAGGGGTCACCTTTTTTTATTTTTCGGATGACACCTTTACCTTCAGCAAAAAGGATGTAATCGAGATCTGCAAAAAAATTCTGCAAAAAAAGCTCATTATTTCCTGGGTGGCCATATCCAGAGTCAACGCCGTGTCCGAAGATGTCATCTGCTGGATGAGAAAGGCCGGCTGCATTCAGATCAGTTACGGGGTGGAAAGCGGTTCTGAAAAAATAAGAAAAACGTTGAACAAGCGGATAAAAACCGATCAGATTGAAAAAGCATTTAAAACCACCGGGGAACACGGCATCTTGCCCCGGGCCTATTTCATCTACGGCTGTCCGGGAGAGAGCCGCGAAACCATCCGGGAAAGCCTCGAACTGATTTATAAAATTAAACCCCTGGTCGTACATTTTTTTATCCTGTCTATCTTCCCGGGGACCGCGCTCTACTCGGAATACAAGAAAAAATTCAAGGTTACGGACGATGTCTGGCTGGAACGAATTGAGGAGATCAAGTATTTTGAAACAGATCCGCGATTATCCCGGGAACAGGTCCTGTCTTTTGGTCGGGAACTGAGATCCGGGTATTACGCGCACCTTCCGGGAATTGTCGATGGAATTCGCCTGATCGACAAACCGGAGTTGTATCCGCTGCATTCCGATTTTTGTTCCCGGCTCGGAATGACCTTTGACCACGGTGATTATTCGCAAATCGACGATATCAAGAACACGGAAATAATTGCTGAATCTTTATACACGAAAGCCCTGGAATTCCACCCGAGCCCCCGGGCGTACCTTGGATTGGGCATTCTTAAACAGAAGGCCGCCGATCACACGGCGGCGATAGAAATACTTTCAAGGGGGGTTGAATTTTTTCCGGACAACATGCAGATCAGCCTGTGTCTCGCGATAAGTCACATGAATACGGGGGCGTTCGATAGGGCGCTGGCGCATCTTTTGCCATTTCAGAATTCAAAAGAAACGCTCGGCTTTATCATGAGCTGTTACGAGGCGACGGGCGATGCGGAGAAGGCAGCGCTATTTCGTAAAAAACTTCAATCCGTTTCTTCATGAGTCAACTATCAGCCGCGTAGCGATTGATTTTTTTGCCGTCCTTCCTGCCCCGTTAAATCTAAAAGCCATTTAACCGGGGTCAACAGCAAAAGAAAAGTGTCTTTTCTTTGCGCTCTTTGCCCTTCGACTTTGCTCAGGGCCGTGAGCCTGTCGAACGGCGTCTTTGCGGTGAAAATAGAAAACGAGGATTGAGTGAGCTCCAATTACGCAAAAATCGTTCGGGACAATTTAGAAAAAATCTATGGGAATCTTCCGACGGACCTGGCCCGGAATTTGCCCGGCGAACAGGACGGGTGTTTTTCTTTTGATGCATTTGGTGAGCGCTGTGAGATCCGGCCTGACGGCATTTTTCTCGGACAAAAGCAAGAGTCCGGTGTGGTCGGCATATTGATTTCCCTTTATGCGCTCCACGCCGGGCCCGAGCCGTGCATTCTGGAGCCGTTAAAGGCTTTCAAGGATTTTCCGAACAGCATGCCGTACGCCGGCGCTTTTGTCACCCACACACAGCAGATTCTCGTCCCTCACGCGGAACAGATCACCGGAGCCAGGAAAACCATCATCGAAAGGTTCGGGGGTGAGGATGCCCCAATATCTGCCGGAGGAGATGCCTCTTTTCTGGTTTATCCGTTGCCCAAAATCGCGCTTTGCTACATTATATATGATGCGGACGAAGATTTTCCCGCATCGATCACCTGCCTGTATTCGAGCAACGCGAGATCTTTTCTGCCCATCGACGCACTGGCAGACGTTGGGGAATACACGTCCAAAAAAATCATCGATGCTGTGGTTGCCAAATAAAAAAGCCCTGCCTAAAGGCAGGGCTTCAATGGGTTGTGTTGACTGGAATTTTTACTGGCAGCCGCCTCCGAAACCGGGGCCCCGGGCGTAACCTCCCCAACTTCTCCCACCGGCGTCGGGATTGATCTTTCTCATCTCGAGCATGTGGGTTACCCGTTTTTGGTCGAGCTGACTTTCAAATTCGGACACTTCCTTTTGAAGGCGTGAAAGTTTAGCGGCATCCGGGGTCTCTTTTGCGAACTCACTCCTCAGTTCAAGTTCCTTCTGATAGATGTTCTGTCTGAGGCCTTTTGTTGCGTCAAAATAGGCTTGGCGCGCTTCATCCATTTTTTTCAGATCTTCTTCGTTCAAATTCGCGGCAAGGCCTCGTCCGCCCCTGCCGGGTCCACGGTCGTAACCGGTTTCCGTATCATCCATCATGCCCCGGTGATGGCCGTAACCCATTCCCCAGCCGCGGTGCCCGGGTCCCATTTCCCAGTCGGCAAATGCGGTCGCGGCGAACCCGACCATTCCAATTATCGCAATGATCACCAGAATTTTGTTTGTACTCAGTTTTTTCATTTTTTTACCTCCTTTTGGTAATTTGTTTTTTCCGGTTTGCAGTTTATATGAGCAAGAGGTGTGCCAGGATTGCGGCAAAAACCGAAAAAACCATATAACACGCTGATATGTTGTGGTTATTATAATAATTAACTTTCCTTTAAGCGGTTCTAAAAAATAGTGCTTGTCATGGAAACGGTTATGATGGATACTATGTACACAGTTTGCCCGGGCTGAAGGATACATGCGGGTAGAAAGTATCCACTCCTAAAATCGCTTTGCTAACGGTATTTTCGGGGCGCGCTGCGCGCAACCGGGGTGTGGCATCTTTTTTGCTTAAAAAAATAACATGTTAAATACTATCAAAAACACGAAATTCTGGACCGGCGTCCCTCCGTGGATATTTATCGGCGCGGCGGCCGTACTCCTGCCGATTTTTGCATTTATGACCATAACGAACGTCCAGCGCCAGAAGGAAAGCAGCACGCGCCTTATGCTGGAGAAAGGAGCTGCCCTGATCCGGTCTTTTGAGGCCGGTACGCGGACCGGAATGATGGGACGGGAATGGGGGGACCATCACCTTGAAAGACTGCTTGCGGAGACGGCGAAACAGGCGGACATTCTTTACCTTCTCGTAACGGACGCGACCGGTATCGTTCGTGCCCACAACGATCCGTCTCATGTCGGCGGCGTGCATGGAAAGGAATTGAATCTGGAGCGCGTATCCCGTTCGGAAAATATCGGATGGCGCGTTGTTCCGGGAGCGGACGGCGGAAACGTCTTTGAGATCTTCAGCAGATTTTCGCCCACGGGCAGGCCGGGAGGCAAAGAACACGGAAATATGATGATGCACCGCATGTTTCAGGAAAACATGCTCACCCGTGAAAACACGGCACCCATGGGTCTCATTATTTTTGTGGGTTTGGACATGTCTTCCATAGAAGCGGCCGAAAAATCGGACACACGACATGCCGTCATCATGGGGGTTGTCCTGCTGTTCATCGGGTTGGCAGGCATTACACTGCTATTTATGGCCCAGAGCTATCGCGCGACAAGAGCCTCGCTCTCCAGGATCAAGGCCTTTTCCGACAACCTTGTGGACCACATGCCCATCGGTCTCATCGCCATAGATCAGAATAAAAATATTGCCTCTTTCAATCATGTGGCCGGATCGGTTCTTTCTCTTCCGTTGCATGATGTTATAGGAAAGGAAGCTTGCGGCATGCTTCCCGAGGCGCTGTGGAATCAGGTCGAAAGTCTGGATACCGAAAAGGGGGTTATCGAAAGAGAGATTGACTGCAGGGTGGACGACGGGAAGACGATTCCGCTGGAAATCAGCGCTACGGTGCTGAACGATGAAGCGGGCACATTTTTAGGATATGTCTTGCTTTTTAAGGATCTAACCGAGGTGCGCTCTCTCAGAAAGGAGATCGCAAGAAGCCAGCGACTGGTATCCGTCGGCAAACTCGCCGCCGGGGTAGCGCATGAGATTCGAAATCCGTTGAGTTCGCTCAAAGGGTTTGCCACCTATTTCAAGGAAAGATATGCCGACATCCCTGAAAATTTGCACATCGCGAATATTATGATCCAGGAAGTCGATCGGCTGAACAGGGTTGTCGGACAGCTTCTCGAACTGGCAAGGCCGGTGGCCGTTACGAAAAAATCGGCATTGATTCAACCCCTCATCGAGAACACGTTGAAACTGGCGGAGCCCCAGATCTCGGAAAAAGGCATAACCGTCGACACCCGTATTTCACCGGAGGCTGACTCGGCGATTATGGATCCGGACAGGATGAGCCAGGTCCTTTTAAACCTCTATTTGAATGCCGTGGAAGCGATGGAGACGGGGGGGCGCCTTTCCATCACGGTTTCACGGGATAAAGCGCTGGGGGGCGTGGAAATGCGGATATCAGATTCCGGGGCCGGTATCAGCCAGGATGATCTGGCGCATGTATTTGATCCCTACTTTACCACAAAATCATCCGGCACAGGGCTCGGCCTGGCCATCGTGCACAATATCATGGAAGCCCACGACGGCAAGGTCGCCATTGAGAGCCGGTACGGGCAGGGAACCTCGGTGACGTTGTTTTTGCCGGATTCTCTCGGTCAGCCTGCCTTAAGAAATGCATGTTTAAAAGCGCAATGAGAGCAGACCGATGAAAAACAGGCATACCATACTGATCGTTGATGACGACAACGCCCATCGTACCATGTTGCGAACGCTCGTCGGCGGGTGGGGGTACACCATTATCGAAGCGGACGACGGATCGACAGCCATTCAAAAGGTCCGAGAGCATCCCTATGATCTGGTTCTGATGGATGTGCGAATGGTAAAGGTTTCGGGCATCGAGGCGCTGGAGGCGATAAAATCCTTCAATCCCGCGATACCGGTGATCATCATGACGGCCTACTCATCGATCGACAGTGCCGTGGAAGCCCTGAAAAAAGGCGCTTACGATTATCTCACAAAGCCCCTTGACTTTGAGAAGCTGAAGTTGACTCTGGAAAGGGCCCTGGAGCACATCTATCTCAAGGAGGAAAATCGAATTCTGAAGGAGAGCCTCGGCAGGCATTTTGACATCGGCAACATCATCGGGCGAAGCCCGGGCATGGTTCACCTTCTGGAAACGGTTTCCCACGTGGCGCCGTCTGAGGCAACGGTCCTGATTACCGGCGAGTCCGGCACCGGAAAGGAGTTGATCGCGGGGGCGATTCATTTCAACAGCGCGCGAAAAGGCGGGCCGTTCATCAAAATCAACTGTGCGGCCATCACGGAGACGCTTCTCGAATCCGAAATGTTCGGACACGAAAAGGGTGCTTTCACCGGCGCCGAACGGAAGAAAGAGGGCCGGTTCGTTCAGGCGGACGGGGGAAGCCTGTTCCTCGACGAGATCAGCGAAATGTCGCTGACCATGCAGGTCAAACTGCTGCGCGTGCTTCAGGAGAGAGAACTGACCCGGGTGGGCGGAGAAAAGGTGATCCGGGTGGATGTGCGCGTCATCGCGGCAACCAACCGGAATCTGCCGGATCTCGTCAGTCAGGGAAAGTTTCGTGAAGATCTTTACTACCGCCTGAACGTTATCCATCTTGAAGTCCCCCCCCTGAGGGAAAGAAGAGAGGATATTCCCCTGCTGGCGCAGCACTTTCTGGAAAGGTTTGCGGACCGCAACCAAAAGGTGATAAAGGGGTTTACCCCGAGGGCGATGGACCATCTCATGCGGCACGACTGGGCCGGAAACGTCAGGGAACTCATGAACGCGGTTGAGCGGGGTGTGGTGCTGACACGAAAGGACCATGTGGGTGTCGACGACCTGCCGGGCATCGAAAAGTTTTCCCGTCCGCCGGCTGACGCCTTGCCCGGTGTGGAGGATATATCGGGGAATATATCGCTTGACGAAGTTGAAAAAGCCACTATTTTAAGGGCGCTGGAATCCGCGGGCGGCAACAAGAGCGAGGCGGCCCGAAGGCTCGGAATAACACGTAAAACGCTTCACAAGAAGCTCAAGAAGTATGGGGTTATGCCGTGAGGGGTGAGGGAGCGAATTATGGCCAAACAAGACGGGCATATTATCAGATGCGTGTCCTGCAGGACCAAAAACAGGATTCCGGCTGACAGGGCCGGACAGACCGGAACGTGTGGAAAATGCCGGCACCCTCTTGAAACCCGGGGATTGTTCGGCGGCCAGCAGGTAATGATTACGGACGGGAATTTCGACGAAAAGGTTCTGAAGTCGCCCCTGCCGGTACTCCTGTACTGCTGGGCCCCCTGGTGTTCGACTTGCGGAATGGTCGCCCCGATCATCAACGCGTTTGCGGCGGAATCCGCAGGGAGCGTCAGGGTCGGGAAGCTGAACGTGGATGCGAACCCGGCGCTGACAGCCAGATTCGACATCCGGAGTATCCCCTTTCTGCTGATTTTCGACAACGGACAGTTGAAGGAAAGCCTGCCGGGGGGGATGCAGAAAAATGAGATCATGATGAAAATGGCAAAATATCTCTATTGAAGTCAACTCTTCTTAAGGTGGTATGATACGTGCTGAGGAAATTTTAAAATGAAACTGAAAAAGTATATTTTCTATTTTCTTTTCTTCTCAATCTTTTCACTGGCGTTTTCGAAATCGCCCTGTGAAGAAGTCAAAGCGTTTGCCGGGGATTCCAACCCGCAGTTGAGCGCAATCATCGACGGGATTGAAAAGCGATATGCGGTGCCCGGGTTTTCGGCGCGGTTTTTTCAAACCTCGACCCTCAAGGACATGGACATTACGGATACGGCCTCAGGAAGGCTGCTGATCAAGCGTCCCGGAATGATGCGATGGGAATATGAGACGCCGGACAGGCAGACCATTATTTCAGACGGCTTCCAGTTGTGGATATACCGGCCCGAAGACAATCAGGTGATGATCGGAAAGGCCCCCGACTTTTTCGGAGACGGGAAAGGGGCAAGCTTTCTTTCAGACATTACGCGCATGCGCCGGAATTTCACCATTTCCCTGGAAAAAAACGATAAAGACAACAACCCTGTGCTGAAATTGCTGCCAGGAAAAAAGGCACTCGACCTGGCCGCTATATATCTGACAATTGCAAGGGAAACATTCGAGGTGGTTCGGATCGTTACGTATAATTCTTTCGGTGATGAAACCCGCATTGACCTGGCCGACATTCGATTTGACCCGGATTTGGAAAACGCCCTGTTCAGTTTTGCCGCTCCTGAAGGGGCGGAAATATTGCAGCTTGAAGAGCAGCCGTAACCTTCCGTGAAATGGCCGCGGGAAGAAAGACGGGTGGTAAAATGATCAGAGAAAAGATAAAAGATTTACTCAGGAAAAGACGGGCGATCATGCTCGCGCACAATTACCAGCCGCCGGAAATCCAGGATCTGGCGGACCTCTGCGGCGACTCACTGGAACTGAGCATTAAGGCCGCCCGGACCGACGCCGAGGTCATCCTGTTTTGCGGCGTCCATTTCATGGCCGAGACCGCTTCGATTCTGTCTCCCGACAAAACGGTGCTTCTCCCCCGGATGGATGCCGGGTGCCCGATGGCCGATATGATCGAACCGCATGCGCTTCAGGCGCGGATGGACGCGCTTCCCCCCATGCCGGTGGTGACCTATGTGAATTCAAGCGCGGCGGTCAAAGCGTTTTCGACGATTTGCTGCACGTCGGCAAACGCGGTCGAAGTCGTAAACAGCCTCGATGCGGAAGAGGTGCTGATGACCCCGGATCGAAACCTCGCCCTGTACACCGCTTCCCGTACGAACAAAAAAATACATGTCTGGGACGGGTACTGCCCGATCCACGACAGGCTCCGCCCGGACGACGTCCATAAAGCAAAGCGTGCACATCCGGATGCGGTGTTCATGGCCCATCCCGAGTGCCGCCCGGAGGTTCTCGAGCTGGCGGATGTCGTCACGAGCACTTCCGGAATGCTGCGGTATCCCGGAGAATCGGAGAGCACCGCTTTTATCGTCGGCACGGAGATCGGGATTCTATACCCGCTGAAAAAGGCACACCCGGAAAGGCGGTTTTATCCCGCGGCAGAAGGCATGTTCTGCCCGGACATGAAAAAGATCACGCTCGACGATATCGCAAAAAGCCTCGAGTTCATGGAGGGGCAGGTGAAGGTGCCCGAAAAAATACGGGTGCCGGCCCACACGGCGGTTCAACGGATGATTGACCTCTCGTTGTCGGAAGACAGATGAACTTCATCCGGTTTTAAAACCGCTTCTAAGCAGTATTCACAAACGCATCCGGTATATCCGCGTTGGTGTAAACCTTCTGCACGTCGTCGCAGTCCTCCAGGGCTTCCATCAATCGAATCATCTGCTCGGCTTCTTTTCCCTGAAGGCTTGTCGTTGCCTGGGGAAGCATGGTGATCTCCGCGTCGATGCAGGGGATCGATGCCGCTTCCACTGCCGCTTTTACGGTTTCGAAATCATGAATGCCGGTGATGATTTCAAAGTTGTCGCCATCTTCCCGCATGTCTTCCGCGCCGGCATTGAGTGCGGTTTCCATGAGCGTGTCTTCGTCGGCAGCGGTTTTTTCAATGACAATGTACCCTTTTTTGTCGAACATGTAGGAAACACACCCGGCGGAACCCAGATTTCCGCCCCCTTTGGTAAGTATGTGGCGAATGTCCGCCACCGCACGATTTTTGTTGTCCGTCAGGGATTCTATGAGAATCGCCGCGCCGCCGGGGCCGTATCCTTCATAAACGCTCTCTTCATAGTCAACGCCTTCCAGTTCGCCGGCCCCCTTTTTAATGGCCCTTTCAATGTTGTCCTTGGGCATGTTCTCGCTTTTCGCCGCCTGGATCGCCGTCCTCAGCCGGGGGTTCGCGGCGGGGTCAGCGCCGCCGATGCGGGCTGCGACCATGATTTCCTTGAACAGTTTTGAGAAGATTTTTCCTCTTTTGGCATCTGTTGCGCCTTTTTTATGTCGAATGCTCGCCCATTTGTTGTGTCCTGACATAACGCCCTCCTGAGTGCGCTAAGCTGATTTGTATGTTTTGTAACGTATCATTCGTGTCCGGACAAAGTCCCCGCGTAGGCGGGGAACCAGACATTGTTTTAACCGGATAGCGCTAAAGGTTAGCGCTGACGCTTCACTGCGTGTCACTGCGTGCCCGGGTCAAGCCCGGAATGACAAACAAGGCGGTTTTTGACTTTTTAGGAAGCCGTCAAACTTTACCGATCCCAATAATATAAATTTCCCGGCTGGCCTTCCGGCTGCTGTCCGGCTTAAAGATTTTGTGTGTTTTAAAGCCTGCTTTAACGGAATCGGAAAATTCTTTGAAATCCTCTCCCTGAAAAATTTTGCAGACAAACGATCCGCCGGGTTTCAACACATCCAGGGCGACAGAGAGCGCCGCGCGGCAAAGGTTAAAGGACCGGGTGTTGTCGACGTTTTTATTTCCCGTTGTGGCCGGTGCCATGTCACTCAAAACGACGTCGACATTTTTCCCGATGGATTCCAGAAGCCCCGCATCCATGTCGAGGACATCGCCGGCATGGGTCGCGACGTGCGCGGGAACCCGTACGGAAACGGGTTTAATGTCGATGCCGATGACACGGCCCCTGTCCCCTGTCAGGGTCGCCGCAAACAGCAACCACGATCCGGGCGAGCACCCCAGGTCGAGAACCCGGTCGCCCTTTTTAATCAGGCGGTGCTTTTTCTGGATCTCCTGAAGCTTGTAGACGGACCTGGCCGGAAAACGTTCCTTTTTGGCCCGGCGTGAATAATGGTCTTCCCGGGGGTTACGCTTTGACGCGGGTCGTTTCATATAAAATCGCTCCGCGATTTTAATTAAAAAGTGTATTGTTACGCAATATTAGAATAAAACCTCCACCGCCTCTTCGATATTTTTCACACCGACGAGTTCGATTCCATCAATGTCAGACGTGCGTTTCAGGTTGCTTTCAGGCACCAGACAACGGGTAAACCCCATTTTTTTTGCCTCTGCCACACGGGTTTCGACGTGGCCGATGGCCCTGACCTCCCCGGTGAGCCCGACCTCGCCAAGGACAACCGTGGCATCCTGAATCGCCCGGTCTAAAAAGCTGGACGCGACAGCCGAGACGATGCCCATGTCAACGGCAGGTTCGACAACCCTGACGCCGCCGACCACATTCATAAAAATATCGTGCCCCATCAGGTGCATACCCAGTTTTTTTTCCATCACCGCGACAAGAAGCGCCACCCGGTTCGGGTCGATTCCGAGGATCGTTCTCCGGGGATTTCCGAAGCTGGTGCTGCTGGCCAGCGCCTGAAGTTCAACGAGTATCGGCCGTGTGCCCTCCATGCTGGCGGTGACGACGGATCCCGGCGTATTGATCGAGCGTCCCGAGAGAAAGACAGATGAAGGGTTTGTGACTTCTACCAGGCCGTTTTCATTCATCTCGAACACGCCGATTTCGTTGGTGGAACCGAAGCGATTTTTCACCGCCCGGAGGATCCTGAACATGTGGTTCCGATCACCTTCGAAATAGAGCACCGTGTCCACCATGTGTTCCAGAAGCTTCGGCCCGGCAATGGCCCCGTCCTTGGTCACATGGCCGACCAGAAATGTTGGGATGCCCGTCTTTTTGGCCATGAGCATCAACCGCACCGCGGACTCCCGAACCTGGCTGACACTGCCCGGAGCGGAGGTGAGTTCCGGGTTGAACATGGTCTGGATCGAATCGATGACGATCACACTTGGCCGTGTGGTGTCAAGGATAGAGAGAATCGATTCGACATCGACCTCCGAAACGACCCACAGGTGAGCGGAAACCGTTGACAGTCTTTTGCTGCGTATCCGTATCTGCCGGATCGATTCTTCACCGGAGACGTAAAGCACCTTTCGGCCTTGTGCTGCAAGACTATACATGGCTTGCAGCATCAGCGTCGATTTTCCGATGCCGGGGTCTCCGCCGATGAGAACCAGACTTCCGGGTACAAGCCCGCCGCCCAGAACGCGATCGAGTTCCCCGATGCGTGTCGAAATGCGATATTCCGTTCCCAGTTCCACGGAATCGATTGGGACGGGATCTGTCCCGAAAGTGTAAGGGCTGCCGGATGCGCGATTGGACGTGCCGGTGGCGTGAACTTCTTCAACCAGGCTGTCCCACTGGTCGCAATCCGGGCATTTCCCCATCCATTTCGAGCTTTGATATCCGCATGACTGGCAGGAGAAAACGGTTTTCGATGTTTTTTTCACCATATTCGATGACAATTAAATTCGTGAGAATGTGGACGGAATGTGCTATGTATAGCATCTGTTTTCGTTCTATTCAACAACAACAGATTGCGAAACGGCAACAAATTATTATAAAAAAGTCTCGCTTGTATTTTAAGCGGGACGTTATATAAAATCGTGAAGCGATTTTCTCCAATGATCGATTACCACATCCACACCCCCCTGTGCAACCATGCCCAAGGCGCCATGGAAACCTATATCCGGAAGTCCGTTGATATGGGCTTTACGGAAATCTGTTTTCTGGACCACCTCACCGTCCGGGAATCCGTCCGCAAATCAGGAGAGGGGCTTTCAATGACCCCCGGCGAAGTCCCGTTCTACTTCCAGGCCATACAGCGATTCAAGCATCGATATCGCGGGGTCATACGGGTCAAGGCGGGTATCGAGATCGATTTCAACCCGGTGTACACGAACCTTTTTATCGATATTTTGGGGACATACGCATTCGATGTGGTTGGAAGTTCCGTTCACTTTATAGACGGTCTCGATATCGTGAGCAGCGGATCCGTCTGGAAAAACGGGGAAATGGATACAGATCGTGTTTATGGTATCTACTTTGAACATCTTGAAAAGATGCTGGATCATGACTATTTCGATGTGGTATGTCACCTTGACCTGGTGAAAAAATTTGGTCGGAGGGCCCGGCGGTCTTTCGATAACGAACTCGATGCGATATTGTCGAAAATAAAGAGAAAGCAGTTGACCGTGGAGATAAACACTAGCGGATATGACAATCCCGCAAAAGAAGTCTACCCTTCCCCGGGTATCATCCGGAAGTGTTATGAAAAGGGGATCGGCGTCACCTTGGGCTCGGACGCTCACCGGCCGGAAAACGTCGGCCGGCATTACAACGAGGCGCTCCCCCTGCTGCTTTCCGCCGGATACAGGTCTTTGAGTACATTTACACGGCGAAGGCGCAGCGAGATCCCTATTAAATAAATACTGGTAGCCCAAAATGCCCCATTTTAAAGCTGTATCAAAAAGTTCCCTGGCAATTTTAGTATGCCTGTCAATTCTCGGTTTCACCCTGCCCGCTTCGACCGCGGAGAGTGCGGAAAAGGACACCGGGCGTTTTAGAACCCTGCAGGAAAGACTCATAAAAGACGGCTTTGTAAAAGACCGGATTGAAATGCTGTACAGCAGACCGGAGGTGGATTTCGAAACAAGGGGGATTTCTCTTTTTTTAATTCACCGGGAATCCCGGCTCAATTACGATCAGTTTGCCACACAAGAATCCATACGAAAAGCCGCGGCATACATGGAAGAACACAAAACAGCCCTTGAAAGCGCGGAAAAGAAATACGGCGTCAACAAGGAGGTTATCACGGCCATCATTTTGGTCGAAACCCGGCTGGGAAAAAACCTCGGGGGGCCCTTTGTATTGAATACGCTTTCCTCCATGGCGTCGCTGGCGGACCCGGGGGTTCGGGATATGTTTTGGGGCGAGGTTTCGCCGTCAACCTCTGTGACACGGGAGGAATACGATAAATGGGCGGAGAAAAAGTCGAAATGGGCCTACGGCGAACTGAAGGCGTTTTTGCGGTACACGGGCAAAGCGGACATGGACCCCGCGGGCATAATAGGGTCCTATGCGGGCGCCCTGGGGATATCCCAATTCATGCCGAGCAACATACACGCACTCGGAAAAGACGGAAACAATGACGGTCGTATCGATCTGTTCGACCATGAAGATGCCATCGCGAGTGTTGCCAACTACCTGAAACATCACGGCTGGCACCCCGGAATAGACGCCCAAAACGCCTATAAGGTCCTGATGCGTTACAACTACAGCAAATACTACGCGAATACGATTCTAAAAATTTCCGGGAAATTGAAAGGATAACGGTGAGTACAACGGAAATTGTCATCGGTGCCGGCGTATTTTTCCTGGTATTGACCTGGCTGGCGGTCTTCGACATCGCCCGAAAGGATTTCGGGACCATCAGGAAAAAAATCCTGTGGGGGTTCATTGCGCTGATTCCGTTTGTCGGACCGCTCGTCTATTTTGTTATCGGGTTCAGAATCGGCAAAAAGCCCGCTAAACCCGATTCCCCGTAACACTTTTCTGCGGGTTTTTCAGACAGGATTTACCGGATTCTCAGGATTTATTTTCGAACTTTATCCCTTCCCGGAAGAAGGGGGTAAAACTATCTTGTTTATCCTGTAAATCCTGGCCAATATAAACAAATGCAAAAGTGTTTGACAAAGAGACCCCGTTTCTATATTCAATCTTCAACATCTTCCGGTCCCATCGTCTAGCGGTTAGGACGTCGGCCTCTCACGCCGGTAACGGGGGTTCGATTCCCCCTGGGATCACCAGAATAATAACAGGGAGTTAGGTGCCATCCTATCTCCCTTTTATATTTTAAATTCCATTTTTCCAACCCACGAGCTGAATTTCAACTTTGTTTTATGTTGATCTGAACGAGAGGAAAATCCCTCGATTCTTCCTGGACGGAAAGTCCATTACCATTTATAGAAGCCTCTGATTTAATTTTTTTTTAAACACATAAAGCGTAACCCCACAGATTTCTTGACTTTTCTCCACAACAAATGTATTTTACTGAAATAACAAAAACTTCGGAGACTGCTGATGAACAAATTGGAACTTATTGAGACACTCAAAACGGAAGCAGGATTAACTAAAAACGAGGCTATGGCTGTTGTGAAGCTGGTTTTTGATGAAATGGCAGATGCCCTGGCCGCCGGCGACAGGGTGGAGATCCGGGGCCTGTGCTCATTTTACGTCAAGAAATACAAGGAGTACACTGGCAGGAATCCGAAGACCGGGGAACTGAAGGAGGTTAAACCGAAGAAGCTTCCGTTTTTTAAGTGTGGTAGGGAGTTGAGGGAGCGGGTGGATAAGTAGGGGGTAGGTCTCTGATACAGGATAAATTTAACCGGGCATTAACAGCGGATGGATACCTCAATCGTATCACAAGGCATAGGAACCATAAGATATTTGCTGCTTTTGCAAGGTATCCCTAATATCCGCCATCAATTTTTAATGAAAAAGATGGCGGTGACGATGTTGGTTACACATCTTCAATTTATAAAAATGCATGATTAAAGCACGGAATCTTGCATCAAGACGTAGCAGGTCTCTTACCCCTTTCTTTATAATTAAAAAATTGCAATTTCATTTCCTCATATGTTATTTTTAACCAAGCGCATAATATCATCTCTACAATGAACTCCAAGTCTAATAGATTCTCTTGATTATTAATTGCTGACAAGGAAGTTCTCGCTATGAAAGATCTGATCAAGCGCATTGTACAAGCATTGGTTGACCATCCGGAACAGGTATCTATTTCAGAAGTAGAGGGTAAACAGATCACGGTATTGGAACTTAGAGTGGCCAAAGCAGATATTGGAAAGGTTATCGGAAAACAGGGCCGGACTGCTCAAGCCATCCGGACCATATTAAATGCTGCTTCTGGCAAGATAAAAAAACGCACTGTCCTTGATATTTTAGAATGATCTCGTGGGGAAAAAGGCCCCAATTTCACTTAATAGAGATTCTCTTTCTGGCAACTTATCTGTATTTCACACCACTTCTATTATGAAAAATTTCTAGTTCTGCTGACCTTGCTCATTGCTCTCTTATTACTGGTCAAATTTTAATTCGTTCATGGTATCAAACCATGTCACAGCATGAGAATTTTCACTTTCCCAGGAGGATTGAACCATGTCTGGTATCGCAGAATCGGGGACTACCAATACGCAGTCGGTTTTTCTGAAAAACATCATCGATCGAAACACGCTGGTGTGGTGGGCGCTGATGCTGGCTTCGGTCCTGATCGGAATGACCAT
>JBDRPF010000005.1:0-30123 GCA_043827325.1 Pseudomonadota bacterium | reverse complement strand
CTTCCCGGTTCAAAAAAGCATCTTTAGGAAAAACAGGGGCCGAAATCCGGGTATCGGACACAGCAACTCGCTGAAAATGAAGCTCCCCGCAGCAAACTGCAGTGTATTCTGGCGAAGGCGAATAAAGCGCGGCTGAATGATTTTTTTGTCGATTAAAAGGAAATTTACCGGCGGCTTGAACCGGAACGCAATTTTGACAAGCGTTATACTTACGAATCCGACAACTGCGCCCGATAGGCCTCCATGGCCTCCTGATACAAAAGATGCGCCTGACCGCTGTACCTTGGCGAAAAATGAAACGGCGTAAACTGTTTCACCCGGGCCGCTGCCGCAATGCTGCCGGCCTGCCATGCGGTGAGGTGTCGTTTTTCCGCCGCAATGTCCCTGTCCCTTTCGAGAAACGCGGCTTCAATGAAAAGATGATCCGAATCCCTTGCGAATGATACGATTTTTTCCAAATTCGATTTACTGTACACTACGTCTGCAATATAGGTAACCTTCTGGCCGGGTGTTATCAATGCAATCCGGTTCGCAAGATCTTTCAATACAAACCGCCGGCTTTGCGGGGGTCCCCCCCCAGATTCAACCTCGAATTCAGATTCGGGATCCGCTTCACTGTACAGCGCCTGTTTGAATTTTCTCAACCATGGGCCGATATCGAGGCCGAGTTCCAAAACGCGGTCTTTTATGATATTCACGTGAAACCTTTCCCCGATGCTGAATCCGAGGCAGGGAATACCGTGGTCGAGTATGACTGCCGAAACGGTGAGCGCGGGTTCTTCCAGCAGCACACCGTTAAAAGGCATTGCCGCCGCCGCCCGGGTCGAAAGGAAATTGTTCTGACACAGGTATTCTTTTGAAACCAGCCGTTCAGGTTGAACCTCGACGGCATGCAGTGCAAACTGATTGATGTAATTCGTTACAAGGTTCCATGAATATCCTTCGAGCCTTCCCTCGACATTTTTCAGAAACCCCTCGGGGCCGTAAAGGTAAAGGCATTTTTCACGTCCGAGCAGCCGTCGCAGAACGCTGTCAAACCCGACAAAATGGTCCATGTGGGTGTGGGTAATAAACACATGGCTTATTTTAAGGATGTCCTTGTTTGAGAGGAGGTGGATATCGCCCAGATCAAAAAGGACTGCGCGTTTTTCAAAAAAAAAGGGGATAAAGAGTGCGGGATCCTCAAAGGGTCCGTTCACAAGCCTCGGATGTAAGGAAGGACGCATTGCTATGCAAGGAATTTTAAGACTTGCTTGTTGATGCAAAAATATATTTCTTCGTCGGAACCGAAAATATCCACTACGGATCTATGGTTGATGAGCGTTTCTATGACAAATGATGTTACATAAAGGCTGACAACATGAGGCTGCGGTACAACCGCTCTATATGGCGCGTTTTGATATTCAATTTCAAACTCATCGGCCCGCGTCAATCTTTCGAGACACTTCAATATCTGTTCCTCGAGAAGATTCTTGCTCGTTGTTTCCACGAGGTTGCTTTCAACCAGTTTCATGGCAATCGCATTGGAAAGCAGTTCGGCGTGGTCTTTCGCCCCTTCAATGGCCTTTCTGCGGGCGTATTCTTTCGAGGATTCGATTTTTGACAGGATGCTTGCTTCGCGTGTACTCGGTCGAAATACCTTACCCATAGGACTCACCTTTCGTGTTGCAACATTCTACGGCCTTCGGCACATTTTTGTCGGGAATCATAATGCCTCGAATTGTCTATTGCAAGAAAAATGTTTATCCCGCTTCTATTACCATCTGCAGCCTCTTTTTGTCGTTCCAGCGGTTCCAGCGCACCCGGAATATAATCTTATCAAGGTTTTCGTCAAACGGTTTCCGGCTGTCGATATTGAAGTGAATGGCATTAAAGGTTGCGCCTGTTTTTCCGGAATCCTGTTTTAAGACCATTTGCCTGTGGTGCTCTCCCACGATTTTTGAGGATACGGCGCTGACGTTTTCGGTCATGAAAACCGGCTCGGGATTTCCGATCCCGAACGGCTGCAAGGATTCAATCTCGTCCATCAGGGCTGGTGAAATCTCATCAAAATCGAGCGTCCGGTCGATAACTGTTTTTTGTACAAAGTCATCTGCTTTCGTTGCGCTGTTTACGGCGTTTTCAAAATCGCCGCGAAACCGCTCGAGGTTTTCTCGCTTTATGGAAATTCCCGCTGCCATGGCGTGCCCGCCAAAGTCTTCAAGACAGCCCCTGCACGCCAACAAACCCTGATAAAGATTAAACCCCGGTATGCTGCGGGCCGAACCTTTTCCGACACCGTCCTTTACCGCAATGAGCATAACCGGTCGGAAATACGTTTTTAAAATCCGCGAAGCGACGATCCCGAGAACACTCTCATGCCATCCGTCGTTCCACAAGACCAGACTTTTCTTGTCCAGGAGATGCGGATTTTCCTTTATATACAGCCGAATTTCTTCGTGCATGGCACTTTCAATAATCCGTCTTTCTGAATTCATGCTGTCGAGAGAAGCCGCGATGTGTTCCGCAGTCCCGGTGTCGGTCGCGGTCAGCAGTTCGACGGCGGTTGATGCGTGCCCCATCCTTCCCGCGGCGTTCAGGCGGGGCGCAAGCCTGAAAGCGATATCGCCGGCATCTGCATAAGGCCCCCTGATGCCGGATTTTTTCATCAGCATTTTCAGACCGCACCGTTTTCTCGCATTGATAATTTCAAGGCCCGTGCGCAACAACATCCTGTTTTCATCCACCAGGGGAACCATATCTGCAACGGTGCCCAGGGCGACAGCGTCGCAGAGATTCTTCAAATTGGGCTCCGGCCGCCCGTTCCAGAAATTCGTGTCGCGAAGATGACTTCTCAGGCAGATGAGAAGATAAAAGGCCACACCGACACCGGCCAGGTTGTTAAAACCGGAATTGCAATCAGGACGATTCGGATTTAAAACGGCAACCGCTTCCGGCAGGTTGCCCGTTGTCATGTGGTGATCCGTTATAATCACATCGATGCCCGCAGCTCTGGCGGCATGAACCGCATCATGGCTGCCGGACCCGCAGTCCGCGGTGATGATGAGGTCTATCCCCTTCGGCGATGCATACTCGGAAATGTGGTTTGTTTTCAGGCTGTAACCCTCTTTTGTCCTGTGCGGGATGTAATACGACACATCTGCCCCGGCGTAACGCAGGAATTCCAGCAGAATGGTGGTGGCCGTAATTCCGTCCACATCATAATCTCCGAAGATCAGGATTTTTTCACGGCCGGATATCGCGGCGGAGATGCGGCGCACCGCAACGTCCATGTCTTTCATGGAAAAGGGCGGGCGCATATTGGATAGCGACGGGTTCAGGAAATTCAGCGCACTTTCAACGGTGACGATCTTGCGGTTGACCAGAATGGCAGCCGTAACCGGACTGCATTTCAGCCCCCTGGAGAGCGTTTCGACCGCGTGACGATCGGGCTCGAGGATTGTCCATTGCATTTTCATAAAAAGGGCATATCTTACAATGTAAATCGGAACAACATCAAATTCCGGTTCCGCTCCTTTTTTGTTGTCAAGGCGAAATGTGGGGTGATACTAAATGGAATCAGATATAAAATATTACCGGGTGGATCGCGGGGAGCTCTATTTCCTGAAATTTATCTTGGAGGCCTATGACGGCATCGCCATGTTCAGAACAGTGGATCCGGAGGCCGGCCTCGTGATGCTCCACATCGCTCCGGGCTGTGAAGCGGAGGTGGACGCGGTGTTGCAGGACCTTAAGAAAGAGATCCTGATCGAAGAAGTCGTAAAGCCGTAACAGCGAGAGTAAAGAATCCCGGAGGAACACAGAAAAATTGATGACCGCCAAAAAGCTGTACATCCTCACCATGGGTTGCCAGATGAACGTTTACGATTCCGAGCAGATCGCAAAGGTGCTGCAACCGTCGGGGTACGCGTTGACCCGGGCCATGGAGAAAGCGGACCTGATCGTTGTAAACACCTGTGCGATCAGAGAAAAGGCGGAACATAAAGCCTTCAGCTTTTTAGGGCGTCTTGCCGGGTTAAAACGAAAAAAACCGGGTCTCATCATCGCCGTCGGCGGATGTGTGGCACAGCAGGAAGGTGAAAAAATTCTGGAGCGCGCCCCGCACATCGATCTTGCTTTCGGGACCCATGCCATCACTCGACTGCCGCGCACCATTCAGCAGATAGCGACAAAAAAATACCGCATGTGCGACATTGAAATGTCGGAAGCGATCGACGAGTCACCGTCGGAAATGGGCGTTCGGAACGACGGCAAGGCGACCCGCTTTGTAACGATCATGCGCGGCTGTGACAATTATTGCGCTTACTGCGTGGTCCCGTATGTTCGTGGCCGGGAGACAAGCCGCAACCCTCTGAAAATCATCGAAGAAATCGAAGGCCTTGTTGAATCGGGTGTTCGAGAGGTTACGCTGCTGGGCCAGAACGTGAACAGCTACGGAAAAAAAGAAGGGTTGTGCACATTTCCGAAATTGCTGTATATGATCAATGAAATAGACGGTCTCGTGAGGATCCGATTCACCACATCCCACCCAAAGGACCTTTCAGACGACCTGATCGGCGCGTTTAAAGACCTGGACAAACTGTGCAGCCACATACATTTGCCGGTTCAATCCGGATCGGACGGGATTTTAAAACGGATGAACCGGGACTATACGCGAGCGCTGTACCTCGAAAAAATTGACAAACTGCGCCGTGTTTGCCCTGACATCGCCATTACGTCCGATTTTATCGTGGGATTTCCCGGTGAAACCGAGAATGATTTTCACGAAACACTGAGTTTGATAAAGCGCGTAGAATATGATAGTATCTTTGCATTCACGTATTCTGACCGCCCGAATGCCCCGGCAGCACGATTTTCAGACAAGATTTCAGAGGCCGAAAAGAAAGAAAGATTGCACAGGTTGCTGAAATTTCAAGAAAAGTACACAATCCGGAGCAACCGGTCCCTGGTTGGTTCCACCCAGTTGATTCTTGTTGACGGTGCGAGCAAAAAGCAGGACGGAACCGGTCTGCAAGCCGGGTACAAAGATGCGCAGTGGACAGGGCGGACATCGACGAACAAGGTGGTTAATTTCCCCGGCAGAAAAAATCCCGACGCCGATGACGATATCGTCACGGGCAAGCTGGTTAATGTCAGGATCGATAAAGCACATCCCCATTCACTGTGGGGCAAACCGGTCTGGGTTGAAACAACAGGCTTGGGTTTGAAAGGAGAAGGAAGTTATGTTGCGTAAGGTAAACATAGCAGGCATGACCATGGATCCGGCATCAAACACACCGATTATCATCTTAAAATCGGTGGAAGACGATCAGGCGATCCCAATCTGGATCGGCTTGCTCGAAGCCACTTCCATAGCCTCCGCACTTCAGAATATAAAGTTCGATCGCCCCATGACCCACGACCTGTTTAAAAATTTCATTGAAAATATGAATGCCGTGGTGTCAAAGATCGAGGTGTGTGATTTAAAAGACAACACCTATTACGCCAAGATACATTTCACTTCCGAAGAAAGAACTTTCACTATGGACTCCCGCCCCAGCGATGCCATTGCCATCGCACTTCGATTTCAGGCGCCTATTTATGTGGATGACAAGATCATTGAAAAATCACAAAAAATTGAAGGTGATCTTGAAGTGTCCGACACCAGTGAAGAAGGCAAAAAGTGGGCGGATTATCTCAAAAACCTTTCTCCGGATGATTTCGGCAAGTACAAAGTTTAACACCATGATTGATCTTCATTCCCATTCAATTTTCAGTGACGGGGTCCTGATCCCGTCCGAACTGGTGAGGCGGGCTGAACACATCGGGCTCAGAGCGATCGGGATCACCGACCACGGGGATTTGTCCAACATCGATTTCATCATCCCCAGGATTGTCGCCATCGCCCGGGAACTGAACAGCGTCTCGAACATAACGGTCATACCGGGGATAGAAATTACCCATGTGCCGCCGAAATTGATTGAATCCACGGTAAAAAAGGCCCGGGAACTGGGTGCGAAAATCATTATTGGTCACGGCGAAACCATTGCCGAACCCGTTGCGCCCGGGACCAACAGCGCCTTTCTGGATGCGGGCATCGATGTGCTCGCCCATCCCGGCCTCATCACCGAAGACGAGGTGATCCGGGCAAAGGAAAGGGGTGTTTTTCTCGAAATATCCGCACGGAAAGGTCACTCCCTGACCAACGGTCACGTTGCCCGGCTGGCCAAAAAAACGGGCGCGAAGATGGTCATCAACACGGACACCCACGCACCCGGCGATTTCATTGATACGCGACAGGCAAAACAGGTGGTTCGCGGCGCAGGCTTAACCGAAGAAGACTTCGAAATCATGCAGGAGAATGCGTCCTCCTTTCTTTAATTTGACGCTATCTCAAAAGCGGGTTCACCCTCTCTTTCAAACTGTTCTTCAACAATAAAAAAATCGCCATCAGGCCGTCGTTGATCCAGTGTTGCAGGGAGTGGACCATCCGGAATGATCCGAACGAGAAGCCGAACTTTTTCAAAGGTTTTGAGGTCGCCGATGAAGCCAACCGCTTATTTCATAAAGTTTATCATTTGTCCCTGAATGAAGGTTGTCTCAGAGAATGGTTTAATAACGGCGAATAAATCTGTTCGGTTGACCGAAATCACTTCTCCGTAATCACTATAGATAAAGGGCGCTCCCGCTCTCCGCAATCCATCAAACTAAATCCCCGAGAAACAGGTGCGCCGAGCAGATCCGGATCCCGTCTTTGGTCACCAGATCAACCGCTTTGTCAAGGGTTACCTGGGTGGCAGTTACAGACGGAAACCTGAGCTTCAGGTACCATTCCCAAAGTGCTTCGCGATAGCCTAGGCATACGACCCGGCACTGTTTTGGAATTTACTGAAAAACAGGGACGTTTGATTGCTGAAAAAATAGAGTCGCTGGATTCGGTGGATCAGGTTTACGGCAGCTTAGGGCAAGGAAGACGAACCGAAGATGTTATGCATGAAATCCGTGGGGGAAAATGATAACTGCGGTGGATACCAACATTCTTGTGGATATTTTAGAGCCAGACCCAATTTATGGAACGATGTCTAAAGAGTTGTTCAAGCAGTGCCTGAGGGAAGGCTTGGTGGTTGCCTGTGATGTGGTCTGGTCTGAGGTTGCAACAACCTATGGGCATGCTCCGGATGAACTCGTAGAAGCACTGAATCGCATGGGAGTCGAGTATTCGGCGATGAGTTTAGAGGCCGCACTCGCTGCTGCCGGATGCTGGTATGAATACCGAGAGCGTGGCGGCACCAGGGAGCGGATTGCAGCTGCAACGAAAAGAATGGTTTTTCTTGAACGGCTGGCCGGATTTTTGATCACGCTAGTATGTAAACGTGCCGTTTTCATAGATGGTGATCTTCTTGCCGGAGGTGAGATGGGCCGTAACCCGCTTCTTTTCCGTGTTCACCAGGTCCCAGTGCAGGGCCGAGTCGTTGAAACCGAGCTTTTTCTTTTGTTCTTTTGTCAATCTCCTGAGATCGCCATCATAGGTGTCCGAGTAGGACGACCCCAGCGCCACGTGGCAGTTTCCGAATTTACCGCCGTAATTTTCATCGAAAAGGGTGTTGGCCATGAACCTGTCGATCTTTGAAAACCGTTTGTCGGTCAGGGAGAATTCACCCACCTTGTTTGCGCCCCTGTCCATGGAGAGCTGCGTCCTTACGAAGTCTTCCCCGGTTTTGGCTTGGACGTTGACCACGCTGCCCTTTTTGAATTCCAATCGCACATTTTCCACATAATTGCCGCTGCGGTAGGATGGCTGGTCCGCATAGTACACCCCTTGCGTTCCCCGCCAATCCGGTGATAGAAAAATCTCGAAACTGGGGATGTTGTGGCCGGAAAGGCCGATCCACTTTCGTCTCTCCCCCGGGGTTACGACAAGGTCCGTGTTTTCGGATTCAACGTGATAGTGCCTGACCTTCATGTCGTGCAGCCATTTTTTTATGGCCGCCGCGTTTTTGAAAATAGCCTGCCAATGATCAATCGGCGATTTTTTGTTTAGAAAACATGCGGTTATGATTTGATTTGCATATTCCCTCATGGTGAGTCCGGCATGTTTGGCAAGTTCTTCCGTCGGAAACATGCAGAGGGTCCAGCCGAAAATCCCTTTCTCGTCACGGGTGTCGAGAATATCCCGCAAGTATTTTCTGGACAGGGCGACCTTCCCGATTTTTTTGGGATCAATGTCACCGAGGTGGGTGATGGATTCGGGCGCGTGCAGAAAGATGCTTCCATTCAGGTGTTTGCACAGGTCTTCTTCACCCGGCACCTGGAACACGAGCTGCCGGGGATTCGACAGCCTGAAAAAATTCAGTTCCATGGTGCTCGTCGGGTTCATTCGCAGTACAGGGTTTATTCCCCTGTCCAGCAGTTTGGCCTGCACAATTTCAGCGAGCCTGACGGCCGGTACATTGTAACGGACAGCAACGACATCATTTTTTTTGAAGTTGCCGGATCTGGCTGTTTTCAACCCCCATAACAGAACATCCGCGTATCGATCCAATTGTCTTTCGGTAAACATAAGTTCTCCTGTCCGAATATTTTCCATGAAACACCCGGCTGACGCCGGTGTTCATTGAAAATATCTTAATTTCAGTCTGCGATAATTACGAATGGTGGTCATCTTTAAGAAACAACGCGTGATACTCGGATTCGGAAAGATGCGACTTCAAGAGCGTTGTCAGCAAATCAAATATGGCTGCGAGTTCTTTGTCGGTGAGCCGCTTGATCAAATGTTTCATCAGCGTGTCATCGGAAAATTTCTGGAGATAGTAGATAACCGTCTTTTCGTCGGTTTCCCGATCCAGGCCGAACCCCACCAGATCGTCATAACTTTCTACAAATTCATGCGTGTGTTTTGCCATTTTTCTCCCATAAAAAAGTTGACATTAAAGAAGGTGCGCTCCATTATTGCGATTCGGTTTAAAACATAGAGTAAAACATTCGGAAGGTCAACACGCCTTTTCACCGGCAGGCAGGCCGGCTTTTGTTAAAAATATGCAAACCCCTTTTAATTATATTTATACGAACACCGACATCTCCATTCGATACGGCATCTGGCATCCTGGAAACAAAAAACCGACAGGTTCGGTAATTCTTCTTGGCGGCAGAGGCGAATTCATGGAAAAATACGCCGAAACCATAGCGGAACTGAACCAGAGAGGCTACAGCGTGTACAGCTTGGACTGGCGGGGCCAGGGTCTCTCCACGCGAATGCTCCAAAACCGGACCAAGGGTCACGTCGACAAATACGAGGACTACATAAACGACCTGGACGTTTTCATCCGCAACATCGTGACGCCCGAGGCCCTGTCTCCGATCATCCTTCTCGCCCACTCCATGGGCGCGCACATTGCGCTGCGGTATATTCATGACCGTCCCGGCGTCATTGAACGTGCCGTGTTGACGGCGCCCATGATCGACATACTGACGACACCGTCCCTGAGAGGCCCTGCCGAGTTCATCACCCGGGTCCTGACCGGAACAGGAATGGGGCATGTCTACACTCTCGGTTCCGGCGACTTCTCTCCGTCCAGAGTAAAATTTGAAGGCAACCGGCTGACGTCGGACCCCGAACGTTTCATGGATGCGTCAAGGGCGATCGCGGACAACCCGGACCTTGCCATCGGCGGTGTGACCTACGGGTGGCTCTCCGCGACCTTTGATTCCATCGGCATTCTGAAGAAACCCGGATATGCCGGTGAAATCAAAACACCCGTTCTGATCGTCAGTGCCGGTGAGGACAGGATCGTTTCCATTGATGCGCAAAAGGAAATCTGCGCGTTGATGCCGGACTGCACGTTCAGGCTGATTGAAAACGCCCGTCACGAAATCGTTAAGGAGTGCGATGCAATCCGATCGATTTTCTGGAAAGAATTTGACGCGTTCGTTGGTCGAAGCAAACCGCTTCATGGGATTTAAACCCGAACTGCCAGGCACAATCCGTCCTTCTCGGGGGAATGTCGGGGTAAGAGGGCGTGCAGGTGAACGCACTTCCAGTGCGGGTCATCAAATATCTTCCGGTTGAAATCAGTCGCGTCTTCAAATCCGACATTGTCGGCTACCAGGAGCCCGCCGACGTTGAGGAGGCGCCGGCAGTAATCCAGAACATGGACATAGTGTTCCTTGTCGATGTCCATGAAGATAAAATCAAACGGCACTGTCATTTTGGACATCTCTTCAGAAGCGTCTCCCACCGTGATTTCTATACAGTGCCCCAGTCCGGCTTTCCGGAAATTGGACCGTGCCCTTTCCGCCATGCCGTGATGCATTTCCAGTGTGACCAGCCGCCCCTTTTTGTCTTGAAACGCCCTGGCCAGATAGATGGCGGAATACCCGTTGGCGGTGCCCAGTTCCAGTATCCGCCTCGCGCGCGCGGCCCTAGCCAGCAGAAAGAGCAGCTCCCCCACAACAGGACCGACAATGGGGATATCTTCCTTTTCGGCTTCCGCCTCTATTTCAAGCAGCAGGGCGTCTCTCGGGGGTATAAATTGCCTGAAGTAGGTTTCGGGGTCCGGAATCATGGATGACATGGCCACTCCTTCTTGAAATAAAGTCACTTGCCGCTGCTGAAATTCTTTTTGATGTAATTTTCCAGCTCTTCCAGCAATACCAGCTGCGCATTGTCGAGATTCGCCGTTTCTCGAAGCCGCTTGATCTCCAAAAGGGCGCTCAGGGGCGTTGTCCGTCTGTCGCCCTTGTAATCCAGCAATGCGTCTTCATCGGATTTCGGATTCACCCGCTGCATATACCCCGCGTATTCCCCGGAAATTGCCTTTGGCACATCCATATCATAATTTCTGCAAATGACGCGGCCTGCCAGTTGTCGGATCTCCGCGGTCGGAAAGCGGCTGACCATCTTTAATTTTTCATCCGACTGCGCCGTGTGAAACCTCCGGCACAACTCCTGCTCCTGGCGGGACAGAAATCCCATCTCATAGAGTGCGGCGTCGGCATCCATGTCCGGTATGACCGGATACGTGAATTGCCGGTGATATCGTATTATTTCCCTGAAAATATCTGCCTGTTCCCTCAGCCAGCTTATGTTCTCCTCTGTAACGGAAATACGTGCACTGTCGAGGTGTTTCATGAATCGCTCCCGGGGGGGCAGCACGATCCCGGGTTCACCGTACCGTTTACGGATGACCCAGGTGGTATCCGGAATCGTATCGGAGGTCGTGGTCCGCAATTCCGGAAGGTCCAACCGCAGCCACAGGCTTTGATTGCCGTACGGAATGGAGTTGCCGATGGACAGCACCGGCACCTGGTAATACTGTTCCGATCCGTACTCACTTTTTATCATCAAACCGTAATGATGGACACCGGCAGGGCTCTGAAACGATTCAGGCAATTTTTGAAGGCGGCTCCGATCCGTTTCCTTGTTGAAGTATCCGCGCAAATAATTCCACGTTTCCTGCTCTTGAAATAACCGTCGCGCCAGTTCCACGGTGGCTTGCACATCCACCAGCGCGTCATGGGCCGGGCCTTCGGCCAGCCGGTTGGCCGAATTGAGGTGCTCGAGTTTCATTGTCGGTTTTCCATCTTCCTCCGGCCAGGCTATAATCTCCTTTTTATAGAGCCGGTAGATAATGGCCATGGGGAGCAGGTCCATGCGATAACAGCCGTTTTCATATTGATGCGTGTATGGCGGCAGGAGGTTGCGGTGGAAGGAAAAGCGAAGGATACCATCGTCAAAACCCAACGAGTTGTATCCAAGACTTATGGTGCCGGGGGTATTGATCAGTTCGTGTATCTGGCGGATTGCTTCAAATTCGCACAGCCCCGGCATTGAATTGGATACGGATATGCGATTCGTTATCATCGCGGACGGTGAAAAAATAACATCCGGACGCAGATGCACCTTTATCGTGTGCCGCTCGATTTCATTGAGCGCCATATCGGTACGGATTGCTGAAAATTGCAGGATCTGATCAAAGGCAATGTTCAGACCGGTGGTTTCGACATCGTAGAAAAAGTAGGTATTCATTTTGAAGAAACAATTGGGCTAAAATGCTCCGGTTGCGATTTTCCCCGCCCTATCCTCGGCAAGCTTCATGACATCCTGACGGGTTTCCACCTCGCCTTTATCCGTCACGCCGCAGGCCCGGATAAGGTGGCTTCCCTTAAAGCCATACCATTTAAAGAAAGAATCGTATCTCGGAAACACATCACTGAACTGTTTTTCATCCGGGTGTCCCTGGGTCTGGATAAAGACAAGTATTTTGCCCGGCCTCGCAATGCGTGTTTAAAGACAAGGGGCAACGGGCCCCTTGCCTTTAAAGCATTCAGTCGTTAGGTGGTAATTTTCGAAAAATCGGCGATCTGTTCGAACAGGTTCGATATTTGACCCAGCAGCGCAAGCCTGTTATTGCGGACCTTTTTGTCTTTGGCCATCACCATGACGCCTTCGAAAAATGCGTCCACCGGATCACGCAGCGAAGCAATGTCAAGAAGCGCCTTATCAAAATTTCCTTTTTTCAGGCTTTCCGACACCTTCTTGTTCGCCTTTTCATACGCCGTGTACAGTGCGATTTCGGATTTCTCCTGCAACAGACCTTCATCGACAGCTTTTCCCACACGGGGGCCGGCTTTTTTCATGATATTGACGACACGTTTGACCGCTCCGGCCAACGGTTCAAAGTCCGGCGCGGCCTTAAGTTTTTGAAGCGCCCCTGCCCGGTTCCACACATCCGGCACATTGTCCACAGAAACACTTGAAACCGCAGCAACAACATCTTTTGAAAATCCTTCCTCAGCTAGCTGGTAGGCCATCCGGTTGTTCAGAAAAGCGTGTACGTCATCGGCAATCTGTCGAATATTCTTGGCCTTTTTTATGCCGAAAAGCTTAAGGCTTTTTTCGATCATGCCCTTTAAAGAAAATGAAAACCCTTTGCCCAGCATAATCTGGATAATGCCGATGCCCTGTCGTCGAAGCGCGTACGGGTCGGATGCTCCCGTGGGAACGAGTCCGACGGAAAAGAATCCGCAGATGTTATCGATCTTGTCGGCAATGCCCAGAACCGCGCCTGCGTCAGTTTCCGGAAGTGCGCCCCCGGAATAAACCGGCCGATAATGTTCTTCAATTGCGGCCGCCACCGCCTCGGGTTCTTTGTCAACCGTCGCGTAAACCCTGCCCATCACGCCCTGCAGCTTGGGGAATTCACCCACAACGTGGCTGACGAGATCGGCTTTACACAGCCAGGCGGCCCGTATCGCATGTTTTTTCAAATTCGAACCTTTATCCGCCGAATCTGCCAGAAACCCGGCAATCGCCTGAACCCGCTTTATCTTTTCATGCATGGATCCGAGCTTGGCTTGAAAAAGCACGCCTTTTAGATTTTCAACCCTTTTCTCAAAGGTTTCCGCGAGATCGCTTCTATAGAAAAATTGAGCGTCCGAAAGGCGGGCTCTCAGCACCCATTCATGGCCGGTTGCCACCAGATTCATATCCTTTGTCCGGGTATTGTTAACGGCGATGAAACACGGCATCAGTTTGCCCTTTTTATCGATTACGGCAAAATATTTCTGGTGCTCCCGCATGGCCGTAATAAGAACTTCCCGGGGAACCTCCAGAAACGCCGGGTCGAACTTGCCGACCGTGGCGAGGGGATATTCAACAAGGTTTTTCACGATATCCACCAGTTCATCATCCGGCAAAACCGCACCGCCGGCTTTCTTGGCCGCCTTCTCCACCTCTTGTACAACTCTTTTTCTTCGTTCCGCCAGATCCACGAGCACATTTGCGGAACGCAGGATATCGACGTAGTCGGCAGGATGTGAAATTTTGATCTTGCCGGGGTTCATAAAATAATGTCCGCTGGTGTATCTTCCGCTCCGGGTATCTCCCAGCGTAAACGGTATGACCTTGTCTCCCAAAAGGGCCATGATGGAGTGTATGGGCCGCGCAAATTCGATATCGAGTTCCGCCCACTTCATCGACTTGGGAAACGGCGTGGCCAGAATCACTTGCGGCAGAATGTCCTTCAGCAGTGCCCGGGTCGGAAGTCCCCGTTCCGTAATTTTCGCGCACAGGTAACGGCCTTTATCCGTGTCCATCACTTTTAAAGCGTTGACCGGGACGCCAATCTTTTCGGCAAATTTCTTTGCCGCCACTGTGGGTTGCCCTTTATCATCAAATCCGACCTTTTCAGGGGGTCCAAAAACTTCCGAGGTCAGGGGGGTCTGCTTGTTCGCAACCTTTTCCACTTCCACCGCAAGGCGTCTGGGCGTTGCATAAATTTTTACACGACCGTGCGCAATGCGGGCACCGACCATTTTTTTCAGCAGTGTCGCCGACATCGCATTCAACGCAGGTTCGATGTAACCCGCCGGTATCTCTTCTGTACCTATCTCAAGCAATAACGTTTCCATATCCACTCCTGTTTTCATTTTGTCGGATGCAAAACCCGTTCATCGTTTATCCTGAATCCCGCACCATTTTATTAACGGCAGTGCCAATGATATCATTTGTCTTTCTTCAACAGCGGATATCCCATCCCCTCTCTTTGCTTCACATACCCTTCCGCACATGCCCTGGCGAGATTTCGTATGCGTCCGATATAACCGGTTCTCTCCATCACGCTGATGGCGCCGCGGGCGTCCAGAAGGTTGAAGGTGTGCGAGCATTTCAAGGTGTACTCATACGCGGGGAGAACCAACGCGTCCTTGATCAGTCTAGCGGCTTCAGCCTCATATTTGATAAAATTATCGAGCAGCATGCCGACATCTGATTTTTCGAAATTGTACGTGGACTGCTCCACTTCCTGCTGATGGAACATGTGCCCGTAGGTGACGCCATCGTTCCACTTCAGATCAAACACGTTGTCAACACCCTGCAGGTACATGGCGATACGTTCCAGCCCGTAGGTCAGTTCAACGGATATGGGGAACAGTTCAAGGCTGCCCGCCAGCTGAAAATAGGTAAACTGCGTGATCTCCATCCCGTCCAGCCAGACCTCCCATCCGAGACCGGAGGCGCCCAGCGTGGGGGACTCCCAGTCATCTTCCACAAACCTGATGTCATGATCGAGGGGGTCAATTCCGAGCACCTTCAGACTATCCAGGTACTGTTTCTGCACGTCATAAGGAGACGGTTTCAGTATTACCTGGTACTGGTAGTAATGCTGCAACCGATTCGGGTTTTCACCGTATCGACCGTCCTTCGGCCGCCTTGAAGGTTGAACATAAGCGACATTCCAGGGTTCGGGGCCGAGCGCCTTGAGCAGTGTGGTCGGATGAAATGTTCCGGCACCGACTTCCATGTCATACGGCTGGGCGATGACACATCCCTTTTGGGCCCAGAATTTATCCAACGCCATGATAACATCCTGAAAATTCATTTCTCTTTCCCCTTAAAATGGTTGAAGGTTAATCGTGTAAACGGGTTATGCCGGTTGTTCAAGTACGGAATGGATTTGGGCAAATCAGATATGAACGCCTGGTTATAAATATATTTTTAAACTTCTTTTCATTTTTTCATGAAATCTTCGGACAAAACGCCGTACAATACACCATCTGAAGCAATCTCGATATCAAGCAGCCTGGCATCCTTGCGCGCTGAAAGGATTCTTTCCCATATCCCCTTCAATTTGTCAATATCTTCAACGTCACCCAGCGCCCAGATGCAGCCGCCGCCGCCGGCGCCGGTAAATCTTCCGCCACAGCCGTTTTCCACAGCTGAATCGACCAGCTGCTCTCCCAACGCGTCCAGCACTTCCGGGGTCATTTTTCTTCGTATTGCCGTTTCCCTGTTCATGTATGTGCAGGCATCCTTAAAGTTCCGGTCAAAGAATGCGTCGACAAACGACCGGGTGCATGCTGTAATTTCAGTCCAATCTTCGCGATACTTTCCTGAAAGAAACTGGCGTACCCATTTAGTGTTAATGTCCTTTGACTCGTGAGGCACGCCGCAATAGGCCAGCAGCAAATGTTCTTGCAGGTCACCAAAGTCCGCTTCTTTTACAATGCCTCTTTTACGGAAAAGCGGGCCCTCGACACTTCCCGTCCAGTACCATGCATGAACACCCCCGTACACAGCGGCAAGCTGATCCTGGAGCCCGCAGGGAACCCCGGCCACGCTGGCCTCGAGGGTGTGGGCGAGCAGTGCGATCTGCCGCCTGGAAAACGGTTCTCCGGTCATTTGCTTCTGGATTGCTAAAAATGCGGCAACGATCGCCACTGTGGCCGAGGATGAACCGCCCAGGGCGCTGCGCGGCGGTGAGGAAGAGTCGATATCGATATGAACGCCCTGAGCCCTGAAGTAGGCTGCGGCCGAAAAAACAATCCCGAACGGATGGTCAAACGGCGCTTTATCAATGGGATATTCCACACTCTCGAATCCTCTTGAAGACACTTTTATCACGCCGTCACGGTAGGGGAAAAGCCGGACCCGCGTCCTCAGGTCAATGGCGATATTGAATGTACACGGGGAAAGGTGCCTAAGCGGACAATAAAACGTGCTGATATCGAGCGTTCCGCCCATATCGATCCTGCACGGGGCCGATGTCTCTATCTCATGCGACTCGAGAATTTTTTTGAGATTGTTGTTCATTTCTTTAGGACTTGTTTCGGGTTTCTGATTTAGAATTTCGAATTTACGGACAAATATAAAGTCAAAAATGTAAAAACCTGCATGGTTCCGGCTTGGCCGGGTCAGGACCTCACCGAATCTGTTTGAGAAACTTGAGACTTTTCGGCTCTTTCCCCAGATGAAAGGGCACAAAAGCCTCTAAAAGCTCCAGACCTTCCCTCAGCGACTCGGATGAAAACCTGATCCTCTCCGCCTTTTCCAGCGGTCCGCCTTCAACCCATCGGAGATGCTTGATGGTCCCCTTGGACAGCGATATCTTTTTCGCTGAACCCGAAGCGCATCGTTGACATATCAGGCATCCCTTCCCGAGATCAAAAAATACGCTGTCTCGCTCCATCTCCTCCATCTCAACCCGGCACACCCCGCAGCCGGTCAGATTGGGAGAGAGCCCTGAGATGGACATAAATCTCATCTGAAACAGGATTGATATCGCGGCTTCCGGAATATCATCCGTGTCGAGTGCCTTTAAAACATGATGAAACAGGTGATAAAACGCAGGCTGCTCTTCTCCCTCCTCCATCGATTCATTTATCAGTTCTGCCCAGTAGCTGGCATAGGCGGTCTTTTGTATGCTTGACCGTATTCCGGAAAAAGGATGCTTTAAAACAGCTTCCTGCAAAACCGGGAGTCCTTTTCCCCGGCCGCTGCTGCACACGATCTCCAGAACAGAAAAGAGTTCAAGCAGGCCTGAAAATCGTTTGGTGCTCTTCTTTGCGGATTTTACAATTACCGGAATTTTACCGCTGCGCAGTGTCAAAAACGTAATAATGAGGTCGTAGTCCCCAAAGTCGATTCGCCGGAGCATAATGGCGGGCGTGGAAAAGCTCGACATGCGTTCACACCTGATAGGGATTTAGAGCATTTGTCATAAATATGTTTTGATTGAATCGCTTCCGGCACACTAAATTCAGTCGGTCAACGAGGTGCTTTCGTGCGATCCGCTAAACTGCCCGAGCAAATTAGAGCGCGTTAGAACGAACATCGTAAACGTACAACCTGAATTTTGCAGGTCAGAGGTCCAGTAAGGAAGTGGCAATGGAAAAATACAAAAATACGCTGATGATATCGATGGCCGTGGTAACAAAAGGACCTGTGGCGACGGCAGGGTCGATGTTAATCCTTGCAAAAACCATGGGCACCAAAGACCCCACAAAAGCGGCGATCGACATCGAGCTGAGCACTGCGAAGCCCACGGACAGTGCCAGCTTTTCCATACTGAAACTAAACTGAGCCACCATGCCGACCAGAATCCCGTAAAAAACTCCGAGTATTAATCCGACAGAGAGTTCTTTCAAGACAACAGACCATAGATTTCGAATGTTGAGACGACCGGTTGCAAGCCCCCGGACAACAATGGTGGAAGACTGCGTGCCGATATTTCCGCCCATCCCCATGATAACCGGAATAAATGCCGCAAGATATGCGAGCTTTGCCACACTCGACTCAAAGTGGCCGATAATATAAAATGCGACGATACCGCCAAAACAGCTTGCAAACAGCCACGGCAGCCGGATCCTCGTGCTTCTCATGACAGACTGTGTCTCGACAAATTCTTCGCCGCTGACGCCGGCCATTTTTAAAATATCTTCGGTGGCCTCTTCTCTGATAATATCGATAACGTCGTCCACGGTGACAATGCCCACCAGTTTGTTTGTTTCATCAACTACCGGGACGGCAAGGATATCGTAACGGGCCACCAGCTTTGCCACCTCTTCCTGGTCCCTGCTGGTCTGAACGGAAAAAACGTCCGTTGACATGAAATCTTTAAGGAATGTCTCCGGAGGCACCACCACCAACTGCCGCAGCGAACTGACACCCACCAGTTTGCCGTATTCATCCACCACGTAAAGATAAAACGGCATCTCGACATCCAGGTGTTCTTTTTGCAGCGAGGCTATCGCCTCTCCGGCGGTTACGTCCTCCCTCAGCGCGATAAAGTCCGGGACCATGATACCCCCCGCTGTATCATCCCTGTAGCGAAGCAGTCCTTCGACCTTTTCGGAATCCTCCTTTCCCATCTTCTCGAGAATGGCTTTGGATTTTTCCTCGGGCAGTCCGCCGATGAGATCCGCGACATCGTCGTCGGGCATGTGCTGCAGAATTTCAACGACATCTTCCATCCGCAGACTTTCAATGAGTGCCAGGAAGCTCTCCTCATCAAACTCTCTGAAAAGTATGCCCTTTTTCTGGACATCCTCGATCATTTCAAAAAGTTTATACTGATCGTGGAGCGGCAAAGACCGAAACACGATTGACAGATCCGCCGCATGCGTCTTGTTCACGATGTTGCTCAGATGTGATGTGGCTTGACGTCTCAGCAGTCGTTTGATGCTGTCCAAAAGTATTTTACTTCGTTCACCTAGCATAAGCGAATAAAAATCCGGGTCCGAAGGGCCCGGGTTTCCTTGTCCCCTGTAAGGATTAACCTTGCAGCAACTCAGTTTAAACAGGGATTATGGAATCCGAATGGTTACCGCCTGCCCGCTCTTTCCGGGGGTCGGCAATGCCTTTTCATTCAAAATCAACCGAACACCCCCGGCATTGCCGATATCAAGATTAAAACCGGAAGATGCTTCAAGCTCTATCCGATCGCTCGGGTTCAGATCAAATGTCTTTGGATTATGGTCATCTATCGTTACGACAATTTGTGTATTTTCAATTGCGATTATCCTCAGCAACATTTTTTGCGCAAAAGCACCGCTTTGGCTCTCTGCATCCACGCTTTCCCGGGTGTGACGGAGAGAAACGCCGTTACGCTTTTTATTTTTCGTCTCGTATTTGGCGGAATCACCGTCTCCATGCCAGCCCTGGAAAAAGGACACCCCGAAAACAGACAGCGCAATAACACAAAACAGCGCGCCTAAAGAGATCGCGATACGGGGCAAAACGCTTGTGCTCGATTCGTTTAATTCGGAATCAAGCCTGGAAGTCTCCATAATGGCCTGACGGTTTGACAGGTAGCGTCGGACGGCCACATCACCGTCTGCTCCGACGGCTTTGGCATATGCCCGCAAAAACCCTTTGACAAAAACCTCGGCCGGCAGTCTCTCATGGTCCTCCATCTCAATCAGGAGGAGTGTTTCCTCGCTGACCCTTGTCTCTCTTGAGACTTCTTTAAGGTTGACTCCCTTTTCAATCCGTGAGGTTTTGAGATAACTTCCGAATGAAAGTAAATTTTTATCGGCTGCCATAAGTGCGAGACTCAACGGTTTAAGATGGCTTCTATTTAATTATTTTTATGGTGGATCGTTTACGAAGATCCTCAAGCCATTCGGCGAATTTTTTGTCAACGATCTCGTTATAGAGCTGTGTCCCGATTTCAGGGGATGCTTCCTCCAGCGATTTGCCCTGCGTCTCGACAATCTCGGAAACAAAAAATATCTGATATCCCTGGTCAGTGTGGAGCACAGGGGTAAATTCTCCCGCCTTCAAGTCTTTTATCGCTTCCCGTATCTGCGGTGACAGTGCCTCAAGCTTGAACGATCCCAGATTACCCCCGTCTTTCGCTGATGGCGAATCCGAATAAATATTCGCCAGGTTGGAAAACACCTCGCCCGCATTCAACCTTGCCAGGATCGCCTCCATCCTGTTCTCGATCATCAGCCTTTGCTCCTCACTTCCCGGGGACGGCACTTTCATAACAATGTTGCGGAGGTGAAACACGATATCTTTATGATATTTATCTTTGTCTTTTTCGTATCGGTCCCTGATGTCCTCCTGCGTAATCACGATCTTCGATTTTACTTCCTGGTTGATCAGCATTGTTCTGAGTATCTGCTCTTTCATGAGCTTTCGATACTCTTCCATGGTTACACCGTCTCTGGCAAGGGCCGCTCTTAAATCTTCATCCGTCAAAAATCTCACTTCCTTCATATGTTCGATCGCGTTGTCAATCTGCTTTTCACTTACTTTAATCTGGTACCGCTCGATTTCCTTGTCGGTGAGTTTCTGATCAATGAGTTGGTTGAGGACGTTCTCCCGGACTTTGAAGAGCATCTCACGCTGTTGATCGATCGTGTAGCCGGATTGTCTGACCCTGTCGAGATAGGGTTTGACAGAACGGTCCAAATCGGAAAGTAAAATGATGTCATCATTGACGACGGCCACAATTCGATCAACGGTTTTTGATTCCTGCGCCTTCGCAGTCACTGAAAAACCGCTCGACAATGAAAGAATCATTCCTAAAAAATAAATTGAAAAATATTGCAGCAACCTGTTCATACGTTTATCTCTCACTCTCATTTCGAATTTTTTAAAACTGACGCTTCTCATTAATTTTCATGCGAAGTTCAAGGATGAATTTATGAATCGATGATTGCTTTCCATTGCTTCTCGTTTACTTGGATGGTTTGTTCTTTTTTGTATTTTTCGATCAATGCGCTATACGCCTCTTCCGTTTTTTTCCATTTTAAATGATCGATAACCATTCTTTCCATATTTTTTGAATTTTCCGCCGAGGCGGGATCTCCGGAATGCCCTTTTAAAAATTCGTCGTAATACGCCGACACAGCCTCGGGTGTTATACGGATCTTTTCACTCAGTTCCTTTGAAATGACTTTTTCCATCAGCAAACGGGACTTCAGTCTTTTCTTCCAGTATTTGAATGAAACGGCGTTTTCCAGCAGCATTTCTTCGAATACACCTTCAGGGTAATCGCTTTTGATGTCTGCAACCGCCTTTTCGAGTTCATCATCGGGAATTTGAATATTGAGCGTCCTGGCTCTTTCCAATACAATCATCTCCTCAATCATCTGGTCCAACAAACGCAACCGGGCTTCTCTGAAAACGGCACGATTCTGCTCCGAAACGTGGGGATAAGCCATCTTTGCAATGTCAAAGGCCGTGTTGAAATCGAGAACGGTAACAACGCTTTCCCCGACCCTGATCAAATATGTGTTCCGGTGCTCGGATTGCATATCGCTGCATCCTGACAGCGCATAAAACACCCCGAGCACTCCGAACAAAAAGGCGCTTTTAAGAAGATATCCTGTATTTGACAACCGGCAATGCATGCGGGTCCAACTCTTATTTATCCGGCAACCAACCCTGTCATTCCGGACCCCCGCCTTTGCGGGGGCAGGCTGCGCCAAGCGGAGAGCCGGGCACGTAGTTTCTCCCGCGCGTGTGCGGGGCGGGAATGACGGGACGGTTAATCGAAATTAATGTGTTAAATTGACAATTTAATAATTTGTCGCTCCAAGGTTCTCAGGCGTTAACACGACGCGTAATTTCTTTCAAGATGTTTTTAGTTTGAGCCAAAAGACCGCTGGTGTGGGTTTTGGACAATCTGATTTTGAGCATATGGTCCGACGTTGGCTCAAAGCGTCCGTTTTCGGAAACAATCATATCAGCGACGCCATCCGGATTTTTTTGGTGTTCTTCAGAGAAATGTAGTAAAAGCGTTTGCCCTGACAGGTCAAGACGCTTCACCCCGGCATTTATAGACAAAACCTTCAGCATGATTTTCAAAAGCAGATTGGAAGTCTCAACCGGCAAAGCGCCGAATCTGTCAGTCAGTTCAGTTTTAAAATCAGAGATTTCGGTAAGCGTTTCCATCCTCGCCATCCGCCGATATGCAGCAAGTCGCTGATCGATATCCATTATGTAAGATTCAGGAATATACGCGGACATGCTCACGTTTATTTCCGGTTCCAGGCTTTGAAGTGCCGGCACTCCTTTCATTTCAGAAATTGTATTCTCCATGAGCTTCAGAAACATGTCATAGCCTACCGCAGCGATATGCCCGGACTGCGACGCGCCGAGAATCGTACCGCCGCCTCTGATCTTCAAATCATCCATGGCAATTCGAAAACCGGAACCAAGATCGCTGTGCTCCATCAAAACCTTCAACCGTTTTTGCGCGTTTGCGGATAAAAAACTTTCATTGGGAATAAAAAGATACGCATAAGCCTGTTCGTTCGATCTTCCCACACGACCCCGCAGCTGATACATCTGTGCCAGTCCGAACCTGTCCGCCCGATTCACCAGCATCGTGTTTGCCGCCGATATATCCAGGCCTGATTCTATGATCGAAGTGCAAACCAATAAGTCGATTTCTTTTTTCATAAATCGAAGCATCACGTTTTCCAGCTCATTTTCAACCATCCTGCCGTGAGCGACATCGAGTTTGACATCGGGCACCAGCGCCTGCAACTTTTTTGCAACTTTCCATATGTTATGGATGTTGTTGTGTACAAAAAAGATCTGACCTCCCCGTTTCAACTCACGTTTAATGGCCTCCGAGACAACTGCATCATCAAATTCCGAGACATATGTGACGATAGATCGGCGATGCTCCGGCGGTGTCGAAATAATACTGATGTCGCGTATTCCCATCAGGGACATGTGAAGTGTTCGGGGTATCGGGGTTGCCGTCAGCGCCAGAACATCCACGGTGCTTCTCAATTTTTTCAGTTTTTCCTTGTGCCGGACACCGAAGCGCTGTTCTTCATCAAGAACGACAAGCCCGAGGTCTTTAAACGACACATCTTTCTGAAGAAGCCTGTGGGTGCCGATGACAATATCCGTCAATCCGTCTTTAAGCCCCTTGATAATTGAACGCTGCTCCGAGGCGGTGCGAAATCTGCTCAAACAGGCGACATTCACGGGGTAATGCTCGAACCGGCCTGAAAATGTCGCAAAATGCTGTTCCGCAAGTACCGTTGTCGGAACGAGAACGGCAACCTGCTTTCCGTCATTAACCGCCAAAAATGACGCCCGAAGCGCGACCTCTGTTTTCCCGTACCCGACATCTCCGCACACAAGCCGATCCATCGGCGTCGATTGCTGCATGTCACCCAGAACACTTTCAATGGCCTTGAGTTGATGTGCCGTCTCTTCATAGGGAAACCCCGCATCAAAGTCTCTGGAGTCGCAGTCGAGCCTTCCGAATGCAAACCCTTTTTCCGCTTTTCGCTCTGCGTAGAGTCGGAGGAGTTCCCCGGCAATCTTTTGCACCGATTTTTTTACCCTCTCTTTAACCCGTCCCCAGGACCGACCCCCCATCTTGTCCAGAACAGGCTCTACGCCGTCCACGCCCATGTACTTTTGCACCATGCCCATTCTCTCGACAGGCAGATAGAGTTTGTCCGAATCTTTGTACGTAATGAGAAGAAAATCATTGATTGCACCGTCGAGCTGCAGTTTTGCCAGCCCTTCATATTGACCGATTCCATGTTCGTCATGAACGACAAGATCACCTGTTTTCAAATCCTCGAATGCTACGGCACGGGCGTGGTCCCGATCCTCGACTGTCCTTCTCGGGCGCTGTTTTTCGCCGAATATTTCATCCTCTGTTATCATTGCAACGGATTCGTCCGGCCACACAAATCCGGAGGAGAGCCGACCGATGCAGACGTACCCGGCTTTCCCGCCGCGTTTGGCGTCCGGGAAACCGTCAACAAGGTCAAGCCGTATGCCGTAGGGTGCAATGAGTGATTTCAACCGGTCGGCCTGTAATCGGGTACCGCAAACAAAAATCGTGCAGAGCCCGGCCTGTTGCTTTTCACCGATCCATTTCGCAACCGGCGAAAAATGATGCTTTTCACGTCGACGCCGGAGTTCCAGGGCCACATCGGCGTTGTTCTTAATAGAAAAATTGAAATCAAGGGTGCCCGAACCGTCAGGTTTCACTTTCGACAGAGGCAGCATTTTTATTGACAGCGGCTTTTTCGAAAAAAGGATCTCTTTGGCCGCGGACCATTTTAAATACAGGGCGTCCGGCTCAACGCAAAGTCTTTTTTGTTCACGGGCCGCGGAGTAATTTATCGCGGTCTGTTCCTGCGATTCATCTGCCGCCCTCTCGAGCTGGTCCGGTTCTGTGAGAATAAAGATTGCATTGCTCGGGATATAATCGAAAATCGTATCAAGCTCGGGATAAATAAGCGGTATCAGGCCCTCGATACCCGGAACCGCACCCTCCGTTTTGATGCGATGAACCAGGTTTCCGACCTTGGTGACGGGCATGTCAAGTGATGCCGCCACCTCCCTGACCCGATTAATAAATTGATCCATGGTGTCCGGACTCAGAATCGCTTCTCTGGCCGGAAGTATCACGGCTTCCTGAATGTGTTTTTTCGTTCGCTGGGTCGCGGCTGAAAAGAATCTCAAAGATTCGACAGTGTCTCCGAACAGTTCGATCCTCAGGGGATCGGAATAGAGTGTTGAAAAAACATCGATAATACCGCCTCTCACACCAAAATCTCCCGGTTCCTCCACAATCATGCATCGAACGTAACCACCCGAAACGAGCTTTTCGATTATATGCTCCCGTTCAGCGTGCTCACCCGACAGGATCAGCTCGGCATAGCTGTAAATTTCATGTTTTGGAACAAGTTTTTGCAGCACTGCGTCAACAGTTGCAACAACAATGGGGGCCGCATCGCCTGCTGAGAGCTGGTAGAGGGTCCTGATTCGCTGCGCCGCTGTTTCACTGTGATAGGAAAGCCCCTTAAACGGCAGTATATTATAGGGAGGAAAAGAAAGTATCGGTGTCGAATGATTTTTCAAAAAAAACTGCAGGTCTTCTATGAAACGCTCCCCGTCTTTTCGTGAAGGAACAATCACAAAAATCGGCATTCCGTGTTTAATGTATATTCTGGATACGAGGTATGCTCTGTCCGATCCGAACAATCCTGTACAATCAATACCGTGTTTCCGGTCGGGCACGCTATCGATCAATTCCCGAAGAGATGTTTTTTCTTGATTTTGAATCATAATTAAAGTAGTGGGTACGAACGGGCCGACGTAGCTCAGTAGGTAGAGCAGCTGATTCGTAATCAGCAGGC
This sequence comes from Pseudomonadota bacterium, assembly GCA_043827325.1. Taxonomy (GTDB): domain Bacteria; phylum Desulfobacterota; class Desulfobacteria; order Desulfobacterales; family UBA11574; genus JBDRPF01. Next base: position 4,731 of record JBDRPF010000005.1, on the reverse strand, counting down.
AGGCGGTTCGAATCCGCCCGTCGGCTCCATTACGCCTGTTCGGTTTTCGGTGTTTTTTCGAAAACCTTTTTTTATGAATATTTTTGGTGTGCCGGTCGGAACGACCTGATCCGGACGTCGCACCGAAACGGCACAGTATCTGATTTTCAGATCCGATTTGACGCAACTCATAATATAAAAAATCAAAAAAGGCAAACCTGCCTGGATGACAATCAGCGTATTCCCTGAATTTTGAACGGTTCAGGTATTCTGCGTAAAGTCGGCGCCTTCAGCGCACGAATTTTTCGCTGAAACAACCCGGTCATTCACACGTTAAATCTCTTCACGAAAAATTCGGAATAGCGTCTTGACATGCATTCAACATCCGTATATTATTAAATAGTTATAACGATAAGTTGAAAATACGCCTGCATGAGGGGCCCGAATGAGCGATATAGACGACGAGAAATTAAAAGATGAAATTGACGAAATCATGAAAAACGTCGATAAGATAATTAAGAACATAGAAACCCTTTATCCGGTTAACGACGAAACACCGGAAGTAGATTCAGAGTAAAGCGATCCATCAAGCGCAATTCTATTACGGGTACCACCGGAACACCTTTACCAGGAGGCGTCATGGCATTAACAAAAAGTGATATTGTCGCAAAGTTACATGAAATCGGTTTTACCAAGAAAAAATCTGTCGAAATCATAGAGTCCTTGCTGGAAATTATTAAAAGCACACTTGAAAACAGTGACGATCTCTTGATTTCAGGGTTTGGAAAATTCTGCGTGAAGGAGAAGAAACAGCGCCGGGGCCGAAATCCTGCCACAGGCGCCGACTTGATTCTGGGGGAGAGAAAGGTCGTTACATTCAAATGTTCCGGAAAGCTCAGAGATAAAATAAATGGGCCGGAATAAACCGTTCCCCGTTGGCATCGTCATTGCGGTTTCAGTAAATATGTTCCGATTGAACCGCTCCTGCTTTAAAATTTGAAACGCTCGGTTCAGGTTAAATTACGATATCATACGCCTTGATTTTACTGAGCAGGGAAGGATGGCTGATTTCGAGAATTCGAGCGGCTTTCGTTCGGTTTCCGCCTGTAGCGTTGAGCGCCTTGGTGATGAGTTCTGCTTCCATAACCCGCCGAGCGGATTTTAAGGAATACCCTTCATAAAGATCGTTCATCTTCTCCGCCCCTGATTCAACACTCAGTTGAGCTGGAAAATTTTCCGGCAACAGATTCACCTCTTCCGCAAGCACCGCGGCTCTTTCGATGACATTTTCAAGCTCTCTGACGTTTCCGGGCCAGGTGTGCTTCAGCAGAATTGACATGGCTGCAGGCGCAATTCCTTGAATGTCCTTATCCAATGCTATATTAAACCGATCAACAAAGTGCTGGCTCAGAATCGGTATGTCTTCAGGGCGCTCCCTGAGCGGCGGGAGCTTAATCGGCATGACATTCAGCCTGTAAAACAGATCTTCACGAAACGTGCCCTTCTTGACTTCATCCTCCAGGGTTTTAGAGGTTGCCGCAATGATGCGAACATCAACGGTGCTTGTTTTTGAATCACCCACCGGTCTGACCTCATTCTCCTGCAACACTCTCAGGAGCTTAACCTGAAGCGGAAGCGGCAATTCTCCGATTTCATCAAGAAAAATCGTTCCGCGATCTGCTTCTTGAAATAGCCCCTTTCTGTCTCTATCCGCCCCCGTGAACGCCCCTTTTCTATATCCAAAAAGCTCGCTTTCAAGTAAGTTTTCAGGAATACCGCCGCAGTTGACGGGGATCAGCGGCTTTTTCGCTCGTCCGCTTCTGTCATGTATCCCCCTCGCAATCAGTTCTTTACCTGTACCGCTATCGCCGCAAATCAAGACCGTGGTATTGTATTGTGCCACTTTTTCCGCCAGATTGAACACGGATTGCATAGCCTCGCTTCTGGCGACCATGTTTCCAAAATAATAATTTTCCTGGATCTTTCGAATCCGTTCTTTGAGCCAGCGGTTTTCTCTTTTCAAGCTCTCCCTTTCTTCCGCTTTTTTAAGGGAAAGGAGAACCTCGTCTGATTTAAACGGCTTGGAAATAAAATCATAAGCGCCGTTTTTCATGGCCTCAATGGCGGTATCGATGCTCCCGTAGGCTGACATCATGATAACGGTTGTGTCCCACAGCTTGTCTCGAGCAGCCTCAAAAAATTCCATTCCGCTCATATTGGGCATTTTGAGGTCACAGAGAATAAAATCGTACAGTGTGTGATCGACCATCGTCAAAGCATCGTATCCATCAGATGCCGTATCGACACGGTATCCGTGTTTTTTCAGCAAAGCAGAGAGCATATGGCACATATTCTCTTCATCATCTATGATCAGGAGGCGTTTTTGAGGGGATTCCCCCTCTTTCAACGGTTTACTTTTCATTTTACGGGTACAGATTCTTCAGTTGTTGTTGAGTCTGGATTATCAACGATCAGGGGCAAGCATACGGTCATTGTTGTCCCCCCGCCTTTACCGCTTTTCGCTGTGATCTTTCCGCCAATCCTATCCACAATCATAAAAGAGACTGAAAGGCCGAGCCCCGTCCCTTTTCCCGGTTCTTTTGTTGTGTAAAAGGGATCAAAAATATCATTGATGATCTCCTCCGGTATGCCGGGACCGTTGTCAATAAACATAATTTTTACCATCGGATAGGGGGGGGCGGCTTCATTGTTTCTGTCGGCCATATCGTCGCCGGACAGGGTGCTGGATATGGTTAATTTCCCTTTTTTCTGATCCTCGTTTGAAAAAATCGCATCGGCCGCATTGATCATCAGATTTAAAAAGACCTGACGCAATTGATTGGGATCAGCCATGACCACGTTCTTTTCCGCCGCAAGATTCAGTTCTAAATCGATATCGGGCATTTTGGGTTGAACCTTGAATATGTCGACGATATCCTCGATAATTTCATGAACGGAAACCGACTCCAAGCCATCGCTCGAAGTTCTTGATAAGTCGAGGAGTTTTCGGATAATTCTGTTAATTCTATTTATTTCACTTTCGGCGCGACAGATAAATTCTTTTCTTTCTTCGCCTGGAATATCATCCTGCTTAATGAGGTCAAGATATCCGATAATAATACCGATGGGGTTGCCGATTTCATGGGCGATCCCCGATGAAAGCCTTCCGATGGAAGCGAGTTTTTCAGCCCGGATAATATCTTTTTGAGCCTGTTTTAGCTCAAGATTCGTCTTTTCCAGAGAAAAAACCGTCTTTCTGAGCTTCTCCTTGTCCTCTGAAATTTTCTTCAGCATATTATTTAACGCTTTGGACAGTTTATTGTATTCACTTCCCTCTCTTTCCTGCAGAAAAACTATTTCATCACCATCGGTGTATTCACCGGCCCGTTTTGCCAGACGGTTCAACGGTTTTACTGTGGTCACCGACAATCTGTAAAGCCCGATGAGTGTTAAAATAACCGTATTGACCAGTATATATACGAGCAGAATGAACTGTGTTTGTCGTAAAGATTGATAGATCCCGTCCAGCGGTAAAGCAATTCCGGCACCCCCAATGGAAATACCCTTCCGCAGCAGAGGGTATGACATGATCAGATATCGGGGGCATTTCCAGAAAACACCCCATGTTGTATCGACTAATCGGATAATTTTCTTACCGGACGTTATCGTTTCCCCGGTAAGGGCTTCGAGTTTATCCTGCAGGGGGCCTCTTTGCCCGTAAACATATACGGGTCTGCGATCAGCGTACAGAACCAGCGCACAGGAAACACCGGCGTCAATCATCATTCCGTTGACAATTCCCCTGTCAATTCGTCGATCCGGGTCTTCTCCCGCTTCAAAAAAACCGATGATTTGCCTTTCCATTGCGGATATGAAAATAGACGCCCTGGAAATTTCCAAACGGACCAGATCCCTCTGGGTCATGATCACCAGGACGAAATCAATCGAAAACATGGCGAACAGCAGCAGCAGCGCCAGATTTACCGATATTTTTGTCCTTAAACCGCTGGAGAACACTTCTATCCCTGTTCGCTTTTACAAGCGTTTATTTAGAAGTAATTTTATTTAGTTAGTTCAAAGCCGGCCCCTCTGGGGTCGGATTCTTTTCTTCAATGTAACACCAATCCGGATGACGATCAACGGGTATCCGTCCTGCAAAATTAAAAAACCCGGAATCACCATGTTTCGATATGGCGATTCCGGGTTTGTGTAAAAGATTTTTCGGCGGCGTCCTACTCTCCCACTCAGCCTCCCGAGCAGTACCATCGGCGCTAAAGAGCTTAACTTCCGTGTTCGGGATGGGTACGGGTGTTTCCTCTTCGCAATTGCCACCGAAAAAAACGGTATTTTTCAGTGTAGCGACAATTCGAATACAGTCACATAAAAAGTTCGACAACGATTGTGCAAGTTATTTTGTGGCCAAGCCTCACGACCGATTAGTACCAGTAAGCTGAACATATTGCTATGCTTACACACCTGGCCTATCAACCTTGTAGTCTACAAGGGGTCTTCAGTCCGTATGTTTCCATACAGAGGGATATCTTATCTTGAGGTGGGCTTCCCGCTTAGATGCTTTCAGCGGTTATCCTTTCCGAACATAGCTACCCAGCAATGCCGCTGGCGCGACAACTGGAACACCATTGGTTCGTCCATTCCGGTCCTCTCGTACTAGGAACAGATCCTCTCAAATATCCTACGCCCACGAAAGATAGGGACCAAACTGTCTCACGACGTTTTAAACCCAGCTCACGT
>JBDRPF010000004.1:0-3298 GCA_043827325.1 Pseudomonadota bacterium | reverse complement strand
ATCCACCACCTGGTCCATGCTGAGGGGATACTTGGGTGATCCCAAGGGCTGGTCCATGGCGTCGGAAAAGGTTTTTCCATTTTTCAGCCTGACATCCATCTTGCCCTCCCCACCGAAATAGCGTTTTTCATATTCCGGATGGTATTCAACCTTTATTTTTTTTCGAAACTTCGCAACCTTTTGATCCGCCAAGGCGGTTTCCGTACAGGTTAAAAGATTGCACTCCCCATAAGCCAGGTAGAAGGCCAGGACGTGCTGGGTGCTGAAGCGGCTGTCTTCGGCGTCATGGGGTTCCGGCCGATCCACGACCTCTCGCAGGGGATCGAAATGCAGGATAATTTCATCGATGTCGTCCGACTTGATTTTGTTTTCTTTTACGATCTTATCGAGCACATCGACAAAGTTGTGGGTGAAAAAACAGAAGCCCCACTTTTTAAGCCAGGTATTGTTGGAATAAAAGGGCGCCTGGCCGAGGCCTTCCAGCATTTTGTCGAATTCCAGGTTCTTGTCTCCGCCGGTCAGCATGTCCAGACATTTTTCGATTACCGGGTTGCTGCTGGCGCCGTCTTTTGCCAGCATCGCGTTGATGACGGCGTTCTTGCAGACGGTGGCGGATTCGTGAAAATGCGCGTCCGTTCCCCAGGTGTGCATATAGCCCAGCCCGGTAACCATCGCCAGGCCGAAAGACGCCTTGACCTGCTCTTCGGTCAGTTCAAAGGCCCGCGCGCAGCAGGCGGTTGCTCCATAAATGCCGATAAACGGTAGATTGCAGATTCCGATCCCGTCCGTTCCGACAGATGCATACATGGCGATCCGATTCTGCATTTCCTGGCCGACGTACAGGGAAACAATTGTTTCCTGACCTGAAAGATGCAGATGGTCAGCGGCGGTCAGCAGGGCCGGCCAGGTAGTAACATCGCTGATTCCGCCGCCGGGGAACTGGTCGTCTTCCATCTCCGAAGCGTGTCCAAAAAACCCGTTGATATAAGCCGCCTGGGCCACATCGGCTTTAAAGCCGCAGCCGTAGACACCGGCTTCCGGCCGCCCCGGATACTGTTTGACGTAGCGAATGATTTTGCGGCTGGTGGGGGCCTTGGCGCCCACCAGCACCCCCATGACCTGTTTTAAGGTCATTTTTTTAACGTGCTCGATGACGCTGACGTCAACATCCCCGATCTTGGTATGTTTAACAAATTTCGCAAAGGTTTCTGCAACTTTCATAAAAGACCTCCTTATCCATATAAAATTAAAATGACTTTTCTTGGTTTTGCTTTGATATCAGTGGAAAGAAACAGCCCGACCTTAATTTTTTTTCTCCAGTCGTGCCAGAACCCGATTGATGGTATTGTACGCATGCTGGCGAGCACTGTGTTCGGCAGCGGTAGCATCTTTTGCCTTGATGTTATTTAGTATTTCGCGGTGTTCCGCCAGGCTGAATTCCCATCCGGAAGACATGGCAAAGCTGATGGTATAAAACCGTCGAATGGATTTGGTCAGGCCTTCATAAAATTTTTTCAGCTTTTCGTTATTGACGTTTTCGACAATGATTCGATGAAATTTGATATTCGCCTCCAGAACACTCTGAAACTTTCCTTCGGCAATGTGTTTTTCCGACGCAGCCAGGACCGACTCAAGCTTTGCGATAATTTCTTCCCCAAATATCCGGGCGCCGGTCCAGGCCGCAAAGCCTTCCACCATTCCCTTAAGCTCCAGATTTTCGCGAACATCTTTTGTCGTGATCTGGGTAACAACGACTCCCCGATAGGGGATCAGTTCAATAAGGCCGTCGATTTCAAGCATTTTCAACGCTTCACGAACCGGTGAACGGCTTACACCAAACACTTTGGTGAGGTCGGTCTCGACAATTCTCTGACCTTCGGTGATTTCCCCGGTGACAATCGCATTTACAAGCTGTTCGTAAATAATCAGGGATGCCGGTTTCGGCTTGGGGATCTCCCGACTGAGATTGAGCAGGTTTCCCTTCATTTAAAGGTCCTCCTTCAAGCCAAGTTGTTAGGATTGCTGGTGTTGAAAAAAACACTGCAACTGATAATTTGTTCGGTGAAACACAACGAAAGATATGCGTATTGTTTATTATAAACAATTTTAGGTTGTCAAGAGCTAATACCGGAACTTAAAATTACATATAGGAGAAATCACGATGAAAGGGGTCTGGGGAAAAATACTCAGGGTTGATTTGACAAAAGGGACTTGCCGTTTTGAAAAAAAGGACGTTCGGGTTTACGAGGACTTCATGGGCGGCGCTGGCATGGTCGCCTACACTCTCTGGCGCGAATGCCCCCGGGGGACCACCGCCTTTGATCCTGAAAACCGGCTTGTTTTTGCCGCCGGCCCCATGCAGGGGATCCGGCAGACCGGCGCTTCCAAATGGACGGCCGGCGCAATATCTCCCGCCATCAATATGAACGCCGATTCCGCTGCCACGGCTTCTTTCGGAATAGAGCTGAAACAGGCGGGGATCGATGCCATCATCGTTCACGGCCGGGCATCGGAGCCGTCCTGTATTGTGGTGGATGACGATAATGCCGAGATAAAAAAATATTCCGAACTCTGGGGCTTAAACGCCTATGAAACGGAAGACAGAATAAAGGAGCGCGAAGGGGGACGCTTTGAATGCGTTACCATCGGCCAGGCCGGTGAAAAACTGCTGCGCTATGCCAACATTCAGACCCGCAAAAAATCGACCCTCGGTCGCTGCGGCCTGGGCGCCGTCATGGGATCCAAGCGGCTTAAGGGAATCGCGCTGAGGGGCTCCCGGTCGGTCCCTTATCATGACCCCGCGGCGCTGAAAAAACTGAACAATGAAATCAACCGGCGCCTGGCCCGGCTGGACCGTGCGCTCCCTTTTCTGGAGCGCTGCGCCACCGCGGGTACCGCCCGCGCCACCACCCGCTTTGCGCCCCAGGGAAACCTTCCCATCAAAAACTATCAACTGGCGGAGTTTCCCGCCGGGGTTGAAGCCTTCAAGACTGCCAGTTACGTGGAACGGCTTAACGCCAGCCCATGGCCCTGCAAGTACTGCGTGATTCAATGCCACAACAAATGCGAAGTCAAGGAGGGGCCCTACGCTTATAAGGGCAAAGGGCCGGAGTATGAGTCTTTTGCCATGATGGGCCTTAACACGATGATCGATGATGTGGAAGCCGTTGCTTATGCCGGGGAACTGGCGAACATGTACGGGATGGATACCATTTCTCTGGGAGCTGTTCTGGCCTGGGCCATGGAATGCTATGAAAAAGGGGTCATTACCCGCAAGGATCTCTATGGTCTTGACCTG
>JBDRPF010000003.1:0-8677 GCA_043827325.1 Pseudomonadota bacterium | reverse complement strand
GACATTAATAACGATTTTACCGAATTAAGAAAGCTTATTGTTAATGATGCTCAAATTTAAAACCTCGGAGGCGGCGGAGGACACCCCTCTCCCCCCATTTTAAATTTATTTTTATTTAATTTTCACTATACAAGGCACTTTAGATCACTTTAGACACTTCTAACTTGTACGGCTCTATGTAAAACAGCCCCTTTCAGGGTCGGTATCACGCCACCCTTATCCGGGACGATTGTTGGCTGTCGGGTCGCCCTGGTAGATGGAAATCGCGCTTCTCACTGCGGCAACGAATCGCTGGAACACCCCGGTCCGGACACCGCTGTTGAACTGCCCTGATTGATCGAACATTTTTCTCCTCAAGGTTTCCGGCACTTCAAGCTGGGCACCGCGACGGCCTTGACAGCGGTTACAGATATTTTCAGGGCTGATTCCCTGCAACCCCTGCGTTGTTGTTTTTTTGGTTTCGAACCCGGACCGGGTGAGTATTTGTTTTAGCCCGGCAACGAGGTCATGGTTCAGGCCGCCGACACGCACAACACTGTCTTTTTTCCGGCATCCGTGCACGGCAATGACCGTGTCAACGGATTCGACCATTCGGAGGCCGCGCGGTTCGTCGAAATTTTTACTCGTTATATGCAGCTCGGCGTTTCCCGACGATTTTGTCCCCTTGAAGCAGTAGAAGGAATGTTCGCTGCCGGCGATTGCGTCCGCGATTTCCGCCGTTCCCGGTTCAATGCCGCCGCCGTGCGGTGCGATAACGGCAATCCCCGACGCACCGTGTCTTGCGTTGATCTCGAAATCCACCCCTTCTGTTTCAGATATTCCGAGTGCTTCGTAGCCGGGGTATTTATCCCTCATTTGTTTTTTGCCTTTTCGTAATACGGCATGGCTTTCGGTATCAGCGTCCGGATATTTTGAATCCGGGTCGCGTCGGCGGGGTGGGTGCTCATGAACTCCGGGGGTGCTTTTCCGCCTTTCTTTTCCGCCATTCTTTTCCAGAACGCCACAGCCGAATTGGGATCGTAACCGGCCATGGCCATAAAAATCAAGCCGAGATGATCCGCTTCACTCTCGTGAAGTCTGCTGTAAGGCAGGAGAACACCGAATTGACCGCCGACGCCATAGGCCGTCATCCAGAGCTGTCTGGTTTCGTTCGGGTATTGGCTCAGCGCGGACGAAAGCAGGATGCCGCCCATTTGAACCGCCAAACCCTGGCTCATCCGCTCACTGCCGTGTTCGGCAACGGCATGGGCGATCTCGTGCCCCATTATGACCGCCAGCCCTGCCTCATCACCGGCAACAGGCATAATCCCGGTGTACACGACAACCTTTCCGCCGGGCATGCACCACGCGTTTGCTTCTTCACTTTCGATGAGATTGAATTCCCAGGTGTAATCCGCCAGCTGCTGGGACATGTTGTTTTCATCAAAGTACTGTTCCACCGCCTTTTGAATGTGGGTCCCGACTCGTTTAACCATTTGGGCCTGCTCCCGGTTGGTGCTCTTTTTATGTGACTTCATGAATTCGCTGTACTCCTGGAAACTCATGGACATCATGGCGGGTTCTGAAATCAGGCTCAGCTGTTTTCTTCCCGTCACCGGAACAGTACTGCACGATATCAACAGAAGGGAGATGATTAGAATGACGCAGACATGGGTTTTGGAAGTTTTCATTTTGGTACTCCTTATACGATTTCTTTCAGAGAAGCCCGAACCTGCTTGTACGTTTCCGGGGAAACGACCAGCAGGTGGTCTCTGATCTTTTGATCGTCCAGGTAGTCGCTCAGGTAGAAATCGCTCCCATCCATTTTGAGGATCCTGCCCCCCGCAGACTCGACAATTACGCCGGCAGCGCCAAGATCCCGGTACGATTCGTTGGCGATGATCGCCGCATCGGCACGGCCCATGGCAACATAGCACAGGTGCGCGGCGGTGCATCCCAGATTGCGGATTTTCCCGGGGAATGTCGATCGATATTGCAGATGGAATCGAGAGTAGGTGAGGAGAACGCTTTCGTCGTTGATCTCTTCCTGGGCCGAGACGCGAATTTCCTCTTCTCCGCGAAAGGCCTTTTCTCCTGCCCGGGCGTGGAAAATGTCGCCGGTGGAGGGCATGTAGAAAACACCGAAAATCGGCCAGAAATTTTCGTGGAGTGCCAGGGAGATGCCCCATATGGGAATTCCCGCCTGGAAATTGGCAATCCCGTCCAGCGGGTCATGAATCCAGAGATATCTTTTTCCATCATGGGTGTAGTCCGTGCTTTCCAGACCGTCTTTGAAAATCCGGTGCCCGGGATACTGCGCCTCGAGTTGATCTTGAAATGATTTTGTCAAGTGAAAATCCACCTCGGAGACCAACGCCTCGTCAAATTTTACCTGTGATTTTCCTTTTCCGTAAAAGGAAAGCGCTTCTTCGCCGAGACGGTGGATCGCATCCATTGCAAACCGGGTCAAATCTTCAACCCCATGATTTTTTATATTTGCCATTCACCCTCCTTAGATTTAAGATGGATTTGATGTCATGCATAAGTCATTAATTTAACAGAACACAGGGATATTGCAAGACAAAACTTGCGGACGGCAAGCGCCGTGCCGCCGCGTGCTTGCGGCTTTTAGAGGATCGAGATATTGTCATGCGTCTCAAGCGAAGCGGACGGAAAAAATGACAAAAATACGTCTCTGAATTTACGAATACGTGCCCTTAAGCTGTGGCAGACCCGGCGGGTGCAATACCCTGATACGGGGACACCGGAGGATTGTCTTTGACAGGAGAGGCGGTTATGTGTTAAAAAATTCGACTGTGACAAGGCCAAGGCGGTTATGAAATCGAAAACAGCACCGCAACCCCATACCGGAGCGCTTGATGAGATCGGGGAAAGGAGTTTGACATGTCAACTGCTTGCAGGAAGATCTGTTTGGCAATTGCCCTCTTGCTGATATTCGGATGCAGCCAGACCCGCAATATTATCAGCGACAGCTACAGAGCGGCCGATGTATTATTGGACAGAGCACCGGATGAGGTTACCAAGGAGACCCCGTTTCTGGTGACCAGCTTTGTGAATATCAACGACCTGGAAGAATCGACGACCTTCGGGCGGTTACTGTCGGAACAAATCGCTTCAAAAATAGCCCAGAAGGGGTACCGCGTGAAAGAAATCAAACTCAGCGACGGTTCGCTCTTTGTCATAAAAGGTTCCGGGGAATTTGTTCTGTCCCGCAGGCTGGAAAATATCCGGTCGTCATTCAGCTCAAACTACGTCATTGTCGGCACATATTCCGTCGGATACGAATCCGTATACGTATCTTCCCGCATCGTCAGAATCGAAGACAGTGTGATTGTATCTTCATATGATTTTAAGATACGGGGAGATGATGATCTGTGGGAACTGATTAAACGTGATAAAAAGGAGCATTAAAATGAATCGCAATATAAGCCATTCTCTCGCAATTATAGTAGTGGTTACTACCCTTTTTTTAATAGGTTGCGCTTCTCCATATCCTAAACGCCATTCTATCAGTTCTCAAAAAAAGATGCAGAGTGCGCACCATTGGGATGTTCTTGCCACAGACGTAGCAGAGCAGATAAAACAAACACTAGAACCACAAACACTAGAACCACAAACATCAGAACCACAAACAATAGAACCACAAACAATAGAAAATTATGACATTAATAAGTACAAACCTATTTATGTAAAAGAATCGAATGAAACACCTTTTGGCAAGACATTCAGAGACCTATTGATTACTCGCATGGTGGAAAAGGGTATAAAAGTCACTAAAGAAAATGGTCCCGATGTTTTGTTAGAAGAAAATAATGTTCGTGTAGTTCATCATATTTCCAAGCGAGATACAGTTTCTCTGTATTCAAAAAATTCGGTTTTCAATGTATTATCAGGCGAAATTATAGTCTTGCGGGGTGGTAAAATGGCTGTCTCCGGAAAATCAGAATTATCATCTAAAAACACTACTAGTGGATTATTTCATACGGAGGTAGTCATCAACTCTTCTTTATTAGATGGGGATTCGTATCTTATGCGAAAATCAGATATATATTATATCAATGACCCAGACTTTTGGCATTACGAAAACTTAGAACTTCAAGAGCAAGAGGAGGAAAAAGAATTAAAGACAAAAGGAGAGTTTTGAGGATTGTCGGTAAGATCGGCTTAATCCCCGACCTCTTTCAAAAGGAATTCCGTAAACGCCCTGCACAAGGGAGAGGCTGTGCGGTGTGCGTGTGTGGTAAAATAAAAGTTTCGTCTAAGCGTCAATCCCTCGACGTCCAGGGCGATCAAGGAACCCCGCAGCAGCTCCTCTTTCACGGCGACTGTCGAGAGAATTGAAACCCCCACGTTGCTTTTTATGCCCTGGATGACCGCCTGGGTACTTCCCATATGGGCGATAATATTGAGATCTTCCAAACGGGTTCCGGTTTCGGAGAGGCTCAGCTGAATTGATTTCAGCGTGCCGGAGCCCCGTTCGCGCAAGATAAACGGCTCTGCGGAAAGCGCCTTTGGGCTTATGCGTTTTTCCTTGGCCCATTTGTGATCGCCGGGGATGATGAGGCGCATCTGATCCTCCATAAACTTTTTCTGCAGAATTTTCCTGTCTTCTGTTTTGGCGCCCACGATTCCGAGTTCAAGCTCTCCTTTCAGTACGCCGTCGATCACCGCTTCCGTGTCTCCGATGATCAGAGAAACCCTGACTTCCGGATAGTCCTTGATAAACGCACCGATAATTTCCGGCAGGATATATCCGCCGGGGATCGTGCTTCCACCGATGACGAGACGGCCTCTGATTTTACCCTGAAATTCCGCGAGCGCGGTCTCTGCCTCATCCCTTAAGGCAATGAGGCGGCGGGCGTGTTCGTAGAGCAGTTCACCGGCTTTTGTGGGGACAGCTTCCTTTCCGAGACGATCAATCAGGCGGGTTCCAAAATGGTCTTCCAGCGACTTTATGTGGCTGCTGACGGTGGGTTGCGTTAAATAAACGGCATCTCCCGCCTTGGAGAAGCTTTTCAGCTCGATGACTTTACAGTATATGTTCAACTGCCACAGGTCCATGTCCATAAACTACATGCATGCCCGGCCGCTGTCAATTGCAAACGGGATGTTGTCGTGAACACGGGAAATAAAAAGCAACCGGGCAGGGAGCCTTCGACAACCCGGCATCTGTTGACTTCCAGAGAGAACCTGTCATAATTTCTGCGAAGCCGAGATGCCTTTCGGTTTGGTGACTGTTTCATCTATACCGGACAAATCTGGATTCCCGCTCCCCGATCAGGTCGAGGACAAGCTTCGCGGGAATGACAAATTAAGGGAATTCGTAAAAGTGGATAAGGTTGCCAGAAGCCATTTTACCCGACGTACGTTTATCAAATACGGATTTCGCCTGGCAGTTCTCGGTGCATTGTGTTTCGGGTATGAAAGAAGGAACAACCTGAAAACCGAACAAATCCGGTTGAAATTCCCCAATCTTCCTCCGTCTTTTAACGGCTTTCGAATTGTCCAGATATCTGACCTGCATGCCAGCTTCTGGGTTGGGAAAAAATATTTAACGGATGTCGCAACGGCGGTCAATGCATGTGAAAAGGACCTGCTGGTCATTACCGGTGATATCATCACCGGGTCGGTGAACGATTTCTGGAAGCGATGGATGCCTGCTTCCGGCGGCGATTATCTCGCCATGGTGATCGAGGTGCTGAAGCATCTGAAAGTTTCCTGTTCGGATCACATCTTTTCTTTACGTAACGCATCAAGACCGTCATTCGGTCCCAGCAGAATAAGTATGTCACTGTCTTTGATAACATACGCTCCGGTCGGAATCATGTTCAACCGCTCCGGGACGAGTTCCTTGACGCCCAAAACCTGAAGGCCGAACCGGTTGATCAGATCCAGCGTTCTTAAATTTTTTCCGATAAAATCGGCTGGCGGCGCAAATTCAGTGATCGAGTACCCTTCTATGAAAGGCAAATAATCCAGAATGTTGGGGTTGTGAAGCCGCTCCGCCAGTGAAATGGCCATATCCTTTTCCGGAAATATTACCTCCATTGCGCCGATTTTACTGAGAATTCGTCCGTGGGGCTCCGAAATTGCCTTGGCGTATATCTTTTTAACGCCGATATCCTTGAGATTGAGGGTGATGAGGATCGAAGCGCTGAGATTCGTGCCGGTGCATACCACGGCGGCGTCCATCCGGTCCACACCCAGTGACTCCAAAACCCTGCGGTCCGTTGCATCCGCGACCACCGCCTGCCCTACGCTGTCTTTTATTTCCTGAACCCGGTTCGAATTCGTGTCTATGGCCAAAACGTCATGCCCTTTGTCATACAGGTGCGTTGCCAGGTAATACCCTAAATTCCCGAGTCCTATGACAACAAATTGTTTCATAACTTACCTCATCCTACCATAATGCCTTCTTCGGCATAGTGATACCGTGATATGGCCCGCCGGCTGACCGCGACGCCGATCACCAGCGGTCCCAGGCGGCCGACGAACATGGTCAGGGTTACAATGATTTTACCCGCCACGGTAAGCCCTCCGGTGACGCCGGTGGAAAGCCCCACCGTGCCAAAGGCGCTGACAACCTCAAAAAGCAGTTCCAAAAATTTTCCCCGGCTCTGCGGGTGCGACGCACTGCCCAGTTCGGTCATCTGGAGTACGATCATGCCGGCACACACCACGGCCGTGCTGAGCATGACAACGCTGATCGCCTTCCGGACGCTGCCTTCCGAAATCGACCGGTTGAACAGTTGGGGTCGCTCCTGTCCCCGAAGACGAGACATCCCCATCACCATCAGGGTTGCCATGGTGGTGGTTTTAACGCCGCCGCCGCACGAACCCGGGGAAGCGCCGATAAACATGAACAAAATAAGGATAAAGAGGGTTTCGTTCGTCATATTTCCAATCGGCAACGTATTGAATCCCGCGGTCCTGGCCGTGGTAGACTGGAAAAAAGCGGACAGGAAGCGACCGTGTACGGACAGCGGGGCCAGGGTGTTCCCCCATTCCAGAAGTAAAATGAAAACCGCACCGGAAACCAGTAAAATGAGGGTAGCGGACAGCACGATTTTGGAGTGAAGGCTGAGACGCGACCAGACCGGGCGCCGGAATGAAAGTTTTTGTTTGAGTTCGGAGAGCACCAGGAAACCGATACCGCCGGATATGATTAAGAAACAGATTACTGCGTTCATCAGCCAGTTTTCCCGGTAGCCGGCAAAACTGTCTGAAAAAAGGGAAAATCCCGCATTGCAAAAGGCGCTGACCGAGTGGAACATTGCCAGAACAATCGCGTTTGCCGTTCCGAACTTCGGGAAAAAGCAAAAAAACAGTGCGGCGGCGCCCGCCACCTCGATCACCAGCGTAAACAGGACCACATCCTTGAGGATTTCAGTCATGCTTCGCTCACTGGAATGGGTGTAGGTATCCTGAATGACGATCTGGCCGGTAAGACCGGGGCGTCGTCTTGCCAGCAGGAGAAACAGTGTCGACAGGGTCATTATGCCGAGTCCCCCCGCCTGGATCAGGACCAGTATGACGAACTGTCCGAACGCGCTGAACGCACCGCCCGTGTCCACCACCGTAAGGCCGGTCACACACACCGCAGAGGTTGAGGTAAACAGGGCGTCCACAAATCCAAGGGGGAGATTCTTTGACGATGCGGGCAGCATCAGCAGGATGGTCCCGATCAGGATGAGAAACGCGAATCCAAAAGCGACAATGCGATTGGGAGACTGGACCAGCGATTTTGAAATACGCAGGGTCCTGCCCTTTGTACCAGGTCTATTCATAGCAAATTCCACACCGGCACCCTGAAGCTGTTCAAATAATTTCCTGCGTCTGGATGTTGGAAAAGCGAAATCCGGATATGCGAACCGGCGCGACCCTGCTTTAGCATGGCGCACGGATCGACACGGTATTATGTTCCTTCGAATGACGGTGGTCAAGGAAAATCAAACTTCCAAAACCGTTGTATTTTCCGGTTTCAACTCCCGGGTCGATCCGATGCGACGCTAAAACCCATCACGTTACACGAAATGCTCCTGCTTGTCAGATTGTTCCCGATGTGCTAAAGTTTGTTTCAAAAATAATTTAAAAAGTTGAGGTTTTGAAAATACGTCCAATCATTTAAAGGATTCCAGAAGAACCAGACTCTGATATGGCTATATTCTTTCGAAGTATCCACCTGTCCATTCGTCAAAAGGTTGTATTAGGCTTTGTCCTGTCCATAATCGGCGTGCTGATACTCGGCGTTGTCGCCTACCGAAATCTCCTGAGGATAGAACAGAAGTTGAAATTCGTGGTCAGCGGCCATGAACTCCACGACGACCTGCTCGAGGTGCGGCGGTATGAGAAAAATTTTCTGCTTTATGACGGAAGGGAGAATGTCGAGGAAGCCCTGTTCAACCTGGACAAAGCGAAAAAGGTCTCCCGGGCCATCGAATCCGATTTTAAAGGGCTCGAAGGCGCTACCCACGTGGCGAAACTCCGGCTCGCCATTGAAAGTTACGAAACGGTGCTAAAAGAGCTGGTGGCGGTCAGCATTCGTGAATACCCCGCTATACTTCAGCGGGCGGAACTCGAAAAACAGCTTAGAAAAACAGGTAAAGATCTCGTGGATCTCTCTCTCAAACTGGCGGAGTTCGAGCACTCCCGTATCCGTGAGATTCTTCAGGTTCTG
>JBDRPF010000002.1:0-12895 GCA_043827325.1 Pseudomonadota bacterium | reverse complement strand
ACTATCGGAATTGAAAAACCGGGGCGCGGGATGGAAGATAAAAGGAATTAAAAGGATTTTTTTAATCCTTTAGGAAGGAAATGGAATCAAATGAGAATTAAATCACAAAACATAATTAAATTGGCAACATAAGAGAATAATTTCATTAAAATCATGCTTTTTTGAAGTCGAAGTTGTCTTGCCAGTATTTCGGAACGGTTGAATTACAGATATTTATAAAGAAAAACACCCTCACTTTTGAATAGCCATCCCTGCCCGCCGACACCGCCGTTATAAAAAAGCAGTTCTTTACATTTCTCACGTTTATTGATAAGCTTTTTGTATTAAAATGTAGCGGTTAGGAAAATTGAACAAAAAAGTGAGCTCTAAAATTTTGTTGGCGTGATTATAATGACGTTCTGAAAGATGAGGAGCTGGTATTTTGTCGTCTTTAAAAGACCTGTCCTTCCAATCCGCAGCCACGTTTACCTTTGTGGAGGAGATCGGCCGCGGAGGAATGGGCATTGTCTATCTGGCTGAAAAACATTGCGAGGGTGTCAGTGATCTTGTCGTAATAAAGACGATTCGCTCAATGAACGAAAAGCAGCTGGATATGCTCAAGAGTGAAGCCAACGTCGCCGCGGCCCTCCGGCATGAAAACATCGTTCGAACTTACGGGCTGGAGGCGATCCCTTTTGACAGCTTGCCCGTTGAATTTCAGAATGAACTCTATTCTTACAGGGAATCGAATGGTGCCGGCGGCAGCAGGGGCAAAGAACTGATGTCAAGCCTGCGTATGGGCCAGTTCCGCACTATGATGGATTTCACCGAGCACCCCCTGCTGATCGACGAAAGCGACGACGGTGGAAAACGCCTGTATCTTATCGTGATGGAGTATATCGAGGGGTGGGACCTTCGAGAAATTCACAGCAAGCACATTCGGGCGGGCTCCCTGTTGCCGATAACCCTGAATGCATTTATAATCAGTCGTCTTTGCAGGGCGCTGGAATACGCCCATCAATACATCGTGCACCGCGATCTTTCGCCTGAAAACGTTCTTATCAGCCATCAGGGCGTTACAAAACTGATGGATTTCGGTATTGCCGTTGCGGCGGACCAGGAGGCGTTCGGACTTTCCGGGAAAATTCAATATATGGCACCAGAGCAGGTTCGCAATGAACATGTAGATAACCGGAGCGATGTTTTCGCTCTGGGATTGGTTGCCTATCAAATGCTGACGGGGATCAGTCTGTTTTTAACGCCGAACGGGTTGGACTTCCGGGCGCAGGCCGATTATTACGAGCAGCAGCTCGTAAACTTGATTATACCGCCCCATGAAATATGTCTGGATGTACCGGAAGCGTATTCGCAAATCATCATGAAGATGCTGGCCCCGGACTCTGAAGACCGTTATCAGAAAATTGATGAAGTGGGCAGTGACATCGAGAAAAAATTTATCTATGCAGAAGGGTTCGGACCTACCAACAACAGCCTGGCAGCCTACCTCAAAATGTTTGAATCGGATTTTCAAATTTACACCAAGGAAGACCTGCAGCAACTGGCCTTCATGGCGGATGATGACAATACCTATCAACTGAAACGCAAGATTCGAAAGAGTCTCTACACGGACGAAGGATTCCGGTTGTTGCAAAGCCGGCGTTCTATTTTATAGATGAACCCTACGGGTTTTTCAGTTGCTAATAAGAGCATTAATGTTTAGACAGGATTACAGGATTAACAAGATATTTTTGCCTTTCCGGAAGAAAGGCAAAAGGCATCACCTCTCTTCGATGGGAGGTGTTCACTTATTGCGCCGACAAAACAGTCATTCAAGGGAAAAAGCATCCATTGTTGAGTTCTCGCCCCTTTTTTCCGCTGAAGCGGAATTACATTTTCACGGCTTCCTCCGGCCTTTTCTCAAGGCGAACGCCGCAACCCGTGAAAAAAAATCAAGTCAATCCGGTTAATCCTGTCAGAAAACATTTTGGCTTTATGTCTAATTGATTATGAACTCATTAGTAAATAACAGAGGGTAGTCGCATGAAAATCTTAAAAGTGTTATTTTATTTTATCGTCACGCTTCTCATTTGCGTGAGCAGCATTCACGCCGCGGATCTTCAGGATGAAATATTTGGATTAAAGTGGGGGACACACCTGTCCGGACTGAACGGTTTTTCAAAAATAGGATCGAGCAGCAATGTTGATTTTTACAGGAAGCCCGGCGAGGTCCGCACCATAAACGATGTTGATGTAAAGGATGTTATTTACGGATTCTACGACGGTCAATTTTTTGCCGTGTACATCCACATCGACAGCATAGAAGTGTTTGACGATTTTCGAAGATACATGAAATCAAAATACGGTATCCCCCAAAAAACCATGGACGTAAAAACCGAACTGACGACATATCAATGGAAGAACAATGACGTTAAAACAAAGTTGAAGATCTACGAAAAAAACGATTATATGAAGCTGGCATTTTATTACACACCGCTGTCGAATAAAGTCAATGAAGAACTCCAGGAAAAGCTCCAGAAGGAGTCGTTCCGATTCTTACCTATCGAAAAAGACAAACGACCCGAACGCATGCCGCTGCTTGAATTTTAGGGCTGTTGCCATAATAATGTTCCGTTTCAGCCGGCCGGATAATTTCGTTTAAACCGGAAAGAACTCACAAATAAAAGTGAATCCTCAAAAAACCGCCCGGACGATTGAGTGGACGGAGATGATTGGACTTCTGGCAACCACCGTTGCCATACTTTTTCTCTGGAACACATGGGTCGTCTATCCGCTAAAGATTCTTGTCGTCTTCTTTCATGAATTGAGCCACGGGCTCATGGCGGTCATCACGGGTGGATCCATAAAGGAGATACGATTGGTTGCCCAGCAGGGCGGTTTATGTGTCACCGCTGGCGGCAACAGGTTTCTGACTGTCTCTGCCGGATATCTGGGGAGCCTGGTCATGGGCGGCATCATCCTCGTCCTCGCTGCCCGAACCCGTTACGACCGGACGATTGCCACCGCCATTGGGGGGTTTTTGATTCTGATCTCGCTGCTGTTCGTGCGGCCGGTTGTCAGCTTTGGAATGGTATTCGGTTTCTTCTCCGGGGCGGCGATGATGGCTGCCGGAAGACGCCTGCCCGAGGGCGCCAACGACTTCATCCTGAAGGTCATCGGCCTGACAAGCTGCCTGTATGCCGTGTTTGATATAAAAAGCGACATACTGGATCGTCCGTATTTGTATTCGGATGCCCGAATGCTGTCAGAGATTACGCACCTCCCCACCATGCTCTGGGGGGCGATCTGGATATTCATCGCAATTGTTGCGGCCGTTTACTTCCTGTTGCTGGCGAGCAGGGGGGAAAAGCGGCGCGATACGGATATGCATGTCTGAATTTTTACTTTTTATTCTGACTCTCCCTCCATGCCCGAGGCGACATGTATTTGTCACCCAGAATCCACATGCCCTTCTTCGCATTATTTGCAGCAGCCTCGGCCTCCCGGTAGGGCCCCATGTTGAAATCATCGGGCAAATTGTCCTTTGAGACTTCCGCGAGGCCGGATTTGACCAGCTCGAGGTTAATATTCATGTCATTTATTTGGGACAAGAGTGAACCATAACACTTCAATTGAACCTTAACGTTATTCGCAGTATATGCAATATTATAGTATAGGGAAGACAGGAGGTCAAACAGCAAAATCAAATGAAAATCCTCATTGCAAATAATCTCCGCCTGTCCGGCGTTCCTCCGGCGTTCAGGGAGATGCTCATGGAAAAGCTGAAGTTCCCGAACCCCAAGTGGATCGAAAACGAGAGAATGGGGCGCTGGAACAGGGGAACGCCCAGAGAACTGCGGTTTTTTGACAAGATCAGGGGGGACGGTCTGTGGATGCCGAGGGGGTATATCCGGCAGCTGATTATGCAATGCCGCCATCATGGAGTACAATATCAGATCGACGATCAACGCCGGGACCTGCCTGGTGCGGACTTTGAATTTTCCGGAGCCTTGAGACCGTTTCAACAGCAGGCGGTCAATGAAATTCTCTCAAAGGAGTTCGGGACGCTGAGCGCGCCCACCGGGTCCGGAAAGACCGTAATGGCCCTTTACATGATCGCCCGGCGAAGACAGCCGACACTGGTTGTCGTTCACACAAAGGAACTGGCATTCCAGTGGATCGAGGCAGCAGAAACTTTTTTGCAAATCCCGGCGGCGGATGTCGGCTTCATCGGAAGCGGAAGGAGAACCGTTGGCGAAAAGATGACGGTCGCCCTGGTACAGTCCCTTTACAAAATCGGAGAAGAGATCGCGGATCGGGTCGGCTTTCTGGTGGTTGATGAATGTCACCGGTGCCCGAGCCGGACATTCACGGATGCCGTCACCTGTTTTGACTCCCGCTACATGCTGGGGCTCTCCGCAACACCGTGGCGCAGGGACAATCTGTCCAAACTGATATTCTGGCATCTTGGGGACGTACTCCACGACATTGACAAAGGCCGTCTGATCGAAAGCGGGGACGTCCTGCCGGTTGAGGTGATCGTGAGAGAGACAAATTTCAGTCCGTACTACGACCCGGTGAACGAATACAGCAAGATGCTTTCCGAGCTCACAATGAACGACGAGAGAAATCGCCTGATCGCTTCGGATGTCGCGGAAGAGGCGAAAACCAGCGGCGGCGGCGGCGTGTGCCTTGTGCTGTCCGACAGGAAAATTCATTGCGAGACGCTCCAGGCGATTTTGCGCTATAAGCACGGAATGTCGTCCGATCTCTTAACCGGTGATCTTACCGGCAGCCAGCGGCAGGCGGTTGTGAAACGGTTGAATCAGGGCCGGATCAGGGTGCTGGTGGCGACGGGACAATTGATCGGGGAGGGGTTTGACTGCAAAGAGCTGGCCACCCTGTTTCTGGCAACGCCGGTGCGTTTCAGCGGGCGGGTATTGCAGTACCTCGGACGGGTGCTCAGACCCGCGCCCGGGAAAAGTAAAGCCAGGGTGTATGACTATGTTGATGTCAGGGTGGATGTTCTGAAAGCGGCCGCAAAGGCGAGGCAGAAGGTGTATGCCGGTTGAAAACGAAATTGCCCAGCTCGGCCTGAATCGGAACGTTATTTAGTTTTACTTAGTACACACAAAAAGCCTGATCCTTTGGGCCAGAATTTATTGCAACCGCTATAGGGAACGGATTATGCTGCATGTGACGCTGTTCTGGATTTAAAGGCCCTGGAAAGGGAGGCATCCATGACTGTTTCGTGCCCTGCCAGGGTTGCAACAACCACGTCGTTCGCGTCGAGGAATGTAAAATCACACACCATTTTTCGCTCGGTGACCTGCTTTACCTCGAGCACCGCTGTAACGCCCTCGCCGGGGAAATCGGTCCGATACTGGCGGTAGCTTGCGGTGTAGCTCGGCAGAGAGACCATTCCCTTTTCTTCAAAGCACCAGACGATCGCCATCTGGAAAGCGGAATCGAGAACCAGGGGGTCGCCGATCCACCGGCTTCTTATGGGATCCGTCATCCATTTGAGCGGCGACGGCGCCGGCGCGATTCGTGCGGCCATCCCCCGGGGCGAACAGTTGATTATTTCCCGGATCCCCCGAAGTTCTGAGCCGTGGAAAAGGATTTTATCGTATACCTCGTCCATACTTCTCGGGTAGGCTTTTGAGCCGGCGATTCTGGTTTTGTCGAAATACGGAGGAGGTGTCAGTTCATCCGTCAAGACAGCCGTTGCCCTGGAATGGATCGTTTCGACACCCTGGTGAATTCCGTCCCGGACTTCAACGTCAACTGAAAAATGTGAACCGTTTTTTCTGGCCTTTCCCGCCATGAGCCGGATGATTTTCTTTTCGCTGTCGAGCTTGATTCCGATCAGAACGCGCATGTCGTCCAGCCCGTGAAGTGTGAGGCCCGGATTTTCATGAAGCGCGCCGTAACCGAGCCATTCGGCAATGAGCGCGAAGGGGACCACCGGTTTGCCGTCCAGAATGTGCGCCTGGAGTATGGGATATCCGTGGATGTCGATTTCACGTTTCAAGGCGAGGGAGAGCTTTTCATTTTTCAGCCGGGCGGCCTGCCGTCTCGACACCGCAAAGCGGGATTCCGCCTTCCCTTTATCCGGAGCAACGTTCGCACCGATGACGACTTCCGCCGGAGAGCCCCTTTCACCCGCCATTTCGTATATCATACACATGGCGCCGGCTTCCGGGGGGATCAGGTCGATGTTATTTTTTTCAAATTTTCGTTTCAGGGCCGAGCAGACCATTCCGCCGTCCCACGGGCCCCAGTTGATGGAAACGACCCTGCAATCCGGCCGCGCCGTTGCCTCCTGCTGGGCGATTTTGTTCAGCACTTCATTGGCCATGGCATAATCCGCCTGGCCGATGTTCCCGATTCGGGCGGTGACAGAGGAAAAAAGAACGAGGTATTTCAACGGGTCCGGCCTGGTGGCTTCCAGAAGCACCCTGAGGCCCTCCACCTTGGGATCGTAAACGTTGTCAAACTGGTCCATTGTTTTGTCGACGATCAGTCGATCTTCCAGAACCCCGGCGCCGTGTATGACGCCCGCGATGGGGCCGTGAGCCAAACGGACCTCGTCGAGGATCGATGAAACCTTTTCGGCGTCACGGACGTCCACCGAATAATAAAGGACGTTGGCGGCGGTTTCCGACATCATTTCAAGATTTTTGGATATTTCGCGGTTTGCCGTGTGCTTTTTAAACGATGCTTCGATTTGTACGGGTGTAACGTTTCGGCCGCGGTACTCATTTTCAAGGATGGCTTTTTTGACGTCCGCCTCGCTGTGAAGCGCTGTAAGCCATTCGGGTTCGGGGCTTGGTTCCGGTGATCGGCCCATCAGAACGAGTGTCGGTTTTGCCTGTCTGGCAAGGGCTTGGGCGGCATATGCGGTCACGCCCCTGGCACCGCCGGTGATCACGACGACATCGCCCGGATCGAGGTTTATCCGCCCGTCGGGATACGGGGAGGACTCGAGGGCAAACGTCCGCCGTCCATCGGCCCCGAGGCCGATTTCAACAGGGGAAGAAGGATCGGGATTTAAAATCTCGGTCACGACGGATTTGGCAATTTTGCCGCTTTCCCTCCAGTCCGGCGCAACGTCTATCGCACGGCAAACCACTCCATCCCATTCAAGAGATGCTGTTTTGACCAGCCCGGCAAGCCCGCCCTGCACCGGGTTGACGACCCCTTGACCTTTAAAGCCGAATGCGCCGTCAAGGCGCGTTACGCTGGCAAAGAGGGCGCCGCCTTCCGCTGCTGAATCAAGAAGACCCGGTGCCGCGTGTTTTGTCAGAAGAAAGGCATCCTTCAGGAATCTGTCGTCCGCCGAATTAAAATCCGGCACGATGACAAGACCCCCGGCGTCCCGCAGACGTTTGCGGCCGTTTACGATATCCGAAAGATGTTCGTCGGACAGGAGAACGGCATCGATGTTCAGCGCGGCGAATTCACCGCAAATAGACTTTGAAAGACCGGATCGGTCGTTGGTGATATAGACTTTTCTTGTCCCGGGGATGGAGAGCCTGCCCATCTGATATGCGGGCTGATCAGCGGGGCTGTGCGACATGGAAACGACCTTGCGATTGATTTTGGACGCGAGTGCTTCGGGTGAATATTTGGAATTGTCTCTGTAAAGGCCTATCGTTCTTTTTTCGTCGATTGGCGTGTCCGATATCGCGTCGGTAGAGGCGGTCAATACTTTTTTCGATGGGGGTGCATGCGGATCTTCGTTTCCGGAAAGGTATCCGGCGATCTGTCCGAGGGTTTTCAGCTTTCCCACCTTTTCAGGAGAAATGGACGGAAGGTCGGGCATTTTTTCTTCCAATGCCGAAAGGATTTCAACCCTTTTGATGGAATCGATTCCCAGGTCAGCCTCGATATCCATGTCAGGTTTGAGCATTTCCTCCGGGTATCCGGTCAGCCGGCTGACCACCTCGAGCAAGCTGTTTTGAATCGATTTTTCACGGATCGGCGTTGAGTCGGCGGCGGGTCCTGACGGAAGTGAAGCCGCAGCGGTTTCCGTGCCCGCCGAGAGGTATTCAACGATCTGCCCGAGGGTTTTCAGCTTTCCCACCTTTTCCGGTGAAATAGAGGGCAGATCGGGGATCTTTTCTTCCAGCGCGGAGAGGATTTCGACCCTTTTGATGGAATCAATGCCCAGGTCAGCCTCGATATCCATGTCAAGTTTGAGCATTTCCTCCGGGTATCCGGTCAGCCGGCAGACCACTTCGAGCATGCTTTGTTCTATTTCTTTTCGGGAGCGGGAATTTTGCTCGGTATCTCCGTTTGCCGGTGCGTGTGCAGGGTCGTCAGGTGGGGTTTCAAAAACCATTGGGATGGTTTCTATGGTCGGAACCCTGCCGGGGGTCCGGATTTGCGCAGTGGCCGCAGGTTCGAGGGCACGGTTTTTATCCGTAGTTTTGCGCGCCGGGGGTTCAGCCGCTACGGGTGTTTTTTCACTAGCGGCATGAAGCGTGAAATCCGATGCGGGCATTTCCATATCCAGACCCAGAGACGCTTGCACCAGGCGCCGGGTGTTTTCCATCATGTTTTGAAGGGCGCGGCCGGCTTCTGTCTGGGATTCCAGGAATTTTTTATGCGCTTCAGCGGTCTGCATCTGGAGTGCCTGCATGGATTTAAGGCCTTCCTGGACCACTTTCAAGGCATCCAGAACAGCGTTGGGCTGATTTGTTTTTTTCGGGTTGTTGTCCATATTTCTGTGGTTAGCCCCGCAGATGGGTATGCGCATCATTTGTTTTCTTTTTACAGAAACAGGCCCTTCCCAGCGAGTTAACTCGACGGGGCGACCCTGAGAAGCGAGATGACAGAGCACTCTTGCAAGGTCCGCAATTCCGTATTGTTTTCCTGAAGAGCTGTCCAGGGCGAGGGCCTGGAAACGTCGATTTTTCAATATGGATTTTACGAGGCCGGTCAGCACCGACTTGGGACCGACCTCCACAAATGTTCGGATCCCCGAATCGAACATATTTTTGATTTCGTTTACAAAATCCACGGGGCACAGCATCTGTTCGGCCAGCAGGTTTTTCGTCGTTCCGGCATCCGCGGGATAGGGATTAGCGGTTGTATTGGAGAAAACCGGGATATCCGTTGGAAGGATCACGATATCCCGAAGCGATTCCGCAAAAGGTTTTTGCGCGTCCGCCACAAGGTCGCTGTGAAACGCGGCGGAAACGGGCAGTCGTACGGTCCTGAACCCCTTTTGCCTGCAAACCTGATCCACCCGGTCGATTGCCTCCAGCGTGCCGGACAGCACCCCCTGGTTCGGTGTGTTTCTGTTCGCAAGAACGACACCCGAGCCGACAGCCGCTGTCAGAGCGGCAAGTTCGTCAAGGGGTGCATTGACGGCGAGCATGGTACCCGCGTCCCGGGCGGAGTTGCGGCCGGCCTGGGCCATGCATCTTCCCCGGGAAATCGAAATCCGGATCAGCGCATCGATGTTGAGCCGGCCTGCGGCAGCGAGAGCCGTCAACTCTCCGAAGCTGTGGCCGCAGGTCGCGTCCGGGTGAATGCCGAATTCACGAAGAATTTCCAGCATTGCCAGGCTGACGGCACCGAGCGCCGGTTGCGCGACATCCGTCTTCTGCAGCGCTTTTTCCTGGTCCGTTGTTTCATTTTCCGACTGCGCGGGTGGGGGGAAGATAAAGTCGCTCAGCCGCTGAGCGTTTTCGAAAATGCCGTTTGCGCTTTCCAGGATTTCAAAGGCTGCCGGGAAACAGCAGACAAGGTCGCGTCCCATACCGACATATTGGCTTCCCTGTCCCGGAAAGAGAAAAGCAATTTTATCAGGTTTATCAGGCGCTTCAGGGCCGCCATAATAGGCGTTCTTCGCGTGCCATCTGTTTTTTTGTTCGTTTGATTCAAGAAAGCTCCGTGCGCCGGATAGAAGTTGTGCCGTATTCGTTCGAGATTCCGAATCGGGTTCAATGGGCCGTTCAACGACAAACAGGAGCCGGTGCGGGTCGGATGAAGAAAATTTCTGCCGCGTTCCGGCGGCCCTTGCTGAAAAATCTTCATAAGAGGGATCGTTTTGAATGTCGCGAATGAATGAGCGAAGGTTTTTTAAAAGCCCTGTCCGACTCGAAGCTGACAGGGCGAGTATTTCAACCGAACCGTCCCAGGCTGTTTCCGGTTTTTTCCGGACGTGCTCTTCAAGAACCACATGGAAATTACTGCCGCCGAATCCGAAAGCACTGACCCCTGACCGGCGCGGATGTTCTTTTTTTGAAAACCAGGGACGGGTCTTTGTGCTCAAGTAGAAGGGCGTTTTGTGAATTTTTAAACCGGGGTCGGGTTCATCCGCCTTTAATGTAGGCGGCAGGATTTTGTTGTAAAGGGACAGCACCGATTTTATCAGTCCTGCGGCACCGGCAGCAGCCTTGGTGTGCCCGATCATGGATTTCACCGATCCGACGGCACATATGCCGGTGTTTTGGATGTGTTCTCCAAAAAAGTGCGCCAGAGCCTGAAACTCCACGGTGTCTCCGACCCGGGTGCCGGTACCATGGGCCTCGATGAGTTCAATGGTTGCCGGGTCAACACCCGCGTTTGCATACGCCGCGCGAAGCGCGTTCACCTGGCCGTCTATTCTGGGGGCATAAATGCTCTGTGACTTGCCGTCGCTGGAAGACCCGACGGCTCTTATCACGGCGTATACCCTGTCTCCGTCTTTTTCCGCATCCTGGAGTCTTTTTAATACGATGGTTCCGATACCTTCTCCCAGGACCGTGCCGTCCGCATCTTTTGAAAACGGTCTGGCATCGCCCGTTCGGGAAAGGGTGTGGGTTTCGGAAAAACACATGTGCATAAAGATGTCATTGATGGCGTCCACGCCGCCGGTGATAACCATGTCGCTTCGCCCTGACATCAGTTCCATAACGGACAGATGTATGGCGCTCATGGAACTTGCGCACGCCGCGTCGACAACACAGTTCGTGCCGCCCAGGTCAAGCCGGTTGCAGATTCTTCCGGCAACGACATTTCCCAGAAGACCGGGAAACGAGTTTTCCTGCCATGAAACATACGCGTTGGATATCCGTTCGATAACCTCTTCAGCCTTCTCGCCGGAAATCCCCGAATCCTTGAGGGCTTTCCGCCATTTTGGATGCCCGAGCCTGGCACCCAGGGGGATGACGAGTTCCTGCGTGCCTGTCACGCCTAAGATAACGCTTGTTTTTTGGCGGTTGAATTTGCGATCTTCCCCGTAACCGGCATCTTCAAGCGCATTTTTTGCAGCAAGGAGTGCCAGAAGCTGGGAGGTGTCAATGGCTTCAAGGGAAGACGGCGGTATCCCGAATTCCAACGGGTCGAAAGAGACTGGAGGCAGAAAACCACCTCTTTTGCAGGACACATGATCCGGTTTGTCCGGATCCGGGCTGTAGTACTCTTCCGGTGACCAGTGCGTTTCAGGTATATCGGTTATGGCGTCAATTCCGCGAAAGAGCAATCGCCGGTATCCTTTCAAACCGGGCGCTTTCGGGAAGAAACACCCCATTCCGATAATGGCTACGGGTATATTCTGTTTCATTTTGTTCTTGATAACTCACCGTGTTTTGTTACAGGGCAGTGAAATGCAACTTTAAAAAATATACTTCATTATTTTTCTTTTTGCAAGCGGTTGACACGAAATAATTCTATTGATATATTGATATAACAACCTGTCAACATGTGTTGGTTCTCCGGCTCCCCGAACTCATCCGGAAACACGGTGGTCGATATTCTGGATCATGACGGGCGATCCGCGGAAGTTTAAAGGAATTATTGTACAACCGGTCGTGTCTGAAAGAGTATAAGTCGCTTGAATATATGAAATAGTCCGTTTTGGGCCGACGTGTTCAGATGATTCAAAAAGTTGGCATATTGATATAACAACCAATCTGGATAAAAACATGCTGCAATATTATAGCAACAGAGAGCTTTCCGACAAACTGGGCGTAAACCTTGCCAAGTGGAAGCGGTGGTCAAGGGAATTTTTACCGCCGGACCCGCTCGGCGGCATGCAGTCCGGATTTGCACGACAGTACCATCCGGATGAGGCCTTTCTCGTTCACCTGGGCGGACTGCTTGTGGCGGATATGAAGTACTCGATTCCGGAAGCAAGGCAGATCCTTGCAGATTTGGATGAATGGCTTTTGAACAACGGTTTTTTTTACGATCCCCCGGGCAATGAAAAACAGATGGAAGGCGTTGAGAATCAGGTTGAAAGGCACATGATATATATCTGCTGCTCAACGGACACGGAAAGAAAGCGATACGATTTTCATTACATCATCAAAGGAATTATCAGAAAAAAGACGGTCACACATGACGGTTTTTCGGTTTTGGAAGAAAAATATGTCGAAAGAACTGTCGGGTTGCGGGCAAACAGCAATAAACGCGTGGATATGATCGGTATGAGGGTGATGAATATTACCGGTGTTCTCGAGCGGTTTCTGGAGAATTTGGGTCGGGACAAAGCGTCGTACCGCGCACTTTCCTAAAAAGAAACCCCAAAGCGGGGGCAAAAATGACGATGATGCCATCCGTTTAACTGGGGAATTGGAAAAATGGAGTATTGGAGTAATGGGAAATGCCTTTGTCTGAAGGCGTAATGGCGTATTGGATATGGAACTAAATGGCACTTACTCGAAGATTACAATACTCCAACACTCCAGTACTCCAAGATTTTATCACTCCGGCACTCCATCATTTCGGTCGGTACGTGCGGTAGACTTCATTTTTCCGGTGTGCGCTCAAAGCCGCGTCTTCCGGTCCAGGATTCTTTACTCATCCAGCAGCTTTGCTATATCTGCCAGCTCCATGGGAGAAAAGGCGCCGGCGCCCGGTGGAAGCTCGACCCCCTGGCTTCGCAGCCAGTTTGCGCGCGTCGCAACAGCGGCGCCGCAGA
>JBDRPF010000001.1:0-35883 GCA_043827325.1 Pseudomonadota bacterium | reverse complement strand
TCTGCGGCGCCGCTGTTGCGACGCGCGCAAACTGGCTGCGAAGCCAGGGGGTCGAGCTTCCACCGGGCGCCGGCGCCTTTTCTCCCATGGAGCTGGCAGATATAGCAAAGCTGCTGGATGAGTAAAGAATCCTGGACCGGATAAGCCAAAGCCCAAAAGTTTAAAGTTTGGAGTGCCTTGTATAGTGAAAATTAAATAAAAATAAATTTAAAATGGGGGGAGAGGGGTGTCCTCCGCCGCCTCCGAGGTTTTAAATTTGAGCATCATTAACAATAAGCTTTCTTAATTCGGTAAAATCGTTATTAATGTCGGAAGAGAAGGTAAGTGCCTTGGGCTGCGAGCCCGGACTTTAGAGTCTTCCTTCCGCCAGGTTTAAGTCGGGGAACAACTTGGTGCATCGACACCGTATTTGACAAGGCTGATGATTCCTGGCTCTCAAACTAATTATTGCCGATAGGAGGCCATATGTCAGATTTCTTTTTTGGAATTGATGCCAGTAAAGGATATTCTAATTTCGTCATGCTTGATTCATCAAAGCGCTGTGTTGAAGACGACTTTCAGTTGGATGATACTTTGGACGGCCACCAAAAACTCTACAGCATCCTTTCAGAGTTTTGCGTCCGTCATCCCAAGGCCAACATTTTTGCTGCCGTTGAAAGCACTGGCGGTTATGAAAACAACTGGTTTGATGTGTTGGCCAGATTCCATACGCATCTGCCGATAAGGACCACCAGATTAAATCCCTGCGGCGTTTACAACAACAGTAAGGCTGGATTGGATCGAAATATCACAGACAAAATCAGTGCCGAGAATGTCGCCAAATACATGATAGAGCATCCCGAAAAAGTGCGATACCAGCAACAGGATCCTTTGGCACCCCTGAGAAAACAGTGGGGATTTATCAAAATGCTGAAAAAGCAAAAAACCCAACTGCTCAATCAATTGGAATCTAATCTCTACACAGCCAATCCGGAGATTCTAGCCTACTGTAAAGATAGTACACCGGCTTGGGTTTTTAGCCTTTTGCAGCGATATCCAACCGCTTCCAAGCTGGCCAAAGCAAGAAAGTCTTCTGTGGCCTTAATTCCATATGTGACGCCCCAAAAAGCCAACAAACTGGTCGAAACAGCCAAGCACAGTATCGCGTCCGCTACGGATGAAACTACAAGCCAAATAATCAAGGCGATTGTCCAACAGATTAGACAGCTTTCAAAAACCATTGATGCCCAAGCAAAAGCCATGGCGGATAAATGCTCGATTCCTGAAATTGAGTTGCTCAAGACTTTTATAGGGATCGGAAACAACTCTGCGGTCGGTCTGATCCTTGAAATAGGCTCCATAGAACGGTTTAAAAGGGCGAAACACTTAGCCTCCTTCTTTGGCCTTCACCCTGTTTATAAAAAAAGCGGTGACGGTTCCTGGGGCTTTCATATGAGTAAAAAAGGCCGTACAGTACCTCGACAAATTCTTTATATGGTTGCCATGGTAGCCATTCAATCCAATCCTCTGATCCGTGAAATCTATGAAAAACATACGGAAAAAGGGATGGAAAAAAAGGCCGCTTTGGGTGTGTGCATGCACAAAATTATTCGAATAATTTACGGAATGCTTAAACATAACAAACCATTTAACCCTGAAATCGACCGAAAAAACAGAGAAAAACAGAACCCTCAAGGCGAAAAGAAAGTTTGCCGGGACAAAAGCCGTCGTTACCAGGCATATGATGTAAAAGCCCCAATCTCCAGAAGGCAGGCTAAGAAAAGAGAGGAACGGAAGCAGTCCCAAAGCGTCAACAACGCTAAATGCGGGATCAAGGCCCCCGTTCCCGTTCCTTAACTTAACAGAATATCGGTCTTGTGTACAGATTTTACCGAATTTTCAAAGAGCAAATTTGTTTAAAAAAAATGTTGACTTTATCCGGAACAACTAAAGTTTTGGAGTCGCTTCGCTCCGCTGATTTTATATAATTGCCAGAATTCCTTAACTTTAGCTCACTTCAAACTTTATCCGCCACCGTACTTTGGCGGATTTAGTTCACTTCAGACTCTTGTAGCGATTCTTCAGGCAGAGCCAGAGAACTCTGACCTGGCCCACAGGACCAGGCTTTTAAGGGCAAATAAAGGGGCCATTACGCCAATACTCCAGCACTCCACCAACTGAAAATTGAACCGAAAAAGCGAGCGCATTCCCCGCAGCGACTCGACTTGAGGCCTTCGAGTGAGCCTCAGCCGAACTCCTCGCCGACAAGTCTTGCTGCAGGGTACTCTTCAATCGTTGCCGACTTTAAGGTGTCTGGTTCAAAACCAAAATTGTTTTACAAACGAATGATGCAAGCTATTATATCAACATATCCGTACAACCGGAATTTATTTTTTTGACCTGAGACTTTCAATATTGTATAGGTGTTGGCCTGTTATTTCTACAAATATCTGTACAATGCGGGACAGAAAAATGCGCCATGATATTGAAAACATATTTGACAATGGTGTGAATCATTTCAACATGGACCTGTTCGACGAGGCGATAGCGTACTTCACAGAAGTTCTGAAAATGGATCCCGATCATCCCGACGCCTTCTATTACAGAGCCGTGGCCCGGGCGAACAATGAAGATTTTGACCGTGCAGTATCCGACTTTACAAAAGCCCTGGAAAAGGATCCCGGCGCCGCCGACATATACATCGGGCGGGGGCAGGCATGGGAAAGCATGGGGCGTCTCAAACGTTCCCTGGCTGATTTTAAAAAGGCCCTGAGCATCGCCCCCGACAACCCGGATTACCGGAAGCTGGCCGATGATCTGGAAAAAAGATTAGGTAAAGAATCCTGACCCCGAGGGGCAGGCTTTGATATAACCCCTGGAAGGGGCTGTTTTACTTAAAGCCGTACAAGTTAAAAGTGTCTAAAGTGATCTAAAGTGCCTAAAATTGTTGAGTCGCTTCGCTCCACTGATTTTATATAATTGGCAGATTTCCTTAACTTTAGCTCACTTTAAACTTTAGTTCACTTCAAACTCTTGCAACGATTCTTTAGGCTGAGCCGGAGAACTCTAACCTGGCCTATAGGACCAGATTTTTAAGGACAAAATAAAAGAGAACCTGCTATGCCGAACCTTTTCGCTACAACCGCTGCGGGCCCGCTCCTGATGTTCGCCTCCGCGTTTCTCTTCGCCGTTCTCGATGTTTTGATCAAGATTCTCGGGCCGTCATTTCGCGTCTGGGATATCGCCTTTTACCGTTTTGGTTTTGGACTGGTCATTTTGACGGTCGTATTCGGCCGGCGGAGAAACCCTTTCAACGGCAGCAATCCAAAGCTGCGGGAACAAAACGGACCCGTCATCATCTATCTCTACTTCTGTTTAATAGGGACCCTTGTAACCTTACCGTCCTTTATCGCCAACCCGCAGATTCCAACCAACCCGGGAGAGTTTCTGATCGTCGGCGGCATTGTCTTGATTTCCATTTCCGCCCAGCTCCTCATGAACCAGGGATTCCGGTACTGCAGGAGTTGGGAAGGCGGCCTCTTTCTGACCAGCGAACTTTTTTTCATCTCCATTTTCGGGATCTGCTTTCTCAATGAACTCGTTAACTGGCGCTTCTGGGTTGGCGGATTCCTGATTTTCGGCAGCGTCGTTGCGCTCAACACCTATACTGCACGGGGGGCGGCTCACCCTGCCAAACTGAAAATATCATAATAAAATTAGGGGTTTTCATGCGACATACAAACTGGTGCGCCGTCACCGGCGCACCGTGCTCGGGCAAAACGACGGTCATTCGTGAGTTTGAAAGGCTCGGATACAACGTGGTTCACGAAGTCGCCCGGGCGTATATCGATGGGGAACTGGGGAAAGGAAAAACCATACGCCAGATAAAAGCCGATATACGGGCCTTTGAACAGCACATCCTGAACGAAAAGATTGCAATTGAAGCATCTCTTTCAAGTGGGGAAACATTTTTTTTGGATCGTGCGGTTCCGGACAGCATCGCCTATTTTATTCTCGAGGGTCTCGACCCCGATGAACCCCTCAAAAAAAGCAAAATCACCCGATATGCAAAAATATTTTTCTTTGAAAGATTACGGTTTGAAAAAGACGCGGTTCGCTCCGAAGATGATACGGTCGCAACCGAACTCGATCGTCTTTTGCAGGAAAGCTATCAACTGTTGGGCTACGAAATCATTCGTGTTCCATTGATGCCGGTCAGGGATCGGGTTGCGTTTATGCTGTCGCATTTACAGCCCGGATAAAATCCCTTTTCTTTCGTTCTCCGTCAAATAACGCCAGGCCCCTTCAGCCAGTTTTCCGAGTCTTACATTTGAAACCCTGATCCGCTTCAGTCGGGTAACCTGATGACCCACTTTTCTGACCATGCGACGTATCTGCCTGTTTTTGCCTTCTTTTAGAACGATTCGAAAACGCCGCGAAGAAACCCTTTGAATCTCCGCCTCCCGGGTTTTTGTTCCCATCAGCGGCATACCTTTAGCGATACTCCGGAGGGCGCCGTCCGGCATCGGCATCGACACGGTAACATCGTATTCCTTCTCATGGTCAAAAGACGGGTGCGACAGCCGGTGATGGAGCCTGCCGTCATTTGTCAGAATCAACAGGCCGCTGGAGTCCTTGTCAAGTCTCCCGACCGGATAGACACGCTCCTGAACATCCACAAGATCAAGAACGATCTTCTCCCCCGGGTGGCTGCAGCTTGTGACATACCCCCCAGGTTTATTCAGCGCGATATAAACCAAGTGCGAGATCAATTCTACCGGTTCTTCATCAAATTCCACCCGGTCTGATCCCGGATCAATTTTGGTGCCGACCTCGGTGACCACACAACCGTTCACGCTGACCCGTCCCTCTTTTATATACGCCTCACCCTGCCGCCGGGAACAGACGCCCGCACCTGAAAGAAATTTTTGTAACCGCATCAAAGCCATGTTTTTATGATTGGAAATTATGATCTGTAATCCGCATTTATCCTGACATAATCAATGGAAAAATCGCAGGTGAGCATGGTGGCGGAACCTTGCCCCATGTTAAGATCGATGGTTACCGTAAATTCGGGTTTCTTGAGAACCGCTGTGGCTTCAGCCTCGGCAGCATCCCCGAGCCCCGATGAATTTTTGACCATCTGGATGTCATCGAAAAAGACATCAATTGCATCCGGCTCCAGAATCACACCCGCACGACCTGTTGCTGCAAGAATTCTTCCCCAGTTGGCATCTTCTCCGAAAAACGCGGTCTTAACGAGATTCGAATTTGCAACCGTGACCGCTATTTTGCGAGCATCCTCATCTGTTTGCGCCCCGTTTATCGCTATTTCGACGATCTTTGTGGCCCCTTCCCCGTCTTTGACAACCTGTTTGGCCAGATCGATCAGAACGCCGTCGAGAAGACGTTGAAAAGATTCCTTCTCCGTCTTTTTTTCAATCGCTGCTCCGGACACACCATTTGCCATCAGGATAAGCGTGTCGTTGGTGCTGGTGTCGCCGTCCACGGTGATCCGGTTAAAAGACCTTTCAACGGCCCCGGAAAGTGTCTCCTTGAGAAAGTGCGGCAATGCAATGACATCCGTACAGACGAAGCATAGCAGGGTCGCCATGTCCGGGCATATCATTCCAGATCCTTTGGCCACGCCGGTTATCGTATAGGTGTTCCCGCCGATGTTCCCTTTTCTTGACACCACTTTCGGCACGGTGTCGGTTGTCATTATGGCCCTGGCAAGATCAGGAATCCCCTCGGGTGACAGGGCATCAACTGCGCCCGGGACAGATGCCTCGATCTTTTCCATGGGCATGGGCTTGCCGATCACGCCGGTTGAGGCCACGAGCACCAGATCTTCAGCAATCCCGAGTTTCAATGCGGTCAACCGGGCCATGGCTGCTGCGTCACGCATCCCCTTCTCCCCGGTGCAGCAGTTCGCATTGCCGCTGTTTACGATGATTGCCTGACATACACCTGATTTTATTCGCTCTTTGTCCAGAAGCACCGGCGCGGCCTGGACCCTGTTTCGAGTAAAGACCCCGGCGACATTCGCCGGAACTTCTGAATAAAGAAGCCCGAGGTCCTTTTTATTGTTTTTTTTAATACCCGCCGCGACACCGGCCGCCTTAAAACCCGGGCACTTTATGATATCCATCATCTTTTATTCTCCTGATCCGTTGAGATTATGCCATTGATCGAGATGCGCGGCTTCCATAAACATATCCCGATTGAACCGTTTCCCTTAAAATATTTTTTGTAAGCCGCCGGACGACACGGAACGCAATCTTGACAGCTCCGATAAAATTCATTTGACAGAAGTGGGCAACATTGTCAATCCACACGATAAAACAGGTTGCAAACACCTCCCGGATAAACTATAGCCGTTCCCATGCAGCGAAAAAAACGAAAAAACACTGCGCGATGCACGGTATGCGGCGATCGTCTCTTTGTGCGAAAATCGTGACGGCAAGTGTCTTTGTGCTGCAGGTCC
The DNA here is from genome assembly GCA_043827325.1 of Pseudomonadota bacterium. GTDB lineage: Bacteria > Desulfobacterota > Desulfobacteria > Desulfobacterales > UBA11574 > JBDRPF01. The sequence goes on along the minus strand of JBDRPF010000001.1, from coordinate 29,417 downwards.
TGCAGTGCCGAATACCCGGTGGAACAATTCATCGATTCCATGGACGATCTTTTTGAAGAAGAACTTACCGACATCCGCTGCGACAGGTTTTAACAAATCACAATTCTTTTTTCCTCCCCATGCTTAAAAATTTCAAGCTGACCATAGAATATGACGGCAGCCGTTACTCAGGCTGGCAAAAGCAGAAAAACGACCCGACCATTCAGGGAGAAATTGAACAAGCGCTGGCAACCATGACAGGCAAGAAGGTTGTCCTGAATGGTTCGGGCCGGACAGACGCGGGCGTCCATGCACTGGGCCAGGTGGCCAACGTTCTTTGCGAAACAGCGCTTCTTCCGGAGGAAGTGCAGAAAGGGCTCAACAGTCTTTTGTCCGGAGATATCGTCATTAAATCCTGCGAATGCGTCGACGAAACATTTCATGCAAGATACGATGCCAGGTGCAAAACATACAGTTACAGGATTCTAAATCGTCCGGTCCCTGCCGCCATCGGCAGGCAATACGCATGGCAGATACGAAAAGAACTAGACCTCGGCGCCATGCGCCGCGCCGTCCAGCATATCATCGGAACCCATGACTTCAAGGCGTTCGAAGGGTCGGGGAGTCCCAGATCGCACACGATGCGCTCGGTGATGAAGGCGCATCTGTCCGTGAAGCATGACGACTATATCTTCTTTGAAATCCAGGCGGACGGGTTTTTAAGATTCATGGTACGAAATATTGTCGGTACCCTTGCGGATGTGGGACACGGCAAAACCACACCGGATGAGTTCAACGCAATTCTCCTTTCCAAAAACCGCAATCTCGCCGGTGCGACCGCGCCGCCCCATGGGCTGTTCCTGATGGAAGTTCAATACTAGTATTGCGTCCCGGAGGTTTCTTTTATTCGGGACACGATACTATGAACGACCGGATTGAGACCTGCTCTTCAACTCCTGTATCTTTTCGTTGTAAAAGGCAATCACCTCTCTCCGGTTGAGCATTCCGATAAGAATGCCGTGATCGTCGCCCCTGACCACCGGCAGGCTGTCGATGTTTTTGGTCGTGAACTTTTGAAATACCGAATTGAGATCGTCGGACGGAAAAGTGACGATGATGTCAAACGTGGCAACATCTTTCATCACAACCAGATTATCGATCTCCCGTGTAAAGAGCACCTCTCTGATATCCGTGCTCGAAAAAATCCCGACGAGCCTTTCGTATGAATCCGTGACAGGGAAATAGTGCTGCTTGGTCTGGCAAAATATCTTTTTGAAATCCGAAAAAGACATGTCCTGAGGGATAAGGTCGACCCTTTTTACAAGGTGCATCAGATCCTTGACCCGAATGGCCTGCAATACGTCCACGAAAAAATCGCCTGCATGGGCAGGAGAGTCGATTTTGCTTTTGACCTGCTTTTCATAAATGGTCCATTTCTTCGCTGCAAGGTAAGATACGGAGCAGACGAGAAGACTGGGCAGAAGAAGATGGTATGAATTGGTCATTTCACTGACGAATATAATGGTTGAAATCGGCGTGTTCGAAACAGCCGTGAAAAACCCGGCCATACCGACCACCACAAAAGCACCGGGTTCGGTCACAATACCGGGCATGATGAGATGAAATGCCTTTCCAACCACACCGCCCAGTGCGCCGCCGATGACAATTGACGGACCGAACACCCCGCCGCTTCCCCCGGACCCGATGGAAAAGGATGTGGTAAATATTTTACCGATGGCAAGAAGCAGCAAAAACGGAATGGTCAGTTCGTTGTAAAGCGCTTTCTGCGCAAAACCGTACCCGAACGCAAGCGTCTGGGGCAGAAAGTAACCGATGATTCCCGTGCAGAGGCCGCCGATGGCAGGCTTCAGGAAGTTCGGAATACGCAGGCCCTTGAAAAGCCGCATCACACCATAAAACGCTTTGATGTAAAAAATCCCCACAGCCACAAGAACCAGCGAGAGAACAAGATAGGGGCCGAGTTCCAGGGGGTTTCTGAACAGGAAATCGGGTGACGCGAACAGAGATCCCCAACCGAACACCAGGCAAAACACGCAATAGGCCACCACAGACGAAATTCCCGCCGGCAGGATTACTTCGGGCTCGAACTCGGGGTCTCTGTACAGTACTTCGGCGGCAAAAAGCGCCCCTGCCAGGGGCGCTCTGAATATACTGCCGACGCCTGCGCCGATTCCCGCCGCCATCATAATCCTTCGCTCACGATCCGACAGCTTTAACGTTGTGGCCAAAAATGAGCCGAAACCCGCGCCGATCTGGGCGATGGGGCCCTCCCTGCCGCCGGAGCCGCCGGTTGTCAGCGTAAGAACCGAAGCGATGGTTTTTACAATCGGAACCCTGGCCCGTATGAAGCCCCCTTTGTTGTGGTATGCATCGATGGCGGCGTCCGTTCCGTGTCCCTCAGCCTCGGGCGCAAAGGTGTAAACGACCCATCCGCTCAGGAGCCCTCCTGCCGCGGGAAGAACAAGAAGGACCAGACGACTGAAGGAGGTGTGTGAAGGCGCAAACAGATGGTGTTCCCCGGCCGGTGACGGGGGTTGATAGCCCGCGATCAGATCCATAAAGAAATGAAGTCCGGCCTGACAGAGGTAATGAAAAACGACGGAACCGGTTCCCGCTATTATCCCGATTAAAACAAAATAAAGCGTCCACTTGCCGGCATAGGCGATTTTGACGGATCTGTCTTTATCCGTTAATGCATTAAGCCATTTTTTCACGTGCGCCGAAATCGCCATTATTTAATCAACCACCATCCGCGAAGCGGGGGGCTTGAACTTGCCGCCATCCCGCTCAAAGAGCGGGACGGTTTGTATGGCAAGAATCAAAAATTCAATTTGGCTTTATTTTAGATTCGGGTCAAGGTCTTTGACTCCTTGCAGGACAATATCGAAGAGTTCGGGGATATCGCTCTCCTCAAGGCATGAGAATGCGATTCTCAAATCCGTATCGCCCAGGGAAATCAGTCCAACACCGTATTTATCAAGCAGGTGGCACCGGAGCGCTTCAGCGTTCACGGTCTTGAGCCGGAGACACATAAAATACCCGGAGTTAAAAGGATAAACATCCCAGGCGTTTCTGAATTTAGGCGCCTGAAGGACCTTTTTTACACACACCGCCCTGTTTTTCAGTATGTCAAACTTCTCTTTCTTTTCAGCAGAAAACCGTTTGTCCTGCATCGATTTCAACACGATGGCTTGACTCAGATGGGACGCATTGGAAATGTTCCCCCGAATGGATCCCGCGGTCTTTCTTTCCAGTGCGTCATATACCGGCGCGGGGTCTCCCTTGATCGGGCATCCATAGGTTATGAAACCGACGCACAACCCCCAGACAAAATTTTCTTTGGTGGCACCATCCAGTTTAATCGCCAAAAGTCTGGGGTGCTGATCGCACAGACGTGCAAACAGCGACTCCTTCAAGGTTTCTTCTTCATAAAAGAGTCCGAAATAGGCATCATCCAGAACGGCAATTATGTTTTTTCCACTCTTGGCCATGCTGGTTAGAACGCCAACGATGCCGTTGCCCTCTTTCTCGGTCACCGTGTAACCCGAAGGGTTCTGCGGAAAATTGAGCAGGACAATTATTTTGTCGTGATCTTCGGCTGTATCACGAACGGCGGTTTCGAAAGCGGTAAGATTGTACCCGCCAGTTTCCGTAAACAGAGAATAGTGGCTGATTTTAGCTCCCTTCTTGACATTCATAATCATGTTGTAGTTGCCCCACATCATTTCCGGCAAAACAACCACATCTCCGGGATCGATCCATATATCTGCAAACATACTGATGGCATGGGTGATGCCGCAGGTGACCACGGGAAGACTGATGTTCTTTCCGGCGAGAGACGGGTTCTTTTCAAAAAGGGAGTCCTTCCAGGTCCTTCTCAACGCCGGAACCCCAAAAGACGGAGCATAGGTTAATGCCGCTTCGGGAGGGATGTCGGATATCACATCCATCACCGATGGGAAATGCATGGTTCCCCCCGCTTCTGTTGCGATACCAATGGTGGCGTTCAGCCTGTGCGCCTTCTCCTTGGCCTCGGCGCTTTGACTCAAAATACCTTTCGGAAAAAACAGGTTTCTCCCGACAGTGGACAACATCTCCATCAGATGTAAATTTCCCGTTTCGATGATCTGGTTGAGTTCTTTTGCAATTGAATTCATAGAAAAACCCTCTTTATATTTTTGTTTTAAATATAAACGTTTGTGAACCGTAAAAAATTTTTACAGTTTTGAGAGGAATAAAGTCAAGGGAAAAGCGGTTGGGAAATCAGGAAGATGAGAAACACCGCAAAAAAAAACCCCGCTCAATTGCTAAGCGGGGTTCACCTTTGAATCGGAAGCCACGTCATCCACCCCTTCTCTTGGATGCCTTGAGCGGATTTATTTTCGTCTTTGTAACATTCGAAACGACGATAACGTGAGATGCGAAGTTGCAATTCCCGTTCTTCCATTTCAGCGAAGGATCCGGACATGCCGTACAATACCATCCAGTCGTCAGTTCGGCAGTACGATTGCAGCCATTACACTGCTCCACGATCTCATGGCAAATCCCACCATTGTAGGAGCACCCTTTTGATGTCATAAACGGGCATTCCATATTTTCTCTAACCGTTGTGCAAATCAATGTAACCACCTCCTTTCTCGGATATGTTAAAAATCAAAAAAAAGGCCAGGAACAGTTGCACCCGGCCTTGAAAAGACAGGACTCCAAAAAACTGGCGGAATATAATCAGGGATATATTCCTTGTCAACAAAAATTTTCAGATTTGAAAGAGCACTTGATTTTTATGCTGAATGTTGTAAATTCCTACTGCCGGCGCAAACAGCATTGGCATTTTCCCAATATAAAAGGAAAAATGTGTCATGATGATCGAGAAAGCCAAAGAGGTCCTCAAAATTGAGGCCGACGGCATCCTTAAGCTGGTGGACCGTATCGACGGCAATTTTACCGAAATGGTAAATCTCATCTGCAGGACCAGCGGCCGTTTAGTCGTCAGCGGCATCGGTAAATCCGGAATCGTTGGAAGAAAGATCGTCGCCACGTTGAACAGCACCGGAACACGGTCCATATTTCTGCATCCTGTTGAAGCCATGCACGGCGATCTCGGCATCGTGTCCCCGGAGGATGTATTCCTTGCTCTTTCCAACAGCGGGGAGACCGACGAGATGAATATCCTCCTTTCCAGCATCCGGAAAATCGGATGCAAAATTATCGCCTTTACCGGAAATACGAATTCCACCCTGGCAAAACACAGCGACATCGTCATCAATGTGGGGGTGGAGAGAGAGGCATGCCCTCTGGGCCTTGCACCCACGTCCAGCACGACCGCACTTTTAGCCATGGGGGACGCCCTCGCGGTAGTCCTCATCGACCAGAAAAACTTTAAACAAAGTGATTTCAAAAAGATACACCCTGGCGGCACCCTCGGTCAGCGGCTTTCCAGCAGTGTCAGCGACATCATGCTAACCGGTACGGATGTTCCCCTCGTCCTTGACGGCGCTTCCATGGAAGAAGCTATAGCGGAGATCAATCGACGTGAATTGGGGGTGACGCTCATCGTAACCGCGGACCACATTCTGACCGGTATCATCACCGACGGTGATTTAAGACGCCTGATTTCAAAGAAAAAATCGGTTTTTGAGTTCACCGTTCAGGATGTTATGACGAAAAATCCGAGAACCGTCAGTCCTGAATCCCCCGCATACGATGCGCTGTACATGATGGAACAGCACGAGATTACCGTGCTTCCCATAACGGATTCCGTCGGAAAGGTTCAGGGCATCCTGCACCTTCACGACATCCTGGGCAAAGGCGAGTTCAAATTCAATGGAACATAAATTTCCACCGGGAGATGGCGCAATGAAATTCCACGGAATCGATACAAACATACCGAATCTCGGGAATGCCGGTATACCGTCACCCATACAAAAAGGCGAAAGGGGCACGTACAGCCGCTGTTTTGTTTCCGATTCCGAAAGGGTTCTCATCGATGTGGATCTCAAAAACGTCAACAGGGACATACAGGCGGGCAGGACCCTTCTTTCTTTTGAAAAGGCGGGTCCCAGAGAAAAGATATATTTCGACCCGAGCAAAGTGAAGTGTGCCCTGGTAACGTGCGGCGGGCTGTGCCCCGGGCTGAACGACATTATCCGTTCCATCGTTCTGGAGTTGTTTTACGGCTACGGTGTCCGGAACATTTTCGGCATCCGGTACGGCCTTCAGGGGTTTATCCCGGAATACGGTCACAGTGTGCTGGATTTGAAGCCGCAAACCGTTGCCAACATCCTCGATATGGGCGGTTCGATTCTCGGGTCTTCCAGAGGCCCGCAGCCCATAGACGGGGTCGTCGACAGCCTGGAAAGGATGAACATCGGCATCCTGTTTATGGTCGGCGGCGACGGGACCCTCATGGCCGCCACCCGGATAGCGGACACGGTGGCTGAAAGGGGATTGAAAATAAGCGTTATCGGTATACCCAAAACCATTGACAACGACATATATCTGGTATCCCGGTCTTTTGGATTTGACACGGCCGTGGATGTGGCGACCCAGGCAATCCGGGGCGCCCACAATGAATCGGAAGGATATCCCAATGGGATCGGCCTGATAAAGCTGATGGGCAGACACTCCGGATTTATCGCGGCCACCGCCGCGCTGGCACAGCAGGACGTCAATTTCGTTCTGATACCGGAAGTGGATTTTGACCTCGAGGGACCGGACGGTTTGTTCAGCGCCCTTGAGAAGCGCCTGAAACAGAGGGGACATGCAGTCATTGTTGTCGCCGAAGGAGCGGGACAGAAGTTCTTTAAAAGCGGGGCTCAGGAGCGGGACGAATCCGGCCATATCCGGTTAAATGATATTGGTCCGTACCTGAAAGACGAGATAACGTCCTATTTCAAAAGCAAAAATGTCGAAATATCGATCAAATATATCGACCCGAGCTACATGATACGAAGCCTTCCGGCCAATGCCAATGACCACGTGTTCTGCAATTTTCTAGGGCGTGACGCGGTCCATGCCGGCATGGCGGGAAAAACAAAGCTTCTCATCGGGCGCTGGAACAATCTTTTTGTGCATCTTCCCATGAGTGCTTCGGCAGGAAGACGAAAACAGGTCGATCCCAATGAAAAGTTGTGGCTCAATGTCCTGGGCGCGACTGGCCAGGGATCACTGAAAAACGAATAGCTGCTGCTTTCCGGAAACATCTTTCAACTGCCGGGGGCGCATTTCTCTTCGAGACACCTTGAATCAGGTCTTAAGTAATTGAGGCGTCGGGGTGTTTTCCTTTTTGAATGTTGAATAGAGCGGAATGAATGATTCACAGCGAAATCGTGCACTGTTTGAATGTCGTGGATTATTCATTCCGGGGTTTTTGTAAAAAATTCCCCGGCCCCTCAATTAATTGATATATGACGGCCGCATGTTTCGCGGCAGCCCCCTGATGCGCCACAACCGCACGCCGCGCGGATTCTCCGACAACCCTGGCCTCGTGCGGATGGGTGAGATAGTAGATCGCTTTCTCGGCCAGATCCGGGCCGTCCTTTACCTCGATGCCGCCGCCGGCTTTGTCGAGGAGGTCCTTTGCATCTAGAAAATCTTCCATCGAAGGCCCATAGAGCACAGGTTTACCCCAAACGGCGGCTTCGAGTATGTTTTGCCCCCCGAGGGGCACCATGCTCCCTCCGCAAAAAACGATCGTTGCAAAACTATAGATCGTTTTCAACTCGCCGATCGTATCTACGATGACAACGGACGCTTTTCGAAATGCGTCTTTCCCGTCAAGCTCCGTTCTGAACTGGTATGAAAGGCCCCGCTCCTGAACCAGATCCGCTATGGAATGTGCCCGTTCCACATGTCTGGGCGCAACGATAAGAAGGGTATCCGGAACAGAACAGCGTATCTTTTGATACACATCAAGTATAATTTTTTCCTCCGGGTTCCGCGTGCTTCCGGCCACAAAGACCGGGGTGTCCGCGTTTATGCTATAGAGTTTCTGAATTTCAGTTTTGAGAGATGCATCTGCCTGACGCAATAAAAGGTCATACTTGGCATTTCCGTTTACCGCTATCCTGTCACGCGGAGCGCCCATCATTCGTATCCGCAGGGCATCCGCCTCTCCGATCATGCTGAACGCATCGATGAACTTTAACGTTTCCTTCATTAACGGACGAACTTTCAGGTATCCTTTTATGGAACGGATGGAAATCCGGCCGTTTACGACTGCGGTTTTAATACCCGCTCTGCGGGCTTCCACGAGCCAGTTCGGCCAGATTTCCGTCTCAACACACGCCAGAACGTCAGGCCGTACAGCCCCCAGTGCTCTTCTCACAGCCCCGATAAAATCAACCGGCGCATAGATGCAGGTCCCCTTTTCCCCCAGCCTGTCTCTGGCGAGCGCCTGCCCGTGATCGGTTGTGGTTGAAAGGATTATTGCGCAATCCGGCATTAAAGAAACCAGGGATTCAATAATTGCGATTGCGGCATTCACCTCTCCCACCGAAGCGGCGTGGATCCATATTCGCGGCGATCCGCACATGCCCTTAACTATCTCGTCCGGAAAGATACCGATGCGTTGGTTCAAGTTCTCGTAGTACCGGCCGGTTATGCGTGAATACAGACGAAACAACGGGAAGAGGGCGAGAAAAAGGCCTGTGCTGAGAAATCTGTATGCCCGGTATGCGATGTTCATGACGGGATCGTGTCGAGAAGCTGAACGTCTACAGCGGTTTTCATAAAATTGATAGAAATCCTTAACTCTTGTCCACCCGCCGGAGGCGGATAAACCTCTGGCGGATAACTCTGACTCCCGCAAAGCGGGACAGGCATGCCCCAAAGGATCAGGTTTTTCAGGACTTAGGGATTGCCCCGGTCAGGCTGTGACAATTCCACAAAATTTTCCCCTTTTACTTGAAGAAGATAGAGCTTTTTCCGGCAATCGCCATTTTTCATAAACGACGTTAGTCCGGTCACGCCGTCAAAATTTTCACCGCTCATCAGCGCATTTCTGACCGCGCTCCGGTATTGGATATCGGGACGACTGAGTATTTGCAGCAATATCATGGCGGTGTCGTAAGCAACCGCTTCAATGAACCCCGGTTTTTCATTGTATGTCTCTTCGTAATTGCGGACAAAGTCCCTGACCTTCGCTGATTCGCTTTCCGCAAAAAACCCGTCCGGAATGATGGCACCCTGAGCATATTGCTGCGCCATCTTTATCAGTTTATCGGAATGCCACAGGTTCGTACCGAACAGGTTTACATTGTCAATGTCATGAAAGGCCAGCTGGGGCAGAACGAGGCCTGCCGCATTCGGGGAATCCGGAATGAAAACAGCCTCAAAATCAATAATGGGTTTGAGCTCTTTTTGAGCGTCCATCTTGTCTTCGGCCGGGGGGTTGCCCGTGCGGTCAGAATCATACGGTAACGCTTCGCCCGGCTCTCCGGGGTTTTTCAGAGCGCCATGCAAAAAGGAATCAAAATCATCGGAAAAGCCGAAATGCTTCATCGCGTACAGTCCTGCTTCCGCCGTCAGTTTCCGGTTATCCTTAAGATCGGCGGGCACCTCATAGTAAAGACCGGCAAGCTTTTTGATATCATCGCTAAAATCGGTCTCTGCAGAATCATAAGATTCGAGACCCACAACTTTTCCGCCGCGAGCAATGACCTCATCCCAGAACAGATTCATAAAGGTCGTTCCATATTTTTCGCCCGGATAAAAAATCGCAAACCTGCTGATCCCGAGTACGTCAAAGGCGTAGGATACCAGCGCGTTAACCTGCATTTTCGGTGTGATGAAATTTCGAAAAACATAGTCGCCGATATCCGCAACGTCCTCCTTCTGGGTCAGGGTAATTATGGGTATCCCCCTGTCCTGGGCCTCTCGCGCCGCAGAATCGGCGGTGGTAATCGGGCCGATAATGGCGGCCACGTGTTCTTCAAACAGGTCATTTACTGCCGCGGCCGCCATAACCGGGTCCGATTCCGTATCTTTCACGATAATCTTCAAAGAGGGTTGATTGCCTCTCGAGCTGAATTGATGGAGTGCGAGTTCGACACCTTTCAATACCCGATGGCCATAAGTTTTATAGGATCCGCTGAGCGGGAGCAAGCATCCCAGGGTGTAGCGGCTGTATACGGATTTCTTTTTGAGGTCTTCAATCACACGTTCCGCCTGCTTTGCATTTTCATTCCCCGGAAACTTCTGTGCAAAATCCGATAATATTCTTATGGCATCATCATATTTTTCTTCATCGGCGCGGTTAAGCCCCAACTGGTACAACAGGTATGCGGTGATTTTCTCATCTTTATCCAATTTCTCCAAAACGGAAATAATATCTGCCGAGTCCATCTGCCGGATCGAGTCTTTCAGCTTTGCGGCAATTTTTTCTTTTTCTCCGGCGCCTGCCCTGTTATCGGCTTTTATGTAGAAAGAGAGTGCTATCATCGGCAGGTCAATGGCCATATACGTGTCGCCGAGAAGAACATATATCCTGACAATATGGGGCCTTGACGTCATGTCTTCCAGGGTGAACGGCGCCCTTTCAATGACCTCTTTGTATTCCCCCTGGCCATAATACGTGTTGAGAATTCCAACGTTCGCATCGGCAACATATGCGCTGTAGGTATGCTCGGCAATCAATCGCTGGAACGCATCGCGGGCTTTACCATATTCTCCGCGCGTTTCATAAATAATCCCGGTCTTCATCAAAGCGGCATCTGCCAGATGCCCGCCCGGGAACCGGGAAAGATATTCGTCATACATCTCCAGCGCTTTCGCGTACGATTCTCCCCGGAACGTTTTCTCCGCCTCCGAGAAGAGTTGATCTCCGGGACCAGCCTTCTTTTTGAAAACGAAAATTTTCTGTTTCGGTCCGCATGCCCAGATAAAAACGACAACAATCAGAACGATGATTCTAAAAGTTGCCGACAGATATCCCTTGCCTATTAGAATTTTATCCATTATAATTTATATAATTGAAATTGTTACGCTCTCTTCCGAAACCCGGGGGCCGAAAGGTAATTTGGGCCGGGAAAAATAACCTTCGCCCCGCCGAACAGTGAAACGCCTGGAGGGCAAAAATCACGCTTCCCGGATAATACAGGACAGGATGCTTAAAACTCAATAAAAAATCTGAGAACAAACAGAAAATTCTTCAAATTCTGAACAACCTTAGATCACAACGGGTTGGAGCATGCAACCCATAAAAGGAGGTTGAGCTATGTCGGGAAAAACAGTCACGGCTTCTAAAGATTTCGAAAAGGCACTCAAGGTCGGCCGTCCCCCGAATGTTGTAAAGATTTTTCCAAATTCAAGAGCGCTGATCGTCAGTGGAAAATTCATTGACAGGGCCATGCTGGCGAAAGGAAACGCCATGACCATGGCCGCAAACGGCAGAAGCATCTTTGTCATACGCGGGGCACTTCAAGCCGCCCAAAGGGCAAATGCGGCCATCATCATTGAAATCGCAAGATCTGAAGGCGGCGCAAATGCTTACTGCGCCGTAAACTACTGGAACATCGCCCGGATAGTGGACGCCGTCTGCAACGAACTGAACATCACCATACCCGTAGCCATACACGCCGACCACTACGGAATCAAAAAAGACGAAGATGTCGCGGTGGCAAAGATAGAGATCCCGACACTCTTCGAATCCGGAATCACCTCAATTGCCATAGATGCCTCACACATGCCGGATGACAAAAACCTTCTGACCAATCTGGAATTGAACCCTTTCCTTCCCAGATGGGCGGGCCTTGAAACCGAAGTCGGTGAAATCAAGGGAAAAGAGGGGTTGTCAACGAAGGGAGAAGCCCTGTTTCAGATACAGGGTTTGAACGCCCATGACATTTTTCCGGACTGGATCGCCCTGAACAACGGAACGACCCACGGCATTGAAGAAAGCGGCCAGGGGATACAGGTCGGTCTGACTGCTGAAATCCACGATGCCCTGGCAAAGTACAATATTTCCGGCGCCCAGCACGGCACCTCCGGAAACAGTTCCGAAAGGCTAAAAGAAATCGCCGCAAAAACCAGAACCACAAAAGCGAATGTGGCCACAGCGCTCCAGATAATTTCCTGGGGGCTTGAGATCAACGATTACGGCAATGCCATACTCGGAAAGAACGGTCAATTTATCAAGGTCAAAGGGGAAGGCGCAACCGAAGAGATGTGGGCGCAGATGGTCGCCTACGCTGAATCAAAAGGGCTCAAAGCCGGGGACTACAAAAAACTGAATCTTCCCTTTGAAAACAAACTTCTCGGACAGCCCACAGGAATCAGGGCAAGAATGGCCAAGAGGGTCGAAGATTTTATCTATAACATGCTGGTCAATGTTCTGGGTGCGGAAGACACTGCCCCCCTGGCTGTCGAGGCGATCATCGAGGCCGGCACCTTCGATCCGGGGCCGAAGGCCGCCAGGATCGAAGACCCCGATGAATGGACACCGCAAAAGATCGTTCAAAAAGCAGCTTTAATTGTTACCGACAAGGGGCCTGAGGGGGATTTCGACGATTAACATGCGGAAGAAGGCCTATTGTCATTTCTGTGGAACACGGCTCGCCGAAAAATTTCTTGAAGGGTATCTGCGACTTTTCTGCGACAGCTGCAATGAACCGCTATATGAAAATCCCGTGCCCGCCACCTGCCTCGTTGTCGTTGATGACAGGTCCAGGATGCTGCTGGTAAAGCGGAGCGTGGCGCCCAAAAAAGGATTCTGGTGCCTCCCGGGCGGTTACATGGAGCTCGGTGAGGCACCCGAAACTTCCGCGCTGAGAGAACTCAAGGAGGAAACGGGCCTGTCCGGGCAGATCGAGATGCTGCTCGGTGTAACCTCGGATCCGAGCGCCGACTACGATACGATACTCATGGCGGGGTATTTCGTGAAACAGTATTCAGGAACACCGCAACCCGGAGACGATGCATCGGATGTGGCTTTTTTCCAGCAAGACGAGATGCCGGAAATCGCCTTTGAAAGCCATCGAAAGTTTATCAGGATATATTATGCCGCCTATGCGCCGTGACCACTGTTCGGGTTACCCCGGATATTTGTGATCGAGGTTCATGTCTTTCCGCCCCCCGTCGATCCTCTTTGGTAAACTGCTGCGAAGATGAAAGCCTGACCATAATCCGAGAAAAAAACTTCGTGCATTCAGCCCCAGGGATCGGACGCGATAGCCTCCCTCTTGAACGACAACCGTCGGGAGCCCCAGGGATCCGAGCATCTTGCCGTTCAGCCGAAAGTCCTTTGCGCGTAAGTTCCAGGATCCCGTGGGATCGTCTTTTGCGGGATCGAATCCCAGGGCCACGATGAGAAATTTCGGTCGAAAAGCCTTTACGCGCTTTAACACTTTTGTAAGGGCTTCCCGGTATGTTTCCCCGTTCACATGTTCCGGCAAAGGGACATTGACATTGTACCCGTGTCCGGCACCCTCGCCCTTTTCTTCTTCAAAACCGCTGAAATACGGATAGGCGAACCGCGGATGCCCGTGGATCGACAGGGTCAGAACATCGGCGCGATCGTAAAAAATGTTCTGGGTACCGTTTCCATGGTGGTAATCCAGATCCAGCACCGCCACTTTGCCGTGGGAATTTAAATGCTGAGCGGCGATGGCCGCCGAGTTGAAATAACAAAACCCGCCAAAAGTCCGGCGTTCGGCATGGTGTCCGGGCGGGCGCACCAGGGCATAGGCGAGACGATACCCTTCAAGTAACATTTCCGCCGCGGTCATGGCGCAGTCAACGGATCGCTTGGCTGCGAGATACGCATTTTCATTCAACGGGGTGAAGGTGTCGATGCAGTAGTAGCCGGCTCTGATCGGAAGGTCTTTAGGGGGTCGCGCGGCATTTCGGATCGGGAAAACATAAGGATATACCGATTCTCCCGGCTCCACGTTAGCACACACCCGTTTCAAATACTCAACAAAGCCGACGTCGTGAACCGCTTTGATATGCCTGTCGGAAAAGTGCCGGACCTTTGTTCTCTCAAAAAGCCCCGTCGGTTCAATTTCACGCAGAATCGCCCGAATGCGCACGGGAGATTCCACATACCCCCGGTTGTGCACATGGTGGATGGCGTGCTTGTCATTGACGACCAGCGCGATGCTCTTTTCAATGGACCGGACAGGCCTGACCTCGATGAAAGACTCCTCTCTCGCATATCTGGGCTGCCTGAGGCGGATCGGGTCGTCTTTGAAAGACGCCGCCACCCGTTCGATGTGTTCGGGATTATATAAATCACTGTATTTTCTTTCGAGGATCACCCGAACAATGCGCTTCATTTTTCTGCGGCCTAACGGTTTGTCTCTGCCAAGGTTGTCATACACAAGATACGGCGGGCAATCATCGTCCGGGGTTAAACGGGCCTCGTAGGCGGTGTTCTCGATAGGTCGCGCTCCGAACTGTTCATAGAACCGTAAACGGGCGACGTTCTGTTTCAATGTTTCTTTATCCCTGCAAAGCCCCGGGTCGTCCGGCAGGCACTCGAAAAAAAGACCCGCGGCTTTCATCGCATGCGCTTCCTCGCGTACCCTTCCGTAAAGCGCGCTGCCGATTCCGCCTCCCGTCAGCCGGCTGCCGGCTGCCATGAAGTCCAGATAGCAGAACTGCAAATCCGGGGCGTGTTGAAGGAGGGCAAAGCCCTTGACCCGACCCTTCGCTCTTTCGGCAACGAACAAAACCGATTTGAACCGGTATTTCATGGGGTCGCGCAGTTGCTCGGCAAGTTCCGTGATCTTTTTTTCCTTCAGCAAGAAAAACTGCTCCCGCAAGATCTGGTAAACCTGCGCAATTGCATCTTTATCGACAGGCAGGCTGTCATCGTATATGCGCCGAATGCGAAACATTTTCTCCTTTCCTTTCAAATATTTTTCTCATGAAATTTTGGTCCGGCGACCTACCCTATTCTGAACCGAGTTTCTTCTTGGCCGCCTCCCACAGCCTGTCCAGCTCATCTGCCGGGACAGATTTCAGGGTTCGTCCCTCCTCGGCAAGGGCGCTTTCCATGTGCCGGAATCGCTTTTCAAATTTCTTTATGGAACCGGTCAGCGCCGTTTCAGGGTGTATGTGAGCAAAGCGGGCCAAGTTGACCAGGGTAAAGAGAATATCGCCGAATTCCATGGCCAGGCTGTCCTGCTTTCGACTGTCCGGTCCCTCGCCCGGCAATTTGGATTGAAATTCAGCCCATTCCTCTTCCACTTTTTCCATAACCCCTGAAATATCTTTCCAGTCGAATCCTGTTCTGGCGGCACGCTCGGAAATCCGGTACGCGCGCATCAGCGCCGGAAGACCTGTCGGAACTGAATCCAAAATGGACGTCCCCTCATCAGGGTTCTTTTCCTTCATTTTGATCGCATGCCAGCGATTCCTGATCTCTTCTGTACTCGAAACCGTATCGTTTCCGAAAACATGGGGATGACGGCGGATCATTTTTTCGGTAATCACTCGAGCAACATCCTGGATGCTGAAACGCCCATTCTCCTGGAAAAGCCTTGCGATAAAAAGGATATGAAACAAGACGTCTCCCAGCTCTTCACATATCCCGTCAGGATCGCCCGATTCAATGGCATCGACCAGTTCGTAAATCTCTTCAACCAGGTAAACCGAAATGCTCCGCGGCGTCTGTTTCTTGTCCCATGGGCATCCGTCCGGCCCCCTCAATTTTTCAATAAGCCGAATGACGGCATCTATTTTCAAAATCAATCCGCCTCCGCCCGTTCGCATCGTCGAATATTTTCTATGAAACACCTTGCTGGCGCCGGTGTTCATAGAAAATATATCCGGTATTTACACCATGTTTCCTAGATTCCGATAATAGCCTCACGAAACAGTCGGGCGAAGGAGCTGCTTGGGCAAGTTGCTTTTTTCCCAGGCATTTTTGAACTCCTTTATCTTTTCTGCAAACTGACGTTTCATGTCTTTCGGAATGACTTTGGCCATGTTTTGTGAGATCGCCATCACGTGGGGAGCGAGGAGGGAGTTTTTGATAACAGGAGCGCCTTTTGGAAGAAACGTGGTTAGAGCGATCAAGATAACAGATACGATCAGTATCCCTTTGATGGCCCCGAATCCGGCACCGCATATTCGATCGACCCAGCCCAAAAAAGCGATGTTGAGCAGATACTTGATAATGACGCCCAGGATGCTGACGATGATAATAACGCCGAAAAAGATGATCATGAATCCCAAGATGTTAAGATATGCGGTGTTTGACATCCATCGTGACAGGAGCTTCGCCGTGAACGCGTAGTACGTGTAAGCAGCGTAGAAACCTCCCAGCACACCGATAATGGAAGATATCTCTTTGATAAGCCCCCGGAAAACCCCCCTTATTATGCAAAAACCTAAAACGATGATAACAAAGATATCAAACGCATTCATGGCAATCCTTCGCACTGCGCCGTTTTGCTTCGGCGCCAAATGCAGGCAACGCACATCTCTCTCGAATTGAATATATCAACACCGTGTTTTATGGATGGCAGGCAGAACATAAAAAAATAAATTTTAAATTTATCAACCTGTTAAATTAACAAAACGGGTGTTTTGAGTCAAGGTATTTTTCTTTCCGGATCCCGTTGTAAAATTGCCGTTTGCAATATTTTTAAAAGATATGCTATGCTGAACGTTCACTTAAAACGGTACGGGCTGCAATTTGTAAAATGGCTTACAACTCCGACAACAAACATACCAAACTCACCCTTTCGAACATCGAACTGGCAAAGCAGCTTTTTGGCGAACACAACGGCAACCTCCATAAAATTGCGGAAGCGACAGGTGTCACCATCCATGCAAGAGGAAACACCCTGTTTATCGACGGAGACAGCATCGCGACGAATCTCGCACAAAACATTATCAATCAGCTTTACGGCCTTCTAAAGGACAAATACCCGGTTTACCCGGAAGACATTGATTATGCTGCCAGACTGCTGAGCGGAGATGATCGAATTAACCTGAAAGATATTTTTCTGGATACCGTCTATATTACATCAAAAAAGCGACCCATCACCCCAAAAAGTCTCGCACAAAAAGAATATATTGATGCCATAAGAAATTATGATATGGTTTTCGGAATCGGGCCTGCGGGGACCGGCAAAACCTATCTGGCCATGGCCATGGCGGTTGCCGCGCTCTCACAGGGAGAAGTGAACCGGATAATTCTTACTCGACCGGCCGTGGAGGCCGGTGAGGCGCTCGGTTTTTTGCCCGGAGATCTGGCGGAGAAAATCGACCCGTATCTGAGACCTTTATATGACGCGCTTCACGATATGATGCACTTTGAAAAAGTGACCAACCTTACAGAACAAGGTGTCATAGAAGTCGCTCCCCTTGCCTTTATGCGCGGGCGAACCCTGAATGATTCCTTTATCATTCTGGATGAGGCGCAAAACACCACCTCCGAGCAGATGAAGATGTTTCTGACCAGAATGGGGTTCAGTTCCAAAGCAGTCATCACAGGCGACATTACCCAGATTGACCTTCCTGCCGGAAAATCTTCAGGGCTTATCGAAGCGAAGAACATCCTGCAGGGAATTGACAGAATAAAGATCGTATTTTTCTCAAAAGACGATGTGGTACGGCACCGGCTGGTTCAGGACATTATCAAAGCATATGAAGACCTGGATGCCGCAAGAAAAAAATAAGCATGGGAAAAAAGAAAAAAATATTGCTTGAGTTCCTGAATACCAGCAAACTCGTCCCGTGGGCCATTCTATTCGGCGTGACGATAATCTTCACCGTCATTCAGTATCCGAAGCTTGTGATTACGAGGGTTTCATATGGTCTGGGAGATGTTGTCGAAAAAGATATAAAGGCGTCGAAAAATTTTTTCATCGAGGATGAAGACGCCACCAATGCAAAACGCAGACAGGCCGAAGAAGAGGTTTTGACCGTTTACGACCATGATGTGACCCTTGCGTCGAGATTGAGCCTTAACGTGGCCCAGGCGTTTGATGACCTCAGGGAAGTCCTTGAACCCGAGCCTGCGGTCCAAAATGAATCTGCTGAGACGAAGGCCGATACCGGATCGAACGTGGCGGCAGCGGAAACCGCCGATAAGACCGAACTGATCCGGCAAATGAAAACGGATTTTGAAAAAAAAATCGGCATAACCATCAGCAGCGACGTTTACAGCGTTCTTGAAAAAGAAAAGTTCGCACCGGAAATTTCAAATATTATCACAAGTATTTTAATAGAGATTTTAGACAACGGGGTGGTCACCAACAAAGAGCTTCTTCTCAGGGAAATCGATACCGGAATAACCCTGAGGACCGTCGGAACCAACGAAGAAATCGTGGTTTACAAACTCAAAAAATTCTACGGGCTTGATCAAGCAAAAACCATGGTCAGAATCCTGGGCCAGCCCGTCCTCAAAGACATGCACTACAATACACGAAATCTGGTTGTCGATTTTGTTCAAAGACTCATATCGCCCAATATCACGCTAAACAGAAGCGAAACCGAGGAGCGGAGAAACAGGGCCGCGGCGACAATCAAGCCGGTTCTTTACAAAATAAAAGCAGGGGAAATGGTTCTGCGCGAAGGCGAAAGGGTGAATGCGGTTCAGCTGTTAAAACTGAGAGCATCGCAGGCCCAGTCCGGAGAAGGGCATATATTGGCAAGCAGTGCCGGAACGACAATCCTTGTTCTATGTCTTCTGGTAACCACATATATCCTCCACATCAAGCATCGTAGCCATACGGGACTTTCTCTTAACAAAAATCTGCTTTTAATTGCCAGCGTTCTTGTAACCTTTTTAATCTTCGCCACGATATCCGCCTCATTGTTCGAATCCCTGGCAAGGAATGCACCCTTTTCCCTGCCCGCTTCATCCATATCCTTCGGTATTCCAATCGCTTCAGGCGCAATGACCATCTGCCTGTTTCTCGGGCTTGATGTTGCCGTTCCTTTTGCCCTGGTTCTCGCGGTCTGCACGGCCGTCTTATTCCAAAACCGGTTTGAAATATTTTTCTACTTTCTGATAAACAGCGCAATGGCCGCTTACTGGATTCAGGACTGCAGGGAACGTAAAGTGTTTATAAAGGCAGGTGCAAAAATCGGCCTGCTCAATGTGATTCTGGCTACCGCAATAACCCTGCTTATAGGGGACTTTTCGGGCTTCGGGTTGTTGTGGATTTGGGGGGCTGCTTTTTTGGGAGGCCTTGGCGCAGGGGTCGTAACGACCGGTATCGCCCCGCTTGTGGAAATCGCCCTTGGCTATACGACGGACATCACCCTTCTTGAACTTGCAAACCTCGATCGCCCGCTTCTCCGGAGGTTGATGCTGGAGGCGCCCGGCACATATCATCACTCTGTCATTGTGGGGTCCATGGTTGAAGCTGCAGCAGCGGAAATAGGCGCCCACCCTCTGCTCGCCAAAGTGTGCGGCTATTATCACGACATCGGCAAGGTAAAAAAGCCGCTGTATTTTATTGAAAACCAGACAAACGGTATCAACAAGCACGACAAGCTCGCGCCCACCATGTCGAAGCGCATTCTGATCGCCCATGTCAAGGACGGAGTTGAAATGGCCGGGGAAAACAAACTGGGCCAGGCAATCATCGATACCATCGAGCAATCCCATGGTACCAGCGTCATCAGCTACTTTTATGAAAAAGCAAAGCAGCTCAAAGGAGACGAGACGGTTGAAATCAACGATTTCAGATACCCGGGGCCCAAACCCCAGACACGGGAAGCCGGCCTTGTCATGCTTGCGGATGTTGTTGAAGCGGCGTCACGAACCCTCGACAATCCGACGCCGTCCAGAATTCAGGGACTTGTGCAAAATTTAATTAACAAAATCTTTTCGGACGGCCAGCTCGATGATTGCGAGTTGACGTTGAAAGATTTGCATAAAATAGCAAAAAGCTATATTAAGATACTCTACGGCATACACCACCACCGCGTCGAGTATCCGGACAAAGTCGGACTGGTTAACGGAAAGGTAAGAGATGGCGGTCCTCATAGAAGACAGGCAAAGCAAAGTCAAAACAGCTCCGGGAAAGATACGGCAAAAGGCCCAGGTCATCTTAGACGCCTTGGGATGTCCTGATGGCGAGCTTTCCATCCTCATCGTAGACGACTCCCAGATAGCGCGACTCAACAAAGAATATCTCACTCGAAACGGCCCGACAAATGTTCTCGCCTTTCCCATGCGTGAAGGCGAGTTTTCAAATATAGCGCCGCAACTTCTCGGTGATGTGGTGATATCCGTTGAAACCGCTGAAAAAGAGGGAAAAGCGGCAGGGACTCCAACGGAGACCCGGTTTGCACAGCTCCTGATTCACGGCATCCTTCATCTGTTCGGGTATGATCATGAAAAAAATGAGCGGGAATCTCTGCGCATGGATAAAAAAAGTGCTGCGCTTTTGAAACTGATCGAAAAAATGGAGGTTCATTAATGGCTGGATTAGCTGTAAATGTCGATCATGTGGCGACGTTGAGAGAAGCCAGAAAAATCAATTATCCTGATCCTGTCGCGGCGGCGGTCCTTGCTGAAATGGCCGGTGCGGACGGTATCGTCGTTCATCTGCGGGAGGACAGGCGTCACATCCAGGATCGCGATGTCCGGATTTTAAGACAGACCGTCCAGGGAAAACTCATTCTGGAAATGGCGTCAACGCCGGAAATGATCGGAATTGCACTGGACATAAAACCCGATGTTGTAACGCTGGTGCCCGAGCGTCGGGAAGAATTGACTACGGAAGGCGGTTTGGATCTTATCGTACACAAAAACGCGATCGCCGAGGCCGTCAGCACCCTTCAGTCCGGGGGAATCTCCGTATGCATATTCATCGATGCGGACCCCGACCAGATAAAGCTGGCCCACGAGATCAATGCGAACATGGTCGAAATCCATACCGGAGCCTTCTGCGAAGCAAAAATGCCCATTAAAAGACAAAAGGCCTTTTCCAAAATAGTTGACGCCGTCAAGCTGGCCAGAAAACTGAAATTGACCGCCAATGCCGGTCACGGGATTTGTTACAACACCATAAAGGCTTTCAAGGGTCTTTCTGAAATCGACGAGTTCAGCATCGGCCATAGTATTGTTTCCCGGGCCGTTCTGGTCGGCATGGAAAAAGCCGTGAGGGAAATGCTGGCATTGATCAAAGAACTCTAGCTCATGTAAAGAATCCGGGCCCAGAGGACCAGGTTTTTCTCGATTAAATAAAAACGCCGCAGGTGATTTTATAATTGGAGCAGATATGTATCTGGTAACCGCACGTGAAATGCAGGAGATGGATCGGCAAACCATCGAAACATTCGGCATCCCCGGCAGAATTCTGATGGAAAACGCAGGCCAGGGGGCTGCGCGGATTCTGCTTGAAAGATTTTCGGGCCTGACCGGAAAACGGGTCGGTGTTGTCGCAGGACGGGGGAACAACGGTGGCGACGGTTTTGTTATCGCCCGTTATCTCTTTCAAAAAGGCATAAATGTAACCGTATTTCTCTTGTCCACCCGTGACAGCGTTAAAGGAGATGCCGCCGCAAACCTCGAACTCCTGGCGCCTCTGTCTGTTCCCGTTGTTGAAATACCGGATCAGGGTGCTTTTTCAACGCAGAAAACGCTTTTGCGCCATCAGGACATCTGGGTGGATGCCATCCTCGGAACAGGACTGAAATCGGAAGTAAAAGGATATTTCAGGGAAGTCATAGCGTTCATCAACCAGTCGAACAAACCGGTTTTCGCCGTAGACATTCCATCGGGACTGAATTCCGACACGGGACATGCGTGCGGTGCATGTGTCAGAGCCCACGTTACCGCGACATTTGCATTTGCCAAAACCGGTCATTTCCTCTTCCCCGGCGCACAGCTTACCGGAGACCTTGAAATCGTTGATATCGGTATCCCCTCCCACATTGCTGAAAATGTGGGGCCGATGCAGTACTGCCTGACGCCGGGTCTGATCCGGGATGCGTTCCCCCCCAGACCGCCGGATGCTCATAAAGGCAACACCGGCCATCTTCTCGTTGTTGCAGGCTCCACGGGAAAAACCGGAGCCGCGGCACTCACGGCCATGTCGGCCATGCGGGCGGGTGCAGGACTCGTCACGCTCGGGATACCCGTAAGTTTAAATCCGGTTCTGGAAACCCGGGTTGTCGAAGCCATGACATACCCGCTTCCGGAAACAGATGGGGGCATGTTGGATGAAACATCTTTTGATATCATTATGGAACTCCTATCCGACAAAAAAGGGCTCGCCCTGGGCCCCGGAATCGGCGTGTCCGATCGCACCAGAACACTGGTTCAGCGCATCGTTCGGGAAGTCAAGACACCCATGGTCATTGACGCCGACGGCCTCAACTGTATTTCCGGACAGACTCAGATATTGAAAAATCGGACCGGACCGGTCATATTGACGCCGCACCCCGGAGAAATGGCACGGCTCACGGGCAAAACATCCCGTGCTGTTCAAAATGACCGCATAAACTGTGCCAGGGAATTCGCCGGGGAGTTCAATGTCCACCTGGTGCTGAAAGGTGCGAGAACCGTCATTGCACATCCGGACGGCAGCGTCTTTATCAACCCGACGGGCAATTCCGGAATGGCCTCCGGCGGAATGGGCGATGTGCTGACGGGAGTCATCGCAGGGCTGGTCGTTCAGGGTCTGTCACCCGAATCGGCCGCGCATGCGGGCGTCTACCTGCACGGCGCCGCGGCTGACGCTCTTGCGAAGACCGTTGGCCCCATCGGTTTTCTTGCCTCCGAGGTTATGAACACTGTGCCTGAACAGATAGGCAAACTTCTCTTCCACAGTTAAAAATGGTTTCCGAGCCCATCATCCCCTATTTTCAAATCGAGATAACAACCCGGTCTCCCGGGGAAACCCGCCGGTTTGGCCGGCGTGTCGGCCGGCAGGTTGACGCCGGAACGGTTGTCGCCCTCTACGGCGGCCTCGGAAGCGGAAAAACCGTGTTTGTCCAGGGACTCGCAAGGGGTCTTGACGTTCCTTCCGGTTATTACGTGACCAGTCCGAGTTACACGTTGATCAATGAATATCCCGGGCGACACCCCCTCTTTCATGTCGACCTTTACCGCCTGGGGAACATCTTCGATTTCGAAGACATCGGTTTGTATGAAATACTTGGCGGCGACGGTGTCGTGGCGATCGAATGGGCGGACAGAATCCGGGAAGACTTCTCCGCGGAATATATTGCCGTACATTTTGAAGTGCCAAACGGTGAAATCCGAAAAATCCGCCTGACAGCATATGGACACAGGGGCGTCAATCTGCTAAAAGGGTTTGAAAAAAATGAAACAGACTAACTAATGTATCGAACAAGGAGCAAGCATGGGATTAATCGTACAAAAATACGGCGGAACGTCAGTCGCTGATCTTGACAGGATCCGAAACGTCGCGAAAAGGGTTGCGAAAACCTATGACAAGGGCGACGATGTGGTTGTCATCCTTTCCGCAATGGCCGGGGTTACGGACAGCCTGATAAACATGGCAAAAAAAATCAGCCAATCACCCGACAAACGTGAACTGGATGTTTTGCTCGCCACCGGCGAACAGACAACGGCCTCTCTGCTGGCCATGACCCTGCACACCATGAACTACCCCGCAGAATCGCTGATGGGACATCAGGCGCAGG
Source organism: Pseudomonadota bacterium (assembly GCA_043827325.1). Lineage (GTDB taxonomy): Bacteria > Desulfobacterota > Desulfobacteria > Desulfobacterales > UBA11574 > JBDRPF01. The sequence continues at coordinate 5,834 of JBDRPF010000001.1, read as the reverse complement.
TTGTTACGGATTGTTCTTTCGGAAATGCCCGTATAATAGACATCGGCGCAGAACGCATTAACAAGCTAATCAAAAATCGAAAAATAGTCGTCGTCGCCGGATTCCAGGGCTGCGATGTCAACGGCAATATTACGACACTCGGACGCGGTGGATCGGACACATCCGCGGTTGCAATCGCCTCCGCGCTGAAAGCCGATGTGTGTGAAATTTATACGGACGTGGACGGCATCTATACCGCGGACCCCAATATCTGCAAAAAAGCCAGAAAAATTTCCGCCGTTTCATATGACGAGATGCTGAACATGGCCAGCCTCGGCGCGAAAGTCCTGCAGATCCGTTCCGTGGGGTTTGCAAAAAAATATAACGTCCCCATACACGTGAGGTCATCATTTTCTGAAGAGGAGGGAACCATGGTTGTCAACGAAAATTCCGGCATGGAGAGCTTGGTTGTTTCCGCGGTTACACACGACAAGGACCAGGCCCGAATAACCCTGAAAAAGGTTTTGGACCAACCGGGAATTGCTGCGAAAATTTTTACGCCCATCGCTGAAGCGGGTATTGTTGTCGATATGATCATTCAGAACACGCGGGCGGAAGGACAAACGGATCTTACATTCACGGTTCCGAGAGGAAGTTTCACGGAAGCGATGAGGATAGAAAGAAAGACCGCCGAAGAAATCGGCGCCGAGGATGTTCTGGGGGATGATAACATTGCGAAGGTGTCTGTTGTCGGCGTCGGGATGAGAAACCATTCCGGAGTGGCATCAATAATGTTCAACACCCTGGCCCGGGAAAACATCAACATCCTCATGATCAGTACATCGGAAATCAGAATTTCATGCATTATCGAAGAAAAATATACGGAACTTGCGGTACGCGTACTCCACACCGCCTTTGGCCTGGACGCGGAGTAATGTGCCTGCTGTGAAAAGATTTAAGGAGGTTTGCCGACATGGAAGACCCGAAACCCAAAAAAGTTCTTGAAGCCGACGTGATAGAACAACTGTTGCCGCTTGTTCTGGAAATTCTGCCGGGGCACGCGAGCGAAGGCTTAATCGACGTGCACCAGCCCGGCAGTTACGAGGGCAGGACCCTTCGAAAATTGTGTGACAAGGTACTGGCCAGAAAGAACTTGACCCTCGAAGAACAGCAGATACTGGAAGATATCGACCGGCAGCTCAACGGCGGAAGGCTTTTGTGCAGGGGACAGGGTATCGACAGCATGGCAATCGAATACGCCGTGGTTGAACAGACGGAAGCCGGAGAAAAATACCTTTACGTACCGATCCGGGCCATTCGGCCTCAGGAAGGAGGCGCTGTTTGAACGTATCGCGGTAACAGGAATATGAATCTGCTGCAACACATCAGAAGTGACCGGAAAGAAAAAAAGAAAAAAGAGCCGTATAAACAGACGCTCTTTAACAGAATCGGCGCCATCGTCAAATCCTATAAGCCGGCCGATGATTTTTTAGAGAAGCTTGAGAATTTTAGATATGAATTGTCCGGCGGGGACGTTGAATTCGACAGGATCAAATTAAAACCGAGACTGGAGATCCCTTTGTTTTCACTCTTGACCCGGGACGAGTACCGTGTGACAAAAAAAATAATGAACAGCGTCGAAAGCCCGTATATTCATTTTGCGAATTCATTGGACGAGATACTTCTGTCCCGTTCTCTTTTTCTTCGGAACCCCTCTCTATCACCCGAAACACTTGCGCGCCACCACCTCGAAACACTGTTGCTGTGCGAATTTGCCAAAGAGAAAATAAGAGATTTAAAACAGCGGCCGGCGGAGGTGCCCGAAAAGAGAATCGAGGTTTCCCCGGTTGAACCGACAAGGGCCGACCCAGCCCCGGTTCGGATTGAGATGCTGGAAGCCTTCGTTAACGGCATTGAAAAGAACCGCACTCAACTTTAGAGGTAAAAAATGCGCAACAACATGTCAGACCACAAAAAACAGCGCATCGCAGAAAAAATTCGGGAGCTGAGAGAGCGGCAGGTCGACGAAGCCGTAAAAAATATCATCGAATTTGACAAGACACCCGCTGATCTGAAAGCGGAAATGGACCGGTTTGTTATCGGGCAGGAAAAAGGGAAAAAAGTCATCGCTACCGCAATCGCCTTCCACTACAGGAGGCTCAGCACGGCGCTCAAACAGGCGATGGTTGAAACCGAGGGAGACGTTGACCTGGCGCTCCGGAACACCCGGACACCCAAGGCAAATATATTGATCATCGGGCCCACCGGTTGCGGTAAAACATACACCAGCGAAACCGCCTCTGCACTGGTCGGCGTACCATTCCTTGCGGAAGATTTAACCCGATTTAGCGAAGTGGGATACGTGGGGCAGAATGCCAATGATATTTTGGTGGATCTTCTCTTGATCGCCGGTGGGAACCCGCACGTCGCACAAATGGGAATGGTTTATCTGGATGAAATCGACAAGATCGCAGCCGAAGCCGTCGTCCTGAAGGACGTTTCCGGAAAAGGCGTTCAAAAAGGTCTCCTGAAGCTGATTGAGGGAATGGAAAATACCGTGGACATCGGGAGAGAACGGATACTTCTCTCTACCAAACATGTCCTGTTCATCGCAAGCGGTGCGTATGAAGGTATTGACGATATTGTTCAAAAGCGCATGGCCAAACACGGTTATTCAGGAGACTGGCAGGACTACCTCATGCCCGACGACCTGGTCGCATACGGTATGGAAAGACAGCTGATCGGAAGATTCCCGGTAAAAGTCATATATGACCCGCTGACGAAAACGGACCTGAAGGACATCATGATCAAAAGTGAAGACAGCCCGCTGACGGCCTTCACCAACGACCTTCACGCATGGGGAATCAACCTGACATTCACGGACGAAGCGTTGACGGAAGTCGCACGCCGGGCCGAGCGGGAAAAAATAGGCGCCCGCGGTTTGACGAGCATTCTCCACCGCATTTTGATAGAAGACATGTACAACCTCCCCGGATCCTACACCGGAGAGCTTGTGATCGAAGAGAGCGATGTAAAGGAGCGACTCCGGTGATGAGTGAAAAAAGACTGGACAGGCAGCTCCGCATAGCGGGTTGGGATCAAAAGGCCCTTTCCCGCGCAAAAATCGGCGTTGTGGGAGACGATGACCTTCTGGCCTCCCTTTACCTGATGTCGGCATCGGCCCTCGGCATCAACAACCTGGTCGTCATTGCGCCGGTTTTGGACAAGATTTTAAGTGAAACCGCGGAGAAAGTGAATCCGCGCGTCAACATCACGCACATCGAAGGCTACTATACCCACCCGGTTATGGACGGCGTGTTCGACGGGTGTGACCTCCTGGTTGATTTAAGTTATTACGGACTGGCAAACAAATTAATCCTGGAAAAAGGCTTCCGAGAGAATATACCCGTAATCAGAGGATTCGGTTGCGAACAGGACGGCGTACAGGGCTTTAAGGTCTTTACCTACATGAAAGGGAGGGAATGGAATGAACTTGAGACCATGATTTCGCCGGACAATCTGCCGAACGAACATTTTCGCGACGGCGTGTTGAACATCATGGTCTCCGGTCTGGCCCTGGAGGAAACAAAGAACATCCTGATGAACCGAAACGTGTCCGACGAGGTGATTTCGTACGGCAGAAAAAAGTTGGCACCGATTGAAAACACCCGGCGCATCCTGGTTGTCGGTGCCGGAGCGCTGGGCATTTTTGCGGGTCTCGGTCTCGCATATTCCGGATTCAGGCACATCACGTTTATGGACCCCGACGTGGTGGATGTCACCAATCTAAACCGGCAGGTTTTCTTCTATGATTCGGTCGGAACCAGCAAAGCGGAGGCACTGGTCCGCAGGTTGAATCATTTTTTCAATATCCGGGCTGATTCGATCGTTGCCTTCTTCAAAGAAGACACAGACATTTCGCCGTATCATGCGATTCTCGATTGCGTTGACAATTTTGAGACCCGAATCATATTAAGCGAGAAATGCCGGTCGCAAAAAAAAATCCTGATCAGCGGAGGGACCGATCCCGAAGCCGGCCAGGTTGTTGTCTTCAACCCCCAAAAAGATAACCCTACACCGGCAGAGCTGCTGGGCCTCTACGATATTGTCGACAAGCGGAAAACCGAAACAGGCTGGAGAGAAAAAGCCGCATGCACCTACCGCACCGAGCCCTCCGTCATCATGTCAAACCAGATCATCGCCGGTGCCATGGTGGACGCCTTCCGGATGCATCTGAGCGGTCAGGAGCCGGACAACATCTTCTACGATGCGAAAAGCGATATGAGGATATAAATATCTGGTTGGGAAGTCGAGGGCCCCGAGCTGACAAGGCCTTCAGATGGCCGAACGGCAAGGGTGGTTCTTGTGACTGCGAGTTGCTTTCAAATTCTGAACAGAATTGGGTAGATATCATTAGATGATTCGATGTATGTAATCGGCATGAACTTCCTGATGGTTGGGTTTATGGCAAACTAAACCCAAAATGGTGCGGGTTGTAATTTTTGTGATACGATATTACCGTATCTCAATTTCAATTGAACCCAGGTACTTGCAAGCTATCGCAACCGCAATCGATGTATGGGACACCCCTACATCTTGTGCATGATCCATCACCGATACAATTGAAAATTCCGGCATAAGCCACCCTGGATCGATCCGGTCTGTCCAGATTCCGATGCGCATAAAAATCCCTTGTGTCAATTGGGAGGTATCGTATACAATCCCTATAGTGGAATTTTGCAAGTGTTACGAATAAAATGCAAGCTATACTTGAGTTTTGACATTGTTGCACGAACGTTAGGTCAATGGAAAAAGAGGCGGGCTGTCTGAGCTATGCTCTTTTTTGTAATATCGAAGATAAAAATTTTCTGAACCTTCTCGAGTAGTGGCAAACGCGAAAAGATTTTGATCTCCATTTAAGGTCCGCAATGTTCGGCGTTTTACTGGGGACAAAGAGCCTTTTGATCGAACCGCATGGAATCCATATCTACACCATCCATCAATGGGAAGGCATGGAAGCCGTTCATACCGCCCGAGGAAAAGAATACAACCGAACCTGAAAAGGTATCTCCATAATTACTTCCAAATGATGAGGCAATCGATAGAAGTTGTTTAAAAAAATGCCGAGCCGAAAAAGCCTTCCGATTATCATCACCAGGCTGATTGAGGGGAAGCACGTAGCCACAAGAAGGAGTGTGTCATGTCATCTGTTCTTAAGTATTATGAGGGAATCGATTCGGTTGCCGTCATCGGTAGCTATCTGCCCCGCCAGTGCGGTATCGCAACCTTCACCACGGACCTGGTTGAAGGCTTATCAGCGGAAGCCCCCGATATTTACAACTGGGCGGTGGCCATGAACGACAAGCCCGAGGGATATGCATACCCTGAAAAAGTGCGCTTTGAGATCAACCAGAACAAATTGAGCGATTACAGCATCGCGTCTCAATTTCTCAATATCAGTCAGACGGATATTGTCTGCGTGCAGCATGAATACGGTCTTTTCGGCGGTCCGGCCGGCAGCCATCTGCTGAAACTATTGGGTGATCTGCGCATGCCGGTGGTGACTACACTACACACGGTTTTGAAGGACCCCGCGCCGGAATATCGTGCCGTCATGTGCAAGCTATCCGATCTGTCCGACAAACTGGTGGTGATGAGCCGTAAGGCATCTGTCTTTCTCAAAGATATCTATGCCGTGCCTAAGGATAAAATTGTCTTTATCCATCACGGCATTCCGGATACGCCTTTTATTGATCCCAGCTTCTACAAAGACAAGTTCGGCGTGGAAGGCAAAAAGGTGCTGCTCACTTTCGGCTTGCTTTCCCCAAATAAGGGTATTGAAAATGTACTGGAGG